>CANQJR010000001.1 GCA_947624275.1 uncultured Bacilli bacterium
ACTGACTTGATACCAAAGACCCGTTGTACATCCGTCAGATCCATCGTCCGTTTTGACATCAGATTTTAAGATGGTGACGTTTTCTCTGTGACCAATGGTCAATATTTTGGCATAGTCAGTACCAGGTCCTTTACGCATGATGACACCGACTGTGGTATTTACATAACCAAGTGTCTCTGCATCTGCTACTATGGCATTTGACATGACGACCATTACGAAAATGATGATGGTCAATATATGTAATAATTTTTGAACTACCTTCATAGTCAGCATCTCCTCGACTTAACATTTTCTATATATATTATATATTATTAATGATATAAAGTCCAATGACGCACCGATATTATATGATGAAAAATATTTACTAGACATTTTTTGACAAATGGAGGTTGATGCTATATAATATTTGGAAAAAATTATCATCTTTAGAAATAAAAAAATAGATTTTTATACAAAATATTTAAAACATAAGACTTAGTAAAATATTTACTAAATAACTATAAATGTAGTATAATTAATTTGTCAATTTTGATAGGTGAGGTTTAAAATGAAAAAATTTATGTATAATCTCAAAAAATATTGGAATTATTCCATATATGCTGCTAAAGCTGAATTGAAAGCTGAAGTTGCCAACTCTTATTTGAATTGGTTGTGGTGGATATTGGATCCCATTGCTTTCATGATTGTTTACACAGTGATGGTACAACTGGTCTTTGGATCAAAAGAACAGTTCTTTCCCGTGTTCGTTTTCGTGGGATTGACTTGTTGGAATTATTTTAATGTCAGTGTTAGTGGCAGTGTCAAGTTGGTCAGCGCCAATAAGGCCATCGTCACTAAAGTCTATGTTCCCAAATATATTTTATTGTTGGTAAAGAGCTTTAAAAATTTGTTCAAGATGATGATATCTTGGGTTTTAGTCATCGTTCTCATGTTAATTTTTAAAGTGCCATTTCATTTGACGATGCTCAATTGGTTTTTAATAATACCAGTTCTATTCATAGTAACTTTTGGCATTTCTTCCATTCTTCTCCATTTTGGTATTTTTGTGGAAGATTTACACAACATTACTAACATCATATTGAAATTAATTTTCTATCTATCAGGTGTCTTCTATTCAATAGGGACTAGATTGTCCAATCCATTACTCAAAAGATTGTTATTGAAATGTAATCCGATCGCCTTCATCATGGATCAAAGTCGTAACGTCATGATTTATGGAAAGATGCCAAGTTTCATGTGGCTTGCCATTTGGTTTGTCATAGGATGTATTCTTTCATGGATAGGTATATCTGTCATTCACAAATATGAGAATAGTTATGCAAAGGTGATTTAATATGAAAAAGAAAAAAGTCGAGAAGAAAGAAATAGCTATTTCTGTTAAAGATTTACACATTCGTTATCGCAGTTTGAAGAAATTTTCTATTAAAAAATCTCTTTTAAAAATGAAAACGGGTCGCATTGAGATATTTGAAGCTTTGCGCGGTGTATCCTTCGATGTTGAAAAGGGAAAAATAATTGGTATCGTTGGAAAAAATGGTAGTGGAAAGAGTACTTTGTTGCGCAGCATCGCAGGAATTTTTTCTCCTGATGATGGTGGCATTGATCTTCATGGAAACACGGTTTCACTCTTGAGTATTGGGGTCGGTTTTCAACCGGCTTTGACGGGATATGAAAACATCTTTCTATCTGGAATGTTGTTAGGATTCAGTGAAGAGGAAGTTCGTGCAAAACTGCAAGACATCATTGATTTCTCAGAACTTGGTAAGTTCATTTACAGTCCTGTCAAGACGTACTCCAGTGGTATGTATTCGAAATTGGCCTTTGCCATCACCGCTATTCTTGAGACTGATATCATGTTGATCGACGAAGTGTTGAGTGTCGGTGATATTCAATTTAAAGCTAAGAGTTACGCCAAGATGAAAGAATTGATCAGTGATACCAATCGTACCGTCGTCATCGTATCACATTCCATCTCCACCTTGCGCGAATTGTGTGACACGATTCTCTGGCTGCATGAAGGAAAGATTAAGATGATTGGTGACGTTGATGAGGTTCTCGATAAATATCAAGAATTTATGACTGATGATGCCCTTAAAAAAGAAGAGGCTAAGAAAAGGGAAGAAGAACAGGTTACTAAAGCCATCAAAGAACAAGTTAAGAAAAATGCTTAATTGTTCTTTTTCTTTTCTCTAAATGATATTGATGATATAATCTATTTAGGTGGTAAGATGATAAAAGTAAGTGTGATCGTACCTGTTTATAATACAGAAAAATATTTGGAAGAATGTCTTACGAGTTTAGTAGAACAAAACTTTGATTCTTTTGAAGTCATCGTTATAAATGATGGAAGTACGGATGGTTGTCAAAAGATTATTGATCAGTTTCAAAAAGATTATCCGCAATTGATAAGGGCGTATTCTTTTCCCAATCGCGGCATTAGTGTGAGCCGTAACTATGGCATTAGTGTTGCCAAAGGGAAATACTTGACCTTTATTGATAGTGATGACTACGTTCACATCAATTTTTTATCTGATATGTATAATCGCATTGAAGAAGCTAAAGCTGATATGGTAGTCTGTGATTATTACACTGTCAAAGATGGCAATATTGCGATGTTCAAATTGGATGATTTTGAAGATGGCAGTATAAAGACTAATCCTCAATTATTATTAAAAGTCAATTCATCGCCATGCAATAAGTTATTTAAAAAGACTCTTTTTAAAAAATTCCAGTTTGAAAAGATAAAATATGAAGATTTACTATTGGTGACTAAACTGGTTTGCAGTTCTAAGAAAATTGTCAAATTGAATAAGCATTTAAACTTTTTCCGCGTTCGTGAAAACAGTGAGACGACAGTCGTTGATGACCGCGTTTTTGACGTTTTAAAGATTCTTCAAAATTTGAATTCATATTTTGAAGAAATAGGTATTTATGAAAAATATTATGATGAAATTGAATATTTCAATATCTATCGCGTAGCGATGTATGTGATTCAAGAAAGATATCAAAAGAGTCGTAAAATAAGAAAGAAATTTATTAGGGAAGCCTTTATGTTCTTAAAGAATAATTTCCCCAATTGGCGCAAGAACAAATATTATGGAAAACGTCAATTCTTGAAGAAAATGGTTGAGAGCCATCGCTTTTTGGCCACTTTATACGTAGATACTTACAGGAGGTGACATCGTGAAAAGAAACATCAATAAACTGTTTTATGCCTTTTTATTAATCCAACCATTGATTGATCTCATAACGGGTATAATGACTAAGTATGAAATAGGTTTTTTGTCCATCGGTATGCTCATAAGAGGATTATTCATATTGATGATGTTGATCTATTTATTCTTCTTTTGCAATACTAAATATAAGAATTTGTCCATTGGTTATGTATTTTTATTATTGTTGTATTGTATCGCATACTTTGTCTCTAAGACAGAGTTGTTGACCAACACGGCCTTTTTCATCAACGATTTTACTTATTTGTTCAAATACATCTATTTTTTATTGTTGTTCATAACTATCTTGAACTTCTATCATCAATTCGCTTTGGAACGCGAGACAATAATAAAGATATTTGTCATCGATTTATCGGCATACGTCTTTTTGATCATTTTGCCTTTTATCACCAACAGCAGTTTTACTTCATATTATCAAAATAAAGGGTATGGAGTAGTCGGATGGTTTTACGCTGCCAATGACATCAGTAATATTCTGGCCATCTTATTTCCGTTACTAATCTATTCAATGAATAAAAAATTTGATTTTTTTAAAGTGTTATTAGCTGTGTTTGCCATCTTTTCCAGTTTTTTAATTGGTACTAAAGTAGCTTATTTTGGACTTCTTTTAACCATTGTTTTCAGCATCATTTATTATCTATTCTTTTTTAAGAAGAGATGGAAACATCTGATCATGTTGGTTCTTCTCTTACTATTTGCCATTTTTTTTGGAAAAAATTCTTATGTCATCGAAAATATTAAGAATCGCATTGATAGATATGACCATTATCAAGATACGGGAACGAATGAAATTGATGACGATCTCGATATCATTGTCAAAGATGGCGATAGTGAAATCAGTCTCGTATTATTGAGTTCTAGAGATAGGATACTTCAAAATACATATGATATTTACAAGACGCGTGCTTTGGGAGAGAAACTTTTTGGAATCGGTTTTTCCAATCGACCAAGTGTCGATAACTCTCGCATTGAAAAATTGATCGAAATGGATTTCTTTGACGTGTTATTTCATGGAGGAATCATCTTAGTGATCTTATATCTATTACCATATCTCTTCCTCCTCAGCTATTTCGTGAACTATCTCAAAGTGAACAAATGGCATATCGATATGTTGGGATGGACCTTGGGTTATGCGATTGGCCTTGGCTTTTGCATCAGTTGTTTTGGTGGACACCTCTTTTCTTCACCAGCCGTGCTCATATATTATACAATGCTGTTGATTCTCTTCCTCGATGTCTATGAGACCGAAAAAAAATTGAAAAAGAGAATATCATTCCTTTTGTTGCATTTGGGAAATGGTGGTATCGAAAGATCGACCATCAATACGGCAAATGCTTTGGCTAAATATTTTGACATAGAGTTAGTCGTCACTTATAAACTTTCTGAAGAATTGTTATATGACGTCGATAAAAAAATAAAAATAACTTATTTGATCGATAGTGATATAGCTCTACGTCTACAAAAATATAAAGAAATGTTAAAACGCCGTGAGCTGAGAGCTCTTTATCAAAGTCTTAAAAACGATTATTTTAAAACGCATCGCTTTAAAAATTTTTGGAAAGATGTTAGTGATGGTTGTCGCGTTTTGGTTTTGAAGAGAAAGACGATGATCAACTATTTAAAACAGAGTGATAGCGATATCATCATTTCGACGCGAATGGAATACTCGACGCTTTTGAGTCAATATGGACATAATAATTGTAAAAAGATAATGATTGAGCACCAGCATCATCGTCACAATGCGAAATATATTAAAAAGTTTAGTACAGAACTTAAGAATATCAACTATTTGGTAGCATTGACGGAGAGTTTGCGAAGCGATTACTATCATTTCATCGCTCGCGATGCTAAAACGGAGATAGTGTGCATTCCCAATATGATAGTTGATTTCCCAAGACGAACAGCTAACTTAAAAAGTGGTACCGTCATCAGTATCGGTCGTTTAGTTGAAGGCAAAAGAGTTGATGAAATAGTGGAAGTAGCGGCTAAAATACCAAAAGTCAACTTTGAAATAATTGGCGATGGTGATCAGATGGACAAACTTAAGAAGTTGATCGATGAAAAAAATATCAATAACGTCAATCTCCTCGGTCAATTGAAAAATGACGAAGCCTTAAAACATCTATCCAAAGCCAGTCTCTTCATCATGACTAGCGTCACCGAATGCTTACCAATGGTTTTGTTGGAGGCCTTCAGTTATGGTGTTCCAGTCGTCGCTTATCAAACAGAGAGTGGTGTCTCTGATATTGTGGATGATGGTATCAATGGCTATGTCATTCAAAATCGTCACCGTGAAGAAATGATTGAAAGGGTTAACGAATTGATGAATGATCCTAAAAAAAGACAAACTTTTGGCAAAGAGGCAAAAAAGAAAGCGCTCTCTTATAGTGAAGAAGAAGTCATAAAGAAATGGTTAGAAATATTATGATTTCTTTTTTATTGTTCAATGAAATTTACTATGTTATAATTAACGTATAGAGTGGTGGTAATATGAAAAAGAGAGTATTGTTTATTTCATCGACAGGAGGACATTTATCAGAATTACTCCAACTCAGCCCAATGTTTAATAAGTATGATTATCTCTTAGTGACTGAGAAGACTAAATCCAATATGGATTTATTGAACAAATATCCTGGTAAAGTAAAATTCTTGGTTTACGGCACTAAATCTCATTTTTTAGTTTACCCATTCAAATTGTTTTACAATTGCATTAAAAGTTTGATTTTCTTTTGGCAATTTCGACCACATGCTGTCATAACTACAGGAGCTCATACTGGTGGACCGATGTGCTGCATTGCCAAATTGTTTGGCGCTAAAGTCATATACATTGAAACTTTGGCCAACTTATATACCAAGACGATAACTGGTCGTCTCGTTTACCATATTGCTGATTTGTTCATCGTTCAATGGGAGAGCATGTTGAAACTGTATCCTAAAGCGACGTATGGAGGGTGGATTTATTAATGATATTTGTCACACTGGGAACCCAAGATAAAAATTTCGATCGCTTGCTTGTTGCCATTGATCGTGAAATAAAGAGGGGAAATATAAAAGAAAAAGTAATTGTTCAATCAGGAACGACTAATTTTAAATCTGACAATATGGAAATATTTGATTTGATCAGCAAAGAAGAATTTGAAAAACTCATCAAGAAATGTGACCTTTTGATAACCCATGGTGGTGTCGGTAGTATTTTGACCGGTTTATCTCACAACAAAAAGGTGATCGCAGCGGCTAGACTATCGAAGTATAAAGAACATATCAATGATCATCAAGTACAAATTGTTGAGGACTTTGCCAAGAAGGGCTATATTTTGGAATTGAAGGATTTCTCTAAATTGGACGAAGTAATTGCGAAAAGCAAGACGTTCAAACCCAAAAAATATCAAAGCAATACGCATAATATGATCAAATTATTAGAAGATTATATCGATAACATATAATCTTTTTTATTTAACATTTTATTTGTAAAATAACGTAAATTTATTTGTAAAACATTGTAATTTGATGTAAATGAAATTATTATGATAATAGGGAGTGTGATAAAAGTGATCTATCCGTCAATTGATAAGCTGTTGAACGTCGTTGATTCCAAATATCAATTAGTTCATATAGCCGCTCGAAGAAGTCGTGAGATGTCCAAAACCGATTTCTACCAAATGCCAATTAATAAGTATAAATCAACTAAAAATATTGGAAAGGCACTTGAAGAAGTGGCTGAAGGCTTAATCACGATAAAGAGAGAAGAAGAATAATTCTTTTTTCTTTTTCACATCTTGCCAAACATTTGTTTTATGATATAATGAAGTTGACTAGAGGTGAAATTATGCGCGTTGAAAAATTTACTAAAACGAAAAATGGGATGTACAAATTGTCATTGGAAAACGGTCAGGAAGTCTTAGCTCATGAAGAATTGATTCTGAATAAAAATATTCTACTGACAAGAGAAATCTATGATAGTGACCTTGCCAATATAGACCAATTGAACAATAATTATAATGCCTATGATTTGGCCATTAAATACATTAGCAAAAGAAATCGCAGCTGTTATGAAGTATATGAATATCTTCTTGAAAAGGATGTTGATCGCATAGTGGTTTCAGAAGTAGTTGCCCGTTTGAAAAAACAGAAATATTTAGATGATGCAGTCTACGCTAAAGCCTTTATAAATGATCGCATTAAGTTTTCTAATAATGGACCATATAAAATAAAAAAAGAATTAGAAGAACGCCATATAGCTGATTCTATCATCGAAGAAACTCTGAGCGTATTTGACAGCAAACTGGAGACAGAGCGACTTAATAAACTGGTTCCCAAATATGTGAACACCATTCACAATAAGAGCTATGTGATGATGATCAAGAAAGTGAATGATTATTTTGCTAGTCTCGGTTATCACCAAAACATCGTGGGAAGTATTCTTCGAAATGTCGATTATGATGATAGTAAATCTAGAGAAAAAGAGTATAATAAACTAAAAAAGAAGTTTGCTTCCAAATACTCTGGTAGTGAATTGGAATCTAAAATAAAGCAAATTATGTATAATCACGGATATAGATAAAATAAAAAAGGAATTTTTCATTCCTTTCTTTTTTTACTCATCTTCACTTTTTTGTGGTTCTTTGTTGTTGTCGAGATATGTTTTGTACTGTTTCTTTAATTCAGTGTCCTGAATAGTTACTCCATACTCATCTCTTAGAGCAGCTAATGATTTAACTTGCAATGTTTCATCTTCATTCTTTTTCTCTTCAGCTAAGTCATCTAAAATACTATCTTTGACATCATCTAAAGCTGGTTTATCTTTTTGTCCAGTTTTTAAAATGATGTGATATCCATATTCAGATTCAACTGGTTCTTTAGTATATTCATCAACTTTTAACTTCTTAGTAGCATCTTCGAATGATTCTACCATATCATCGCGATCAAACCAACCGACATCTCCGCCTTTGCTGGCAGAAGAATCTTCAGAATTGTCTTTAGCCAATTGAGCAAAGACATCTTTGACTTTATCTTTATCAGCATCGTTTAATTTCTTGATCAAGTCTTCAGCTTTCTTTTTAGCTGTATCTTTAGCTTTTTGAATTTCTTCATCGCTAGCGTCATCAGCATAATTAGCTTTGATCAAAATGTGACTAGCACGCATCTCACCAATGATGTTATCATCGTAATATTCTTTTATTTCTTTATCCTTGATAACTTCTTTTTTAATGTAGTCTTCATTAGCTAAATCTCTTTTGTAGTTCAAAGACATGACATCACGCATCTCTTGTTCAGTACTTGTACCATACATGGCATAAATAAAGCTTTCAAAACTGTTATATTGTGAAGCATAAACTGTTTCATAATAATATTTGTATTGTTCTACTTGGCTATCGATAGCTTCTTTTTCAGCTTCATCAGTTTTATAGATCTCATCTAATAATTGTTTATCAATCATATCTAACAATACTGATAGAGCATATTGATTTTTCATATTTTCATATAATGAATCTATTGAAATATCTTTTCCCTTCTTAATAGTTGCGACTGCTTCTTGACCATTTTCTAATTTAGGAACTTTTCCACAACTAGTTACCAACAATAGGACAACAAATAGACAAGCTAATAATTTTTTTGAATTTTTCATCATTTTCCTCTCCTTTGTATACATATTTATCATAACAAATCTAAAAATAAAAAACAATTATTTTGCGAAATTTTTAGCAATAGTCCGAACACTTTTAACCCTTTTTCCATAAAATAAGGTGAGTAATAAAAAAAGGAGGATTGAATTATGAGCAACTATATGTCTTCATCAGCAATTATTTTAGTATTATTTATTTTATTAGTAATTATCTTAGGAGCTTGGGTATAAAGGAGGTGTATTATGAATTCTAATCAGTGTTGTGAAAGCAGCAAAGGAAGTTCTGGATTCGTATTCATAATCGTATTGTACATTTTACTTGCGATTATTTTAGGTTCTTGGGTTTCTTGCTAAAAAATTAATAAAAGATAAAAAAATAAAAGAGGTGACTCTTTTATTTTAATTTGTCGAAAATTTCTTGAATATTCTTGGTTTGAAGTTTTGTCTCTAAATGCAAATCATCATCGGCATATCTCGGAATTAAATGCATGTGATAATGTTTAACTTCTTGTCCGTAATCGTTGTTTTGGATGAGTGTCAAACCCTCACAACCAAGTCTATCGCGGTAGATGGGATAAAGTTTTTTGACCACTTCTTGAACGTGACTCAATGTCTGATCATCACAATCTAAGACGTTGTTGTAATGTTTTTTGGGAACGATTAAAGAATGGCCATCTGCTTGGGGGTTAACATCTAAAAAGACTGAGACGACATCATCTTCATAGACGATATTACTAGGTATTTCGCCATTTATAATTTTACAAAAAATGCAATCCATAAATTTCACCTCTAGTAAAATTATATAAATAATAATAAAATATTACAAGCAAGAAAAAAGATACTTTTAAGTATCTATATGAATACAGCAAATATTCACATTTTTATAGTGATGTTTTATCAAAATTTTATACATCTATCAAACTGCCTTTTTTTCACAAAATTCGATTATTTTTTTCCATTTTGTGTTATAATATCAAGTAGTTGACAAAGGAGGTCTTGCACTATGCTAAAAATTGATGATTTATCTGTCGAAGTTGATGAACGTGACATTTTAAAAAATTTTGAAATGTCTATTGGCGATGGCGAAATTCATGCCTTGATGGGACCCAATGGAACTGGTAAGAGCACTTTGTCAAAAGTTATTATGGGTTGTCCAGATTATGTCTTAAAAAGTGGAAAAATTTACTTTAATGGAGAAGACATAACCGATTTGGAAGTTGATGAGCGCAGTCGCAAAGGGATCTTTTTATCCATGCAGTCACCCATCAGCATCGAAGGTGTTTCCAACAGCGAATTTTTGCGCACGGCATTGAATGCGCGCAGTTCTGAACCGATTCAATTGTTTGATTTCATCAAGATGATGGAAAGCAATATGCAAGAATTAGACATAAAAAATGACATCGTTCACAAACCGATCAATGAGGGAAGTAGTGGGGGAGAGCGAAAGAAAAATGAAGTTCTCCAAATCAAAGTTTTAAAACCGACCCTAATCATTTTAGATGAGGTCGATAGTGGTCTCGATGTCGACAGTTTAAAAGTCGTTTGTAATAATATTAATAAATATCGTGAAGAAAATCCTAAAGTATCTATTTTGATCATTACACACTATGCAAGAATTTTGGAATACATCAAACCAGATTATGTCCACGTCATGGTCGATGGTAAAATCGTCAAGACCGGTGATTATGATTTGGCTTTGGAAATTGATAAGACCGGTTATACTGAATGGGTAAATTTGTAGTATGTTAAATTTAAATGTTAATAATAGAGATGCTTTAGAGGATATAATTATTACTGAGGACACTATCTTAAAAATTGATTTGGATAATTGTTCTAAAGAAATAAATATAGATGTCATGGATGACATGTGTTTAGAAGTACTAGAAATGGATAATCATACTTCTAACGTCATCAATTATAATTTGCGAAGCAATGCACAAGTGATCGTCAATAAATTGGCACGCGATTGTAGTGATACTACTAATGTCACTTTGAGTGGAGATAATGCCAGTATTAAATACTATTCAAATATTATGAATTTTGATGATAATATTTACACTTTTAAAACGCTACATAAGGCCAATTGTACTAGTAGTGATATATATAATTATTGTGTCAACTTCACTAATAGTTCATTTAAGTTTCTAATCGATGGTAAAATTGAAAGAGAGACTGCGGAATGCTATTGCAATCAAGATAATAAAATCATTGATATGGCTAATGGTGACAATGCCATTTGTCCTAATTTATTAGTTGATAATGATATGATCAATGCCAATCATTCTGCTTATATTGGCAAGTTCAAAAAAGATATCGTTTTCTATATGCAAAGTCGTGGTTTGTCAAAACGAGATTGTGATTTCTTGTTGATCAAAGGTTTTTTATTAGGAAAGATGCAACTGGATGATAGAACGTTAGAGGAGTATACAAACTTCGTTCAAGACAATGTTGAGTGGTGATAAAAATGAATAGAGAAGATTTTCCAATGTTAAATGACGAAATCGTTTATTTCGATAATAGTGCTACTAGTTTTAAACCGCAATGTGTTATCGAGGCGATGAATGAGTACTATACTAAATATTCGGCTAATGCCCATCGTGGGGACTATGACATCAGTTTACGCGTCGATCAAGAGTATGAAAGAGTGAGGACAAAAGTCAAAGAATTGATCAGCGCTCAAAGAGATGAAGAGATCGTTTTTACCAAGGGGACAACTGATGGTTTAAATATGGTAGTCTTTGGCTATATGGCTAAGTTCTTACAAAAAGGCGATGAAGTTTTGATCAGTAAAAGCGAACATGCTTCCAATGTTTTGCCGTGGTTTGTCTTAGCTAAAAAGAAGGGAATCGTCATCAAATATATTCCTTTAGATGCGGACTATTCTTTAAATGTGTCGGCAATTGAACCGATGATTACGGAGAAAACCAAAGTCATTTCTCTTGCTCATGTCACTAATGTCATTGGTGATGTTCGCGATGTTGATGCGATTGGTGAAATCTGCATGAAGCATGATATCTTGTTCGTCGTTGATGCTGCCCAAAGCATTGGACATATGAAAATAGATGTGCAAAAAAGTCATATCGATTTTTTGGCTTTTTCGGCCCATAAGATGTTGGGACCAACTGGTGTTGGAGCTCTCTATGGCAAATATTCGCTATTGAATGATATGGATCCAGTTATATATGGCGGTGGTATGAACGCTTTCTTTGAAAGTGATTACAGCTATGAACTAAAAGAGGTCCCTTGGAAGTTTGAAGCAGGGACTCCCAATATTGCCGAAGTGATAGGAATGGGAAGAGCCATTGATTATCTTCAGGAGATGGGTTTGGACAAAATACATGAATATGAAATGCATTTAAAAGAGCTGGCCATTGCCCAATTAGAGAAGATTCCCAATATAAAAGTTTTTAATAAAAAGGCAGAAAGTGGTATAATAACTTTCAACATCGATAAAGTGTTCAGTCAAGATGCAGTCATCTTTTTAAATAGGTTTAAAATATGTGTTCGCAGTGGCAATCACTGTGCCAAAATCTTGAAAGATGAAATCGGTGTTACGAATACTTGTCGTGCCAGTTTTTACTTTTATAATACCGAGGAAGAAGTTTTAAAATTGGTAGAGGCATTAAAATGTCAAGATAAAATTTATGATAATATCATATGAATTGAGGTGATTTGATGGATGAAAAGTTAAAGCGCGATATCATTTTGGAACATTATCAGAATCCTTATCACAGAGGACTTATCGATGACGATAGATATGTCAGAGTCAACAGTCGTAATGCTTCTTGTGTCGATAATATCGATGTCATGGCTCTAATCGAAAATGGTGTCATCGTCGATGCTAGATTCGATGGTGAAGCTTGTGCCATTTGTACTTCAGCAACTTCCGTCATGTTGAAAACTTTGATCGGTAAGACTGTCGAAGAGGCCGAAGTGATAATTGCTAATTTTAACAATATGATCAATGAACAAGAATATGATGGATCTAAATTGGCTGAATTGAATGTCTACGATACTATTTATCGTCAACCAAATCGTAAGACTTGTGCTCTATTGCCTTTTAGGGCTATTAAAGATATAATTGATTCAAAAAAAAATTAGATATATAAATTGGAGGTTTTGTTTATGAATAATTCATTAAAAATTTATCGTACAAAGGATTTAGATATGGTGGCTGTTAGAAAATATAGTGGTGAAGAAAACGGTATGCACGTTTGGATTTTCCAAGGGTTTGACTTCGTCAAGAATGATGGTGTTGGTCATGCTGCAAGCGTCTTGGAAGATACTGATTACCAATATTTACCAATGATTGAAGATGAGAATAGTCTCAATCGTGGTAGATACATCCATGCGGGATTAAAACTTGGGGACATTCGCATAGTAGGCGATGTTCCTGAACATATGAATCCTCTTCGCTGTTCTATTTTACCATTCATATCTAACAAATCATTAGTGAAGTGGATTGAAAAACATCCCAATATTTCTTTTGTACACGATGAGAGAGATGTAGGAAAAGTAAAAAAACTCGGTTCGAGATAAATATAGGAGGAAATTATGGAAATTGTAGGAATTGATGAAAAAAAAGTCCAACAGATTTCACAGATTAAGGCTGAAGATGATTGGGTTTTAAAATATAGATTACAAAGTTATAAGAATTTCTGCAATTTGGATATGCCTGATTTTGGTCCTGAGTACGATTTGGATTTTGATCAAATAATCTATTATAAAAACAATGAAGATGAAAAGATGACGAGTGATTGGAATCAAATTGATAACGATATTAAATGTGAATTGTCTTGTTTGGGTGTCTTGGAGAGTGAAAAGCATTTAGATGGTATGGGAGTTCAGTACGAAAGTGAAGTCATATATCACAATATGCTTGAGGAATTGAAACAAAAAAATGTCATTTTCACTTCAATTGAAGAGGGAATGAAAAAATATCCCGACATCTTCAAAAAATATTTTGGCAAAATTGTGACCAATGCTGAGAACAAGTTTGCAGCTCTGAATGGGAGTGTCTTTAGTGGGGGAAGTTTTATTTATATTCCACCTCATACTAAATTAGATCGTCCTCTCCAAAGTTATTTTCGCATCAATTCCCGTGGAATGGGACAGTTTGAGCGCACTTTGATCGTCGTCGATGATTATAGTGATTTACATTACGTCGAAGGGTGTACAGCTCCGATGTATAGCGATTCTTCTCTTCATGCAGCCGTCGTCGAAATATACGTTGGAAAACATAGCAAATGTCGTTATTCAACTATTCAAAACTGGGCTCATAACGTTTTAAACCTAGTTACTAAAAGAGCTCTTGTCGAAGAAAATGGAACGATGGAGTGGATTGATGGTAATATCGGTAGCAAAGTGACGATGAAATACCCATGTTGTGTATTAAAAGGTGATAACAGTTCCGGTACTTGCATTACCATAAGTGTAGCTACTGATGGTCAACAACAGGATAGTGGTGCGAGAATGATCCATTTGGGTAAGAATACTAAGAGTAATATCATTTCTAAAAGTATTGCGCGCAGTGGTGGTAATGCTAGCTATCGTGGCAAAGTTGACATCAAAGAGCAAGCATTCAATAGTGAAGCAATGGTTAAGTGCGATACATTGATTTTAGATCACAATTCTAAAAGTGATACTTATCCAACCAATATTTGTCGCAATAGTTCTAGCAGTCTCGAACATGAAGCAACGGTTTCTAAGATTAGCGAAGAAAAATTGTTTTACATGATGAGTCGTGGCATTCCTAGAGAAAAAGCCATTGAGTTAATCGTTTTGGGCTTCATCGAACGCTTTCGCGAAGAGTTGCCAATGGAATATGCAGTTGAACTCAATCAATTGTTAAAAAATAATTTATAAAACTTCACATTTTAGAAATTGTAATCAAAAAGTTGAGCAAAAACATTATTTGGCGATGAGAAAAGATGATTTTTAATAAATTTTTAATCAAAAAATGACTAAAGCATCATTTGTGATGCTTTTTTTGTTGTGTTATATTTCCTGTCGAAAGGAGGAAAAATATGTTAAATCAGGTGGTTTTGGTTGGAAGATTAGTTCGCGATCCCGAACTAAGAACGACGGAGAGTAACAAAAGTGTCACGACAATTACTCTAGCTATTCCGCGCAGTTTTAAAAATATGAATGGCGAATATGATACGGATTTTATCGATTGTGTTCTCTGGGAAAGTACGGCTAAATCGACTAGTGAATATTGTCATAAGAGTGATATTGTAGGAATTAAAGGTCGAGTTCAAAATCGAGTTATCGAAAAAGATAATGAAAAAAAATATTTGACAGAAATAATCGCAGAAAAAGTTACTTTTTTATCCAGTACGACTAAAAACGAAAAAGAATAATATTACCATTAAAATAATCTAATTTATGACCCAATAAATATGAAAAGACACTTTAATAGTGTTTTTTTGTGTTTTGAATAAAAAAGTGTTACAATTGAATGGATAGAAGAGAGGATAGGAAAATGCGTTTAGAAAAAAATTTTATTGATGAAATCAATCATGATGATGTCGCTTTAGAAGCAAATTTAAAATGTGAGTGTGGAAGCCAAATCTTTACTATTGTGCATACTGGTAAAGAGAAAAAAAGTTTGTTTGGCGGAATTTCTTTAGTTAAAAAAGATGATCAGATACGAATAAAAGCTCTATGTCAAACCTGTGGTAAAGAGTTTGTTCTCTATGATAGCACTGTAGATGGAAATAAACCAAAAGAAGCACCTATCGCAGAATATGTGAAGTTAGTCATCAAAGATAAAGATGCTTTTAAAATCAATATGAAATACAATTTTATGAAAGAAAATTTTAAAACAGATCGTTTTGAAGGTATTGCTATAGATGTTCAGGATGATGCTTCTAAAAAAGAGAGACGTATCTATGAAGAGTTATAAGTGATGAGATAGTTCATTTTGAAGAAGAATAAATCTTCTTTTTCTTTTATATACTTATGTATAAGTTTTATTTATGAATGATATTATGGTATAATCAAGGTATTGAAAGTAGATGATGATAGATGAATTTTTTTGATGAATCAATTGAAAAAGTTTATGAAGCATTAGAGACAAATTCTAATGGTTTGAGTAAAAAAGAGAGACAGAGAAGAATTGCTAAATATGGAAAAAATAAAATAGAAAGTGGTAAAAAGGAAAGCAATGTCATCAAATTTTTGAGGCAGTTTAAAGATTTGATGATAGTGATTCTTTTGCTTGCCGCTCTTTTCTCTTTTGTCGAAGCTATTATCCATGGTGAAAGTTTAGTTGATAGCGTCATCATTGTCGTCGTGGTCATCATGAATGCGATTATGGGATTCATGCAAGAACAGAAAGCTGAGGCAGCTATTGAAGAGTTGAAAAAAATGACGACGGTGATGTCTAAGGTCAGAGTTGATGGTAACATCGTCATCGTCAATAGTGAAAATCTAGTTCCTGGTGATATCATCATCCTAGATGCTGGTGATAAAATTCCTGCAGATTGTCGCATCATCAAAGCTTTTTCGGCAAAAGCAGATGAATCCATTCTAACTGGGGAAAGCGTACCAGCTGATAAAAATGAGAGAAAAGTACCGTCTAATAGTTCGTTGAGCGAGAGAAGTAATATGTTGTATTCTGGATGTAGTTTAGTCAATGGTCGTGTGACTGCAGTTGTGGTGGGAACGAATTATAAAACCGAAATTGGCAAGATTGCTACGTCGTTGGAACAGGAAAAAGAAGTGGAGACACCACTACAAAAAAAGATTGATGAACTCAGTAAAACTTTGTCATTCATCATCGGTTTGATCATCGTCGGCATGCTCATTTATGGCATCGTTCAAGGAAATGATATTTTGACCATCGTCATGTTGGCCATTTCACTAGCGGTGGCCGCTATTCCGGAAGGACTACCAGCTGTCATAACTATTACTCTTTCCATCGGAATGAATCAAATGGCTAAGAAGAAAGCAATCATTAGATCGATGAAAGCAATTGAGACTTTGGGTTCGACTGATGTCATCTGTTCTGACAAAACGGGAACGATTACGCAAAACAAGATGACGATTCAAGAAATATTTGTCAACGGTCAGAGTTATAGAGATGATTATCCCGATGTTGATGATATGGACTTATTAGAAAAAGTCTTCATCTTGTGCAATGATGTGGAGATTGATGATGAGCAAAACTTCGTTGGTGATCCAACTGAAATAGCTTTTTTCGACTATATGCACAAGAATAAAAAAGATCCCATTACGATCAAGCACAATTTTCCAGTCATCTTAGAAATGCCTTTTGACTCTGATAGAAAACGCATGTCGACTGTCAATGAAATCGATGGTAAAATGTTCGTTTTAGTCAAGGGTGGTCTCGATAGCGTCTTGCAATGTACGACGAAGTGTTTGCGAGATGGTAAAGTAATTGATATCAAAAAAGAGATTGATGACATCAAGAGAGTTGAGAAAGAGATGGGCGATAAATCATATCGCGTCCTCGCCTGTGCTTATAAAGAAATCAAGAAAATACCGGATAAAAATTTAGAAGAGGAACTGGAGAGCAATTTGATTTTTATCGGTTTGGTAGGGATGATTGATCCGCCACGTGAGACGGTTAAATCCTCTATAAAAGAGTGTAAAAATGCTGGTATTCGTCCAGTCATGATCACTGGAGATACGCTTCCCACAGCCATTGCGATTGGTAAGAGTATTGGTATCATAGATAGTGATGACGAAGGTGTTGAGGGAAGAGCCTTAGACCGTTACACCGATTACGAACTTCGCGAAGTGGTTAAAAATTATAGTGTTTATGCCCGTGTTTCTCCAGAACATAAAGTGCGCATTGTCAATGCTTGGCAAGAGAATGGCAAAGTAGTAGCGATGACTGGCGATGGTGTCAATGATGCCCCTGCTATAAAGATGGCCCATGTCGGTGTTGGCATGGGAATTACAGGAACGGAAGTTACTAAAAATGTCGCTGATGTCATCTTGGTCGACGATTGTTTTAGTACTATTGTGACTGCCGTGGAAGAGGGAAGAAGAATTTTTGACAACATTAAAAATGCCATTTTGTATCTTCTCTCTAGCAATTTCGCCGAGATTTTAATCGTCTTGTTTGCCATGTTTGCGGGCATCGAGATATTATTGCCAATTCATTTGTTGTACATCAATTTAGTGACAGATTCCATTCCATCGATTTGTTTAGCCTTTGAGAAAGCATCTAAAGATGTCATGCGAAAGAAACCGCGTGGCCTAAATGGACGATTCTTCACCCCATTTTTCGTTGCCAGTTTGACATTGGCTTCTCTAGTGGCAGGAATATCTGTTTTGATCGTCTTTCACATTGGCAATCAGACGTCTTTAGAAATCGGTAGAACTATGGCCTTTTTGGGGTTGATCATGCAAGAAATAGTGTATTCAATTTGTTGTCGCAATCCTCACAAAGCAATTGTTGAACAGGGATTGTTTTCCAATAAAGTGATGAATTGGGGTATTTTGGGAGTAATAGTTGTCAATTTGTTGGTTTTCTTAACACCGATTAGGAACTTGTTCAGAATCAAGATGCTCAATATTGGTCAATTCGGTATCATTTTGTTAATCACCATTGTTTCATTTGTCATAATTGAGTCCTTTAAATTGTTATTTACTAAATGCTTTAAAGATGAATAGTGTCAATAAGAGATACAAAGTAATTTTAATACTTGTATCTTTTTGTTATAATTATAATAGGTGATAACTATGACGATAGAAGATGCTGAAAGATGGCAGGAAAAGGGAGTAGTAATAATTGATCACAATACGACTTATTTAGAAGAAGATGTGTGTATTGGGGAAAATACAATAATTTATCCCAATGTCTCTATTAGAGGAAAATCCATCATAGGTAAAAATAATATCATTGAATCAAATACTATTATAATTGATGCCATTATTGGTAATAATAATAAAGTGATATCATCTCATCTAAATGGTGTTAAAATAGGTGATAATAATAGAATTGGTCCTTTTTGCAATTTACACGATAATGTCGATTTAGCTGACAATAATCGCGTTGGCAATTTTGTTGAGATTAAGAATTGTATCATCGGTAGTAATAATGCTTTTAAACATCTGTCCTATCTTGGCGATAGCGAAATCAAAAATGGTATCAATTTCAGTGCTGGAGCTATTACCGCCAATTTTAATTGGATTGATAAAACACATAATAAAACGATTATTGAAGATGAGGTCATGGTCGGAGCTAATGCCGTTTTAGTTGCCCCTGTAACGTTGAAACGTCAAGCTTTTGTAGCAGCTGGCAGCGTCATTGATGTTGACGTTCCTGAAAAGGCTCTTGCCGTAGCTCGTCCAAGACCACAAATAAAAGAGAATTTTATAGAGGAGAAAAAGGATGAAAGCAATTGATATAATTGATAAAAAACGTTTAAAACAAGAACTTTCCAAAGAAGAAATTACATTTTTTTTCAATGGGTTTTTAAATGGTGACGTGGAAAATTATCAAATGTCATCGCTATTGATGGCGATTGTCTTAAATGGTATGAGTGATGAAGAGATTTATAATTTGACGGAGACGTTCATTCAAAGTGGCGACGTTTTAAATTTGGATAGCATCAAAGGTGTCAAAGTTGATAAACATTCAACGGGTGGCATTGGTGATAAGACGACGCTCATCGTTGCACCCATTGTCGCATCTCTCGGTGTTAAGATGTGTAAAATGAGTGGACGTGGTCTCGGCTATACAGGTGGTACAATTGATAAGTTGGAGAGCATTCCTGGCTTTAAAGTCAATCTCAGCGAAGAGGAGATAAAGAGACAAGTCAATGACATTTCTTTAGCCATCACTAGTCAAACAAAAAATTTAGTTCCCATGGATAAAAAAGTTTATGCCCTTCGCGACGTCACGGCCACTGTTGAATCGATTCCTTTAATAGCTTCTAGCATCATGAGTAAAAAAATTGCCAGTGGTGCCGATAAAATATTGATCGACATCAAAGTTGGTAGTGGGGCTCTGATCAAAAATGTGCACGATGCCAAACATTTGAGTGATTTGATGATCAAAATTGGCAATAGATATAATCGTGAAGTCAGAACTTTGATAACGGATATGGATACTCCGCTTGGCAAAGCAATCGGTAATAGTCTGGAAGTCGTTGAAGCCGTCAGCATATTGCTCGGTCGTGACAAAGACAGTTATCTCTACAAAGTATGTGTGAAAATTGCCAGTAATCTAGTCAGCATGGCTCTTGGTGAATCGCTAAATGATGCCCAAGAGATGGTCGTTCAAAATATTAATAATGGTCAGGCCTATGCCAAATTTATGGAATTTGTCAAACGTCAAGGTGGTGACGTCCAAAAACTTAAAATAAGTGATAAAAAAGTCGTCATCAGAAGTGAACTCAGTGGAGTCATCCAAAATGTTGACGCTTTGAAAATAGGTATGGTAGCGGCTTCCTTAGGAAGTCAGTGTGAAAAGGAAGGGGATCAAATTGATCATTCGGTAGGAGTTGTCTTGCACAAAAAGAATGGTGATTTTGTCAATAGGGGAGAACCGTTGTGCACTTTGTATGTCGGGCAACGCGAAGATTATTTAGACCCATTAGATGCCTTTGAAATAATGCCACAATAAAAAACATATTTAACATATGTTTTTTTAATTATCTAAATATTTGAAGTAATATTCTTCATAACTGGAAATGTTCTCTTCGCGCATTTTACTGGCAATTTGAACGCCGACATAGCGATAGTGCCACGGTTCTTCTTGGTAGCCAGTTATGAATTCGTTCTCTTTGGTGTAGCGCAAAATGAATCCGTATTTATAAGCATTGGCTCGCATCCAAAGAGCTTCTTCCGTATTGCCAAAATTGTCAAAAGTTTGCGTGACATTGTCGACGTCGACTGCAAGGCCTGTCTGGTGTTCAGAATGACCAGGACGAGCTGAGTAAGTATCGGCTTTCGTCTGTCCATCGCGATTGACATAGCGATGATATAGATTGTCTTGATAATCGTAACTGCGGTAAGCTGATACAGCTCTTATGTGCAGATTTTCTTGTTGAGCTTTCTTAGCCATCTGATTGAAACTGGCGGCAGCTTCGCTAACTAACATCTTTCCGCCAACTTGGTATTCATCGTCAATTTCTTCTAGGTCATTTGGTATGTAATCACTCTGTAAAACGTAAAATTTGTTGACTAAAATCTCTTTTGTACCAGGTCGCAAACTCGGTTTGATATCCGTATAAAAATCTTTATCAATACCGATGTTTACATATAGGACAACTAAATCATTATTAAGATTTAAATTTTCTTTTTGATATTTGATGTATCGCGATTGATTTGCTTCTTTATAATATTTTATATTTTTAATACTATCGATCAAATCCTTCTTTTGTCCGTCATTACTAGTCATACTTTTAATACCTAAAATGATGGATACTGACAATATCATTATTGAAGTTATTAAGATAATTATCTTCTTGTCAAGATGTAACATTTTTCCTCCTTCATCCATTAAAAGTATAAGAAATAATTTTTAGTTTATGCCAATTAATGACTGTTGATATAAAATTTAAATTTCTTTTTATTGGGAAAATCGCATCGATCGACGTCATATAACAATTTCTCGCGATCATAGGGCACGGACTTTCTATTGATATTATAACCATTTGTACTCGGTTCTATGATGTAATAGATGGCCTTATCATAAATGGCAACTCCGCCAGCATTGAGTGAATGAAAAGCGGTATGTCGCTTCTCGTTGGGAGCGGAAAAGCGTTCAAAATGATAATGTCCGAAGATGACGTCATCATAAGAATCAATTGTTTTACCATCAAAGATAGGTCTTTTTTTCGCTTCTAAAGCGCCGACGTTATCTCTAGGCAAGAAATGGCGATGATCTTTGATGGTATTGGTCGTGTAGAAGATGTCGGGATTTTGGCCATTGTATAACCAGGTCGCCTGTGGGAAATAGCGGGTGTCACATGGGAAATGGCATAATGCCAAAGTTTTATCGCCAATTTTCAAATCGATTGATGGTGGCATTTTTTGTAAATAGTCAAGTTGTTCTTTACTGAGTTGACTCAGAGTCCAAAGGGCGTTTTTGGTATTTTCTCCTTTGGGATCGCGTCTAAAATGGCGATAAGTATTTAAGGGGTAGAGATTATAACAATCACTATTTCCTAGTATGTTGACGATGTTTTCATTGATGATTAAATTGAGACATTCACGCGGTTTAGGACCAGTACCGACGATATCGCCCAATGAGATAACTGTTTCTATTTGTTCTTTTTTGATATCCAAAAGTATAGCTTTTAAAGCTTCTAAATTGGCATGGATATCACTAAAGATAGCTAGGCGTTTTTTTAACTCCATAAAATCACATCTTTTCGCGCTTACTATAACATTTTATCTTTTTAAAGTCAATTTCAACTCATAAAACGCAAGTCCCATCATAAAGTTTATTAGAGGTGAATATTTTGAAGAAATTTGTAGTTTTATCATTGATGATTTTAGTCTTGTTGGGAAGTGTCAAACTTGTAAGAGCTGAAGAAAATCTTTTAGGAAATGCCAATTCTGGTCTGTTGATGGAAGCTAGTAGTGGCAAAATTATTTATGAAAAAAATAAAGATGAACAGGTTGCTGTGGCATCGATGACCAAAATGGTTGGCTTAATCATCATCATGGAGAAATTAGAAAGCGGTGAACTGACTTTGGATGAAATCGTCACAGCTAGTAAAAATGCCAGTGGTATGGGTGGATCACAAATCTATTTAGATACTGGTGAAAAAATGAGTGTTAAAGATTTGATCAAGGGCATAACAATGGCTAGTGCGAATGATGCCACAGTAGCAATGGCCGAGAGAATTGCGGGAACGGAAAGTAAATTTGTGGAGTTGATGAATGCTAAAGTAAAAGAATTAGGTTTAAAAAATACCCATTTTGTCAATTCGACTGGGTTGGATGAAGATGACCATTACTCCAGTGCCAATGATATGGCCATCATCGCTAGAGAACTTTTAAAACATGAACAAATTCTTGATTTTACTTCTGTCTATGAAGATTATTTAAGAGTTGATACCCCTAATAAATTTTGGTTGGTCAATACGAATAAATTAGTTCATCTTTATGAAGGAGCAGATGGACTAAAAACGGGATTTACCGATAATGCTGGCTATTGTATGGCCGTCACAGCTAAAAGAAATGGTATGCGTTTGATCGCCATCGTCTTAGGAGAGCCCAAAGGAAGTATCCGCAATGAAGAAACTTCCGAATTATTAGATTATGGTTTCAACACTTATAAAGTTCTCACTCTAAAAAGTAAAGATGATGTAATTGACACTATCAAGTTTAATAAAAGTACTAAAGATGAGGTCGATCTATATCTGCAAAGGGATGCCTCAGTCTTGATCAAACAGAGCGACAATACTTCTGGCTATGATACCGAAATTAGACTTGATGCGGTCAAATTGCCATTAAAAAGTGGTGATTCTGTCGGAAAACTCTTGATCAAAAAAGATGATGAAGTAATTGATCAAATCGATCTGATCGTCAAAGAAGATGTCAATTCGAAAAACTTTTGGCAAATTTGGTTAGATGTCATTGAAGATACGCTTATTACTTAAGTGTATTTTTTATCATTTTGTGTTATTCTATATATGGAATAGGATGATGCTTGATGAAAGAGTTGTTTTATGAAATGTTGAAAGAGGCCCAAGATGGTAAAATCGTCGTCGATGGTGAAGAGTGGCCCATCGGTTTTAATACGATGATTCATGCTGATGGCGAATTGCAAGAAAACTTTTATTCAGCGCAAAATTTATCAACATTGATGATTGAGGATGAAGATTTGTTCTTTCAAAAACTCCATCAGTATTTGGAAAAAATTCCTGAAGAAGAAAAGAGTCGCAATCGCAAATTAGTCCTTGCTTATCTGTTTGTCAATGCCACGACAGAAGATTTTATGCATCCAATCGAGTACATTGATCGAAGAATCGACTATTTAGATGATAGAACCTTTGAAGATTTGGAATCAGGACTAGAATTGAATCTCGATGGTCTTTTTGATGGTTACCATCTAGAGGTGAAAAACGATTATCAAAGTTTTATGATGGAGACTCCTCACAAAATGTCTTTCACCATTTTGTCCAATGAGGGTTATCGCTATCACTTGCCAACTATTTCTTATGGAATGACGACGATCGACAATAAAAAGACGTGTGATGTCTACAGCATCTTGAAACCGAAAGATGGGGAAACGACTCCAGAAGAAGAAAAATTTAGAAAGAAAGTTTCGCGTCAATTATACAAGTTAAATAGCGGCATTAGTTCTTTAGAGAGTCAAGAGTATCAAGACTATTTAAAGAATGGATTAACTGATGATTACTATCCGGAAAACATATCTGATGTCTCCGTCTCAGCCGTCATGTCACTATCTATCTTCACGACTCTTTTGCGCAATCACAACATTCTCGACGTAAGAGGAATACCTTACTTGCCACTTAGGTATCTATCGCGAGAAATCGCTGCAAAAGAAGTTACAGATATTTCATTAAGGGATAGATTACAAGAACGCAATCAAAAAATTCAAACTAATGTGACTGACAAGTTCATCAGAACTTTTAGAAGAGTTGAACAACAATTGGATAACGCGGAAATCACTGCTTATCCATATGAGAATGACGAATTCCTTCACCTCAAGTTGGGGAAGGAGAAAAAGAATAGTCGTTAATGCGAAAATTCTTTTTGAATTGACAATTGAAGTGCAATCATTTGTGTAAAATAGTGTCCATGATTTACATTTTTGTTAAAAATAATTGGGTTTTTAAAATTGTTTGATATAATGATTTTAGTCGTTTAATTGAGGTGTAAATATGAAAAAGATAAAGGTTGTGGCAGCACTTATAGAAACAAATGATAAAATTTTAATTGCCCAAAGATTACACCCTGAATTAAATGGTAAATGGGAATTCCCTGGCGGTAAAGTGCGTAGAGGAGAAAAGGATAAGGATGCCATATATCGTAAAATATTAGAGGAGTTGAACATCTCTATTAAATGCGATTATTTGCTTTGCAGTTGTGATTATAAAAAGGGTGATTATGACATCGAGATCAAATTGTATCATTGTACATACTTGAGTGGCGAAGTCGTTTTAAAAGTTCACTCATCCTATGTTTTTGTCGATCGCAGTTTACTCTTGACCTATGATTTAGCTCCTGCGGATCTGGAACTTGCCAAATATGTTTTAAATAATTGAAGAAATCTTAGGATTTCTTTTTTTGATGTGTCAATAATATAGTAAAGATTTAATAAAAAAAAGTAAGTCTTTGTCGAATGGATATAAATGTTCAGCCGATTATTTTATATTTTAGGAGGTGGGGATGGTTAAGATCAATTATGAATATAGAGGAGGGGTGTTATTTGTTAGGATAGAAGGTAGGTTCAGTTATCAAAACGTGGAACAGATCATTGATTCAATCAGACGAGTTGTTGTGAAAGGAGGTATCATCTATACAGTAATTAATCTCGAAAGAGCTAAAGTTTTAAACGATAATTATATAGAAATGCTTTTAAAAGATATAAATGATAATGTTTATTTGTGCGGTTGCAATAGTGATCACTATAATAATTATCATCTGTTAAATACAGAAAACAATATATTTAAATGTATAGGAGGAATATGATTACTGATAAAGAAGTTCTCGATTATGATAAATTGATATATAGTATCATTAACAAATATCGCTTTTTAGGAGAAATAGATGATTTGTATCAAGTCGGGATAATGGGACTTCTCAAGGCATGTAACAATTTTGATAGCAGTTATGATATAAAATTTTCTACTTATGCCCACACTTACATAGTGGGTGAAGTTTTAAAATATATTCGTGATAATAAAGCTATTAAAGTCAATCGCGATTTGATCCGTTTAAATGTCAAAGTGGAGAAAGCGCGGGAAGTTCTAAATCAGAAGTTGATGCGTGAAGTGACGACTAGTGAATTGTCTCAATTTTTAGGAATAGATGAAAATCTGATTGATGAGGCAATGTTATCTTCTGATTTCGTCAAGAGTCTCGATTATGATTTAAATGATGATGAAGGTAAAGATTTGACTCTTTATGATAGCATCAAATATGAAGAGAGCGGTTACAATAGCGATTTGATCGATTTACACGACAGTTTACAGACGTTGAACGATGACGAAAAAAAGTTGATAAAGTATCGTTATTTCGACGACCGAACGCAAAGTGACATCTCCTCTGAACTGGGGATCAGTCAAGTTCAAGTGTCGCGAACGGAAGCTAAAATATTACAGAAATTGAAAAATAAATTGATATAAAATTCCTTAACGGAATTTTTTTTGTATGAAAATAAAAAAAGAAACCATTCTATAAATGGGTGATATTATGGAAAAAAGAGATTATAAAAAAATAGTTGATCGCCATAAACCGACGGAAAATAGGCTCTTCAATGCCATTATTGCTTTTGCTGTCGGTGGATTAGTTGGCTTGATAGGACAGTTGTTGATCGAATTTTATTCGTCGTGGTTATCGATACCGACACAGGATGCCACGTCTTTTATGATCGTGACCTTGGTGTTTGTCTCATGTCTTTTTACAGCCTTAGGCTTTTTTGACAAATGGGTAACTTTTGCTAAATGCGGATTGATCATTCCCATTACAGGTTTTGCGCATTCCATGATGAGTAGTGGAATGGAATATCGCAATGAGGGACCAATTTTTGGAGTGGGAGCCAATCTTTTCAAATTGGCGGGATCCGTCATTCTCTATGGCATTGTTGCAGCGTGGTTCTTTGGCATGATCAGATTTGTGTTTTTGGGAGGTGTCTAAATGACCTTTACTTATAGTGACGTGTATGTGAATAATTATGCGACAGTTGGTGGGCCATATGAAAAAGATGGACCATTGGGACCTAGCATTGATAAAGTTTATACCAATCTATACGCTGGGAAAAAAACTTGGGAACAAGCTGAAGTTAAGATGTTGTCAGACAGCATTGATTTGGTTTTGCGCAAGAGCAAAAAAAATAGTAAGGACATCGATCTGTTGATCAGTGGTGATCTGTTGAATCAGGTGACCGCCTCTAGTTATGCCGCTCTCAATTTTGACATTCCGTTCTTCGGCATTTATGGAGCGTGTTCCAGTAGTGTCGAAGGAATCATTTTGATGAGTTCTTTGATCGATGGCAAGAAGATCAAAAATGGTATCATCTCGGTGTCATCGCACAATATGTCAAGTGAGAAACAATTTCGCAATCCGACTGAATATGGGGCACCTAAACCTAAAACAGCTACTTTTACATCTACAGGTGGAGCGAGCATTTTCTTGAGCAGTCAAAAGAGTAAGATCAGAGTGGAATCTTCCACTATAGGTAAAGTGACTGATATGGGACAGACTGATCCCTTTAATATGGGAGCTGTCATGGCCGCAGCAGCTGGCGATACCATTTATCGCCATTTAAAAGATATGAAACGCTCTGTCGATGATTACGATCTAATTTTAACTGGTGACTTAGGCATCTATGGAAAAGAGATTTTAATCGATTACATGAAAAAAGAATATGACATAGATTTGGGAAAAAATTATGATGACAGTGGTACGATGCTTTACGATTATGCTAAACAAAAAGAAGTGTTAGCTGGTGCGAGTGGACCTCTATGCATTGCGATGGTGAGCTATACTAGTGTTTTACCAATGATTGAAAAGGGAAAGTATCACCGCGTTTTATTGGTGGCTACTGGGGCTCTTTTCTCTCCAACTTTTGTCTACCAACATCAACCCATTTATTCAATTAGTCATGCCGTTTGTTTGGAGGGGATTAAATGATTTATTTATATTCATTCTTATTCGCTGGTTTTGTTTCACTAGTGGGGCAAATAATCCTAGATAATACTAAGTTGACTGCTGGTCATATCACGAGTATTTTTGTCGTCATAGGTGCCGCTTTGGACAGTTTCAGTTTTTATGATAAAATTATTGCTCACGTTGGTGGTGGAGCCTTGGTTCCAATAACTTCCTTTGGACATTCACTAATTCATGGAGCTTTGGCGAAGGCCGAAGAGATGGGCTTCATCGGTCTTTTGACAGGTATGTTTGAATTGACAGCTTCCGGAATAACAGCCGCTATCTTATTCACTTTTATTCTATTATTAATCTTTAAACCTCAAAATTAAAAATGCATTTTCATGCATTTTTTATTTATCATTTGTAGGTTGAATTACTTGATCTAGCGGTGTTGCCAC
Organism: uncultured Bacilli bacterium; assembly: GCA_947624275.1. Lineage (GTDB taxonomy): Bacteria > Bacillota_I > Bacilli_A > RF39 > UBA660 > RUG11788. Next base: position 28,089 of record CANQJR010000001.1, read on the forward strand.
TTCAGGTTGTTGTACAACTTTATCATCTGTCACTGGAGAGGGTTGAACTACTTGGTCTAGTGGGGTTGCATTAACAGCGTTATCACTATTAGTGACTGTTGGCTGTTCTAGTGGTGGTTCTGGTTCTGGTGTTGGAATAAATGTATCACTTGGAGCAGGAGGTGTACTGGTTTCAACGATTGGTGTAGTTACTTCATCAGTATTTTCGGCACTGTTTTGATCGTCGCCACTGATCATTGGAATGACAGCTTCAGGTAAGTTTTCTTGGGTGAAATGTGGATTGATGACTTTTTCATGATGAACTTCTTCAACTTCTTTAATCACTGGTTCCACGATTGGTTTTGGCACTTCTTTTTTCATCTCTTCGGGCTCTTTTTTTCTATATTTATCACTAACTACAGCTGTCGGATTTGGTGCATCAACAACTACTTGTGGTTCGGCACTTTTTTCAATGATATCTTCAATCTCTTTTTCTTGAGCGTAGTCTTTATCCAAGTAATATACTCTAAACATCGGATTGAGAATGAACATTCCTAATGAGGCAAACATCAATGACGTTTTAACTTTATCCATAGCTGAGTCTTTTTTTAATGTCACGGTAGTAGTTTGTCCCAAAAGACTACTGGTATTATTGACATTTTTATTTTCGTTTTGGCTAGTCACAAAATTGAAGATGAAAGTAAAGGCGATGAGCGCAGCTGTCAATTTTTGAATTTTTCCGTGACTGGTATTGGCAGGCGGAATTTCAAAGACTAATACTAAGAGAATGGAAAGCATTAACAAATTGACAAATATATTGATAACTGTATTTAACTGCTCAGTCATCTTTATGTTGAAGATTAAGAAAATGGCAATGCTCAATAAGAATATCAATCCTAAAAAGATAGCGATATAACCGAAAACCGTATTTTTGCGATTGGCTATTACATTTCCCGCTCTTGAAAAGACAAAACTCATGGCAGTGATAGCCACTGTTATCAATAAGATATTGCTTCCAGTCGTATCAATTCCGGTACTGGTCATTTTATCTGACAAATTGATGACACCAATTGATGATAGACATAATACGATCAATGATATTACTGTTATGACCATCAAAGCTTTATATATTTTTTGAAAAGTATCCATAAATAACAACTCCTTTATTATATATACTAAATATATACTAACATAAAATAACATTTTTTGATATTTATTTTTTAAAAAATTAACTCAAATATGTTATTATATTAATATGTGGGTGTGATGATATGGAATATGCTTTAAATATTGAAAGTTTTCAAGGACCATTAGATTTGCTTCTCCATTTGATAAAAGAGTCCAAGATGGACATTTTTGATTTGCGAATTGAAGAGATTACTAATCAGTACTTAGATTACATCAATAAAATGGAAGAGATGAATTTAAATGTGGCCAGCAGTTATTTAGTGATGTCCGCAGAACTTTTGGAGATCAAATCGAAAATGCTTTTGCCCAATCATCAAAACGAAGAAGAAGAACCATTAGATCCACGTGAAGACTTGGTCAATCGTCTCATTGAATATCAAAAGTATAAAGATTTGACTCAAGAATTTAAAAATTTAGAATTTGAACGCCAGATGATTTATACTAAAATTCCTGAAAACATTAAAGATTATGTATCGGAAAATCAAGTGATCAATGGCGGTGAAGTGACTCTAGACGATTTGATAAGTGCTTTTGAAAAATTTTTAGAGCGTCAAAAATTGAAACAACCTTTGAGTACAAAAGTTACTTCTAAGGAGATAACAGTTGAATATCGTCGTAGGAGCATAAAGAAAATTTTATCGAAAAAACAGAGAGTTAATTTTATGGAACTCTTTGACGTCATCAATAGAGAGTACGTCGTCGTCACTTTTTTGGCTGTTTTAGAAATGGCGAAAGCGAAAGAATTGATCTTGAAACAAGAAAATAATTTTGATGACATAATATGTGAGGTGGCACATGAATAAATTGGCAGTATTAGAGGGTTTGTTGTTCGTCGTTGGTGATGATGGGTTGACTTTAAACCAAATTGTGGAAATTTTGGGAATAGATTTAGATGAAGCTAAAGCTTTGATCATGGAACTTCGTCATGAGTATGAAAGGGAAAGTCGTGGAATCCAAATAAATATTTTGGGTGATCGTTTTAAATTGAGCACTAAAAAAGAACATCGTGAATATTATCAAAAATTGATCGAAACTCCTGACAACAACAGTTTGTCTCAAGCTGCTTTGGAGACTTTGGCCATAGTGGCTTATAACGAACCGTTGACGAGAGTTGAAATAGATGAAATTCGTGGAGTTAATTCTCGTGACATGCTTCGCAAATTAGTTGCTAAAGGATTGGTCAAAGAAGAGGGAAGAAGTGATATGCCAGGTCGTCCCATCCTCTATGCGACGACTAATGAGTTCCTCGATTATTTCGGTTTGTCGAGCAAAGAAGAACTTCCAAAATTTGAGAAGAAAGTGGAAGAATCGATTGATGATACTGACTTATACCATTCCAAGTACGTTGAAGAAGATTAGATTTTTATGAAGAGACGCAATATTTTTATAATTATTATTTTAGTTGTTCTTTTACTCATCACTTTTGTCATTACTTTTTTTAATGATCACCAATATCAAAACGAGATAAAAAAAGTGAAGGATGAAGTGCTAGACTATTTAAAAGATAAATATCATGAGGAGTTTACCATTGAAAATTTCAATCGCGTTAAAAATACTTATGACGCTGAAAAAAATGGTGATTACTTGACGCTTGACATGCAAAATTCCTATTTATATACATTTGAAATATCATCGGCAAGATTGATCAAATTTGACGTTTTTTATGTTCAATATAATGATCGTTCTGAATATGACGAACTAAAAGATTATAATATTTTAAAAGAGGGTATATACGAAAATTACATCTATGAATACAAAACACGAGACATAAAGAGACAGATCAGGTCTAAAACTTTAGATATCATGCACAATTCTAGTAGTTTAGATGTAGCTTTTGACGTTCTCTCATTAGATGAGACCAATATTTTGTTAGAGCGCACACTCGATAGTGCCACTACTCAAGAGTTGTATCATAAATATCGCCAATTGGATAAGACTAGTAGCAATCTAGAGTTTTATGAATTGGCCCGCCAAATAAATACTAGCGGTTCTTTAATAATAAATTTGGATATCAACGATTATATCACCGTTAAAAATGTAGGTGATTTACAGACCCAGGTCAAGGAGTTAGTCAGTTATTTGCGCGAACTTGGATATGATTATTATGATATAAATATGCATTTTAAAAATTATGAAACAGCTAGAGTAACGCGTTATTTAGATAATGGTCGCGAAGAGATTTATATGATTTTTGATTATGAGGAATATGCTGATGTCAATCGTGATGAAAAATTAAACGTCTATATATTTTAAAAGAGATCCAGTTGTAAAACGAAGATCTTTTTTTGACTAAAAATGGGCAAAAACTGGAGTTGATGTTATAATTTGATTGGAAGTGATTTGATGAATAAGAGAGAAAAGTTGGATATCATCTATGAGGATAGGGATATCATCGTCGTTAATAAACCCAGTAAACTTTTGACGATTTCTACTGATAATGAAAAGGAGAAAACCTTATTTCACAAAGTTATCAGTTATGAGAAAAAGAAGAATAAAAACAATAAAATTTTTATTGTTCATCGCCTTGATCGCGACACTAGTGGTATCGTTTTATTTGCTAAGAGTGAACAATTGAAGAAAAAGTTTCAAGACAATTGGGATGAATTGGTCAAAGTGCGCGAATACGTGGCTATCGTCGAAGGAAAGCCACCTAAGAAGAGTGGGACAGTTAGGAGTTGGTTAAAAGAGACCAAGACGTTATTGGTCTATTCAGCAACGCGAATGGGTGATGGCAAAGAGGCCATAACTCATTATCGCCAAATAATGAATAATAGTAAGTTTACAATGCTGGACATTTTGATCGATACAGGACGAAAAAATCAGATTAGAGTCCATATGAGCGATATCGGTTGTCCCATTGTCGGTGATAAGAAATATGGTAGCAAAACTGATCCCATCAGAAGAATGGGATTACATGCCAATAAGTTGACTATTGTTCATCCCATAACCAAAAAAGAAATGACCTTTGAATGTGACATTCCCAATAGTTTTATAAAAATTGTTCAATAAGTGTCAATCAATTTTAATTTTGAAGCGCAATATTTATAATGATGATATAATATTTATAGAATAGAGGTGATCAAGATGAGAGTTTGTGATTATAGTTTTCGTGAACTTGATCGTAAATGGGTTGGTATCACTGATAATAAAATGTGTAAAAAAATTGCTAAAAAGATCAAACAGAAAAAGTTGATCTGTCCCATCTTCGGTTTCTTTTACATCGATATGGACAATGGGTTATCGCTTCGTGTCGTTGGTAACATCGAAAAAGATGGACATCATAAATTGTATTTGGATGAGAAATTGATTTTTAATGATGCTTTGATCGTCGACTATGATTTCGTCGAAAAGAGTGAAGTGACGATTCTTGATGATGAAGTCGTCGATAATTTGGATGGGGCGAGCGTTCTAGAAAATAAATTGTTATCAAATTATAAAAATGTGAATAATTTTTTGAGCACGAGAGAAATGCAAGAATTGGATGCATTTAGAAATCCGCAATTTCCTGATGATGTTCAGGTTTTGTTACGAAATCATAACGATGATCCAGACGAACTCTTATGGGCTCGTATTGAAGGGATTATGGATGTCAAACCCGATGTTTTGATCTGTCGCTTATTAACCAATTCATATTACAATAAGGAATACGTAGAGGATACGATGATTGGCGTCAAATATTTTGCGGATGATGATGCTTTAAAAGTTGTTGGATTGTTAAAAAAGAGAAATCAAAAATAAAACCTTTGTCAAGTGACAGAGGTTTTATTTTTATCATACAATTATTAATTGTCCATTTTGAACGTCAATAGTGACAGTAGAATTAAATTTGATCTTTTCTAAAATGATATTATTAGCGATCAATGTCTCTACGTTTCTAGCGACGTATCGTTTGACTGGACGAGCACCATAGACCTCATCATATGATTCATCGATGATGAATTGACGAGCTTCATCGGTCAAAACAATTTTTATCTTTTTATCGCTTAGACGATTTTCGATATCTTTGATTATTTTATCGAGAATCTGATGAACTATTTCTTTGGATAGAGCGTTAAAGATGATTATTTCATCGACGCGATTGATGAACTCTGGTTTAAAATTGCGCTGCAATTCTTTCATCACTAGATCTTTGCCATTGACGTTTTTATCTAAGATGTATTCACTTCCGAGATTGGATGTCATAATGATGATCGTATTTTTAAAATCGACAGTTCGTCCTTGAGAATCAGTTATTCGTCCATCATCTAGTATTTGTAATAAAATGTTGAAAATGTCATGGTGGGCTTTTTCTATTTCGTCAAATAAGACGATGCTATAGGGATTGCGACGAACGGCTTCAGTCAATTGTCCACCATCGTCATATCCGACATAACCGGGAGGTGAACCGATTAGACGACTGACAGAATGAGCTTCCATGTATTCACTCATATCGATGCGAATCATGTGGCGTTCATCATCGAATAATTCGTGGGCTAGCGTTCGGGCAACTTCGGTTTTTCCCACACCCGTAGGACCTAAAAAGATGAATGACCCGATGGGACGATTGGGATCTTTGATGCCGCTACGAGCACGAATGATGGCGTTGCTCACTAGGGATATTGCTTCATCCTGACCCATGACGCGCTTCTTCATATTGTTTTCGAGATTTAGCAATTTCTCCTTTTCACCACTGACGAGACGTTCGACGGGGATATTAGTCCATTTAGCAATGATTGCCGCAATTGATTCATCATCGACCGTATCACTCAAAATGTCAGATTTGTTGCTCTTGCGGAGCTCATCTAATTCTTTTTCAAGTTTAGGAATCGTTCCATGACGCAAGATGGCAGCATTTTCTAAGTCGTATTCATCTTCAGCTTTTTCCAGTTTTCTTTGGGCTAATTCAATCTCTTCTTTTTTCTTGTTGATATTATTATTAATCTCTTTCTCTTCTTCCCATTTTTGGCGAAGATTTTTTTCTTTTTCCTTTAAAACTTCTAGTTTATTATCAATTTCTTCAATGCGCTTTTTAGAGAATTCATCTTTTTCTTTTTTCAAAGCCTCTTTTTCTACCTCTAATTGCATGATGTTACGCATGAGTTTGTCCAGTTCAAAAGGTAGTGATTCCATTTGGACTTTAATGGTGGCACAAGCTTCATCGATCAAATCAATAGCTTTATCTGGCAAATAGCGATCTGTTATGTAACGATTGGATAGAGTAGCTGCCGCCACTAGAGCTTTATCTTTGATGTTAACCCCATGATATACTTCAAAACGCGATTTTAGACCGCGCAGAATGGTGATGGTGTCCAATACAGTTGGCTCTTGCACTTGCACTTTTTGAAAACGTCGTTCAAGAGCGCCATCTTTTTCAATATATTTGCGGTATTCGTTGAGGGTTGTCGCACCTATACAGTGTATTTCGCCACGAGCTAACATCGGCTTTAACATATTTCCAGCATCCATAGCTGAATCATCTCCATTGGAGTGGACAATCATGTGAATTTCATCGATGAACATGATGATCTCTCCATTAGAGTTTTTAATTTCTTTTAAAACAGCCTTCAATCTTTCCTCAAATTCACCACGGTATTTAGCTCCAGCTACTAAAGCTCCCATATCTAGTTCCCAAATTTGTTTATTTTTTAGGCTGTTCGGAACATCACCTTTGACAATTCTTTGGGCTAGTCCTTCGACAATGGCTGTTTTTCCAACTCCCGGTTCACCGATTAAGACGGGATTATTTTTGGTCTTACGCGACAAAATTCTAGTGATGCTTCGGATTTCTTCATCACGACCGATGACGGGATCGATTTTGCCATCTTTGACAGCATCAGTGATGTTGCGACCATACTTTTCTAAAACATTTTCTAAATTTTCTTGAAATGGATTATTATTCATAGCCATTCCTCCTTTTCCATAACTGATTATAACACGATTTTAGCACTTGTCAATAGAGAGTGCTAATGCAATTTGCTTTTTTTTATAGCATATGATAAAATATAGGTACTTTATGAGATGAATGAGGTGTTCAATCATTGAAAAATAATCGATTTATTACATTAGTTATTTCGTGTTTTATATTGTTGATTGGCATAGTTTATTTTCTTTGGCAAGATGAGTCTAGCCGCTATTTGAGTCTAGATGGACTATACTTGGGGCAAAGTAAAAAAATGGGCGTTGAAGAAAAACCTATCGATATCAGTGGTGTAGCACTTGGAGTTACCGATAATATTGATAATGTCGCTATTAAAAAGGTGGCCATTGAGATTGAGAGATATGAAGTTTTTGATGGCCTAACGATGGAAGAGTTGACTAAAAAACTCAACAAGTCCCTCAAAGGTGTCTTATCAAATAAAGGTGAAATGATCGCTACTAAATGTTTGAAACTGAACATGGATCCATATATGGCCGTTGCCATAATGTTACATGAGACCGGTTGTAATTATGGTTGCAGCAGTCTAGCTCGTAATTATTATAATGTTGGTGGCATGAAAGCGGGCAATGGCAATTATCAAAAGTTTTCTTCAATCGATGAAGGAATAAATACATTTTTGAACAATTTGTATGGCAATTATTATAAACAGGGTTTAAATACGCCGGAGAAGATCAACAGCAAATATGCCTCTTCTAAGACGTGGTCAAAACAAATAAAAAAATATATGGAAACGATCAAAAATAAATAGTTGTAAAAGACGAAAAAAATCGTCTTTTTTTTGTTCGACAAATGTTCGATTTGTGAATCGTGTTAAATGACGTCAAGAAAAATGGAAATTTTTACATATTTTTGAAAAAAAAGAATTTTTTCATTCGATATATTAATTGGGAAAAAATAAAAAAATTAAAAAAAATTAAAAATTGAAAATGTCAAATTTTCAATTTTTTTCAAAAAAAATTAAAATGTAAACCAAAGTTAAAAATGTGTTAATTCCTTTAAAATCAAGGAAAAATGTCTTTTTAAAGCACAAAAATAATTTTTTTAAAAAAATCAAAAAAATGAAAATGTCAAAAATGTAAAATTTAAAAAAAATAATTTTTTGGTGAAAATTATTTGTTTGTCTTGATATATAAGAGAAATAGTTTATTGCATAGAACAAATATTCGAAAATTTAATAAAAAAACTTCCGAAATATTATTGACTATGACAAAAAAATTATATTACAATGGCATTGAAAAGAGGTAATATTGAAAGGAGTATTTTGTTTATGAATGAAGAGACTTTAAACAACTTGAAAGTAGTCAAAAGAAATGGTAAAAAAGTTGATTTTGACGGAACAAAAATTGCTGTTGCAATAAAAAAAGGTTTTGATAATTTAAAAACGGATCGTTATGCATATTTATCTTTAGGTAATGAATATACTGAAAAAGATAGCCAAAAAGTATTTCAATCTGTTATGAAGAGAATAGATAAAGAATATAGAGACGCTGATAAGATTAAAATTGAAGAAATTCAAGACATGATTGAAGATGAACTCAAGAAAAAAGGTTATACAGATGTATATGAATCTTTTGCTGATTATCGTGAGAAGAGAAGACAATCACGTGAAATGTTCTCCGATGATAAAAAGATGCATAAATTCTTGAAGACGATAGAAGGTTTAGGACTAAAGTCATCTGTTGAAGACAACACTAAGAGAGAAAATGCTAACGTCAATGGTGATACAGCTATGGGAACGATGCTTCAATACGGTTCAACTGTATCCAAAGAATTTGCTAAAGATTATTTGATGAAAAAGAAATTTGCTGATCTTCATGACAATGGTGATATTCACATCCATGATTTGGATTTTATGCCAATGGGAACTACTACTTGTATGCAAATCGATTTGGAAAAATTGTTCAAGAATGGTTTTTCGACAGGACATGGACATTTGAGAACACCAAATGACATCATGAGTTATACAGCTCTAGCTGCTATCGCCATCCAATCAAATCAAAATGATCAACATGGTGGACAGAGCATTCCTGCTTTTGATTATTATATGGCTCCAGGAGTGTTGAAGACGTTTAAAAAACAATTTAAACAGACGATTGCTGATCTATTAGATTATACTGATTTTAATAAATTTATAAACATGAGTACCATTGCTAAAGACATCGATAAAATTGATAGTATTGATGTCGATCTCGCAATGTTTGAGAAGTATGAGAAAGATAGTGGACAACTACATCGCTTATTTTCAATGGCTTATGATAAAGCTCTAGCTAAAACTGATCGCATCACTTTTCAAGCTATGGAGGCTTTCGTTCACAATTTGAACACGATGCATTCAAGAGCTGGTGCACAAGTACCATTCTCATCTATCAATTTCGGAACAGATACATCACTAGAGGGAAGAATGGTCATCAAGAATTATTTGTTAGCTGTCGACAAAGGATTAGGACATAGTGAGACTCCAATTTTCCCAATATCAATTTTTAAGGTAAAAGAAGGAGTTAACTATAATCCAGAAGATCCAAACTACGATTTATTCAAATTGTCTTGTAAAGTTTCAGCTAAGAGATTATTCCCTAATTTTTCATTTATCGATGCACCATTCAATCTTCAGTATTATAATCCTAATGATTATCGTACAGAAGTTGGTTATATGGGATGTCGTACGAGAGTTTTAGCCAATGTCGTCGATCCAGATCGTGCCATTACACCTGGACGTGGTAATTTGTCATTTACATCAATCAATTTGCCACGATTAGGAATTAAACATGGTAAGGTATTGGGTAGAGAAGAAACTGATTTAGATGGTTTCTTTGAAGAACTCGGTGAGTTGGTTGAGACGGTCAAAGATCAATTATTGGAGAGATTTGAGATTCAATGTAGTAAACATATCTATAACTTCCCATTCTTACTCGGACAAGGCGTTTGGTTAGATTCTGAGAAGTTAAAAGATAATGACCGCATTAGAAGAGTGTTGAAACATGGAACTTTAAGTATCGGTTTCATCGGACTTGCTGAATGCTTAAAAGCTTTGATAGGACAACATCATGGTGAGAGTGACGAAGCTCAAGAATTAGGTCTAAAAATAGTTAAATTCATTAGAGATAAATGTGATGAATATTCACAACGCTATAATCTAAACTTTACTTGTTTAGCAACACCTGCTGAAGGGTTGAGTGGAAGGTTTACAAGTATTGATAAAGCCATATATGGTAAGATCAAAGGCGTTACAGATCGTGCTTATTACACCAATTCTTTCCACGTTCCAGTATATTACAACATAACTATTAAAAATAAACTTCATAAGGAAGGACCATATCATGCCTTGACTAATGCTGGACACATCTCTTATATCGAATTAGATGGTGATCCAAGTGAAAACTTAGATGCCTTCGAAAGAGTGATAAGAATTATGAAAGAAGAAGGAATTGGTTATGGAGCTGTCAACCATCCTGTTGATCGCGATCCTGTTTGTGGATATGTCGGGGTTATTGGTGACGTTTGCCCAGGTTGCGGAAGACGCGAGGGTGAAGGTGTAAGTTATGAGAAAATGACTACATTAAATTGTGGTTGTAAATAAAAAAAGAAGAGAGGTAGAAAAATATGAAAAATGAAATGAAAGAAGAAGAAAAGAAAAATGTAAAAATGGTAGGGGAAGGTGTAGGATTCGAAAGAATTAGAAGAATTACTGGATATCTAGTAGGTACTGTTGATCGCTTTAACGATGCTAAACGTGCTGAAGTAGAAGATCGAGTAAAACATGGTGGAAAAGAAGTTTATCTATAGAGATGAACATTCGTTTAGCTGCACCGCTTCAGAGAAATAGCATTGTTGATGGAGAAGGAATTAGGGCAGTTGTTTGGACACAGGGGTGTACGCATAATTGCCCTGGTTGTCACAATCCAGAAACTCATGATTTGACTGGTGGTACTTTGGTGGATATTGAAGAATTGAAAAAAGAGATTAGGTCTTTGAGTGAGGAAAATGGCGTGACGTTGAGTGGTGGCGATCCTTTCTTTCAACCAAAAGAATGCCTAGAAGTTGCTAAATGTTGTCATGAATGTGGCTTAAACGTTTGGTGCTATACTGGATATACATATGAACAACTAATGGCATTAGCGAAAAAAAAGAAACAGATTTTGGCTTTTCTGCAAGAGATAGATGTCTTAGTAGATGGACCTTTTATCCTTAAAGAAAAGAGTTATGATGTCAAATTTCGCGGTTCTAAGAATCAACGCATAATTGATGTCCGTCAGAGTCTAAAGACTAATAAAGTAGTTGAAATTCCTAAATATCGTTATGTTGAAAACGCTGTTCCTGAAGAGAGAGAAATAAAGGTATACATTTGAGAGTGCTTGATGGCACTCTTTTTGTTATAATAGATTTGAGGAGATAGGTATGGATAATAAAGATGTGATTGCAAAAGAAAATATGCTGTCAAAAGAGATGATGGAAAAAATAAAAAATAAAGCACAAAAAAATGATGAGGGTGATGAGGCGATTGCTGATTTCACTTATGATGCTATGATATCTAAAAAAGAGAACTATGAAGACATCTATAAGGATTATGGTGATTGATCGTGAAAAGAGCTGATTTGCACAATCACACTTATTATTCAGATGGTGAGTATTCCTTGGCGGAAGTTGTTAAAAAGGCCAAAGAAAAGGGTTTGACGATGATTGGCATCACTGATCATGATAATGTCGAAAGTTATAATGATTATCAAAAAATGAGAGATAAAATTGATATAGATGTTTTAATTGGAGTTGAATTGTCATCCAATCATCGGGGTCATCGAGTTCACATCATCGGCTTTTTTTATCACAATAATCCCTTAAGTAAAGAATTGTTAGATTATTTGGAACAACTTCGCATTAAAAGAATCAATCGAGCTAAAGAGATGATTGCCAATTTAGATAGATATTACAATATTAAAATTGACTATGAAGAATTGGTTAAAAAAACGAAGTCAATCATCGCTCGACCTCATATGGCAAGATATATTGCTGAAAAATATCATATGAGTGAAGAAGAGGCTTTTTCTAGATATTTAACTAGTGATGGCAAAGCTTATGTTCCCTCATCCAATATTGCAACTGAAGACGCTATTGAATTGCTGCATCGCAATAATGCGATCGCGATTTGGGCCCATCCAGTCTTAAATAGAGGTGAGTTTCCCGAAAAGGAAATAATTGATATGGGAATTGATGGCATCGAAGGATTTTATCCCAATAACACCAAGATGGATACTATGCATTATCGCCATTTGGCTAATACGTATAATTTACTCTTTACAGCGGGGAGCGACTATCATGATGAACATTCCCACAGCGCTATTGGAACGTGTTATCTCAAGGATAGAGATATTGATAAACTGTTGAAAAAATTAAAACAAAAATAAAAAAAGTTACATCAAAGTAACTTTTTCTTCATTATATAAATTTCTTTTTCTTACTTGCTATGATTAGGACAATAGCACCTATAGCAACGATACCACTAACTATGTATGGAGTAGAGATACCAGTATGTGGATTATCTGGTTTTTCACAATATTTTTTATAATACTCTTCAAATGCTTCTTTATCTTTTAATGGTTCTCCATCTTTTCCATAATATTTACCATCTTGTTCTCTACATTTTGGATTACACATTTTGTAGTAGTTCTCTTTGCTGACACTCTTACCATTTTGGTCGTAATAAGTAGATCCTTCTACACGGCAACCACATACTTTTTTATAATTGGCTTCATCAGTTTTAACACCTGATAGGTCATAATAATTGTTACCTTCTTTGGTACATTTACATTGACCAGCATCCTTAGTAGGTTCTACTTCATAAACTCTAGCTGTTTGATATTCCCAGTCTGTCCTAGAGTTTCCTTTACCTGAAGCAAAGACATCAACAACTAAGATATAATATTGTTTGTCACAAGACTCTTCAAGTTTTACTGTTTTTGTCATAGGTTGATCTGGGCACCAATATAAACTGTCTCTTACATCTTGTTGAAATTGATTGATATCACTATCTTCAACTTTTTGACTTGCCTGTCTTTTAGCGTCGATCTTATCTTGTTCAGCTTTTAATTTGTCATATACTTCTTTACTTATTTTAGTCAATTGCGCATTGATTTCATAATCTCCCTCATTGACAGTGTAGTTCCAGTTCTCATCATCATAAACCGCATGAACTTCATCATAAGGTGTTATCGTAACTTTGATATCACCATTTGTCAACGTTTCTGACAATTTGAAATGATGACGTTTGTCGAAGATGAATTGTGAATGTGAATATGCATCAGTGTGTCTATATCCTACAAAGAAACAAGTCATGGCAATGACTAACATGCTAAGTAGTTTAAATCCTTTTTTCATATTTTTATCACTCCTTACTATACTAAAATATTAACATAATTATTTGTCGCTTTCAATGATATTAGTGTAAATAATTGTGTATTTATTAAAATTATGTGTAAAAACTTTACATTTATACGTCAGACAAAACATTGTTATTGTTAATAAAAGGCAATTGTGTTAATATATTAATAGGATAGAGGAGATGATAAAATGCATAAAATATTGATCGTTGTCAAAGATAAAACTTTATCATTTTCACTCTATACTTCACGTGACAAAGTAGAGAATTTGAACGATACTAATGTTGTCAATACTGAAAGAATGATTTTTAGTGATACGTATATAAAAAATAATTTAGATATAGTTAAATCTTTTTTTAACCTCATCGCTTTAAAAAAGGGAATTGATACCATAGACGTTTCTCTAAATGCGATCTTTCCCATTGCTTTTAAAATTACCGAAGATATAAGTTCCATTAAAAATGTTAATTTTTTGGAAAACAAAGTCATCAGTTATGTCGTTTTTGAATGTCTATTAATGAGTAAAAATATTGTCAATATCAATTGTTATGCCATTCCTAACTTTATGTTTGACAAATTGGATATCGATAAAAATATGAAAATTACATCGCGATGTGAAGTCTTGTTTTTGAGTAAATTCATGGAAAAAAATAATTTCCACAGTTATTCAGATGTATATTATAAGAAAAGTATTGATATAGATTGTGAATTGGACAAATTGGATCAAGAGGACATTCTCTATTTTTTCAAGTTCAATAATAATTTGAAGGTCATCAATCTCTACCATGTCAATTCTAAAACGATCGACTTCATATTGGAGACGATTAAGGCCAATAATAAGAAGAATATTAAAATTGTTCTAAATCAAGAGAAGACTGAAAGAGATATCATCAAAATTTATGATGATATGGTTGACAAATACAGGAAATTGGCCAAGGACAACAATATAAAATTCAAAATAAATTATACTAAAGAGTATCGTGACAAAAATACTTTAAAACAAGTCAATTTAAATTTTTTACGTCTCATACTATTCGTTTTTGTCTTGTTGGCCATATTCATAAGTGTTGTTTTTTATATCAAGTATCGATATGATACAGAAGATATAAATGATGAGATGGAAACTATTAATGATAGAATTGATCTCAATGCGATTGATAAGTTTTTAAATGAAGAAGAAAACTTAAATGATGATTCTGATGAGACGTCAACTGATGATGAGAGTGGTGAAAAAGATAAAAATCCTGATACCGATTCTCGTCCTGATCCTTATTATTACAATTTTAAACAAGTATTTTCTGAACTGTTAAAAATAAATGATGAAACTGTAGGATGGCTCAAAATAAAAAATACTAATATCAATTATCCCGTGGTTAAACACAGCAATAATTCATATTATTTAGACCACAGTTACTATAAACAAAAGAATGGCCATGGTTGGATATTTATGGATTACCGCAACAACAGTGAAGTGTTGGACAAAAATACAATCATTTATGGTCATCGCAACAATTATAATGTCATGTTTGCACAACTCAAAAATGTCTTGGATAAGAGTTGGTATACTAAAGAGAGCAATTTGACGATCACTTTTAATACTGTTAAACAAAATCTAAAATGGAAGATATTTTCTATTTATACTTTAAAAAACACTGATGACTATTTAAATGTTTACTTTAATAATGATATAGCTTATAGCAATTTCTTGAATAAAATAAAAAAGCGCAGCATTCATGACTTCGATGTCGAAGTGAGTACTGATGACAACATTTTAACTCTATCAACCTGTTACAACAATTCAGAATACCGTTTGGTAGTCCATGCGAAATTGATAAAATAAAAGAGAGATGTCGACCATTTCTCTTTTTATGTGTTAATTATTTCACACGTTATAAACAATTTGTGCAAGTTTTTATATATGTTGTACATGTTGTTGTACTCTTTCTTTTTCTTCCTTTTATAAGGAACGTATTTTTCTAATATTTCATCAATAGAAAAATTTTTGATGAAGATGGTATATCTGCCATCTGGTTTGAAAATGAATATTTTTTTATTAGTCAATATCTTATCCAAAGTACTAATTTTTTCCATCAATGGTGGAGTGATGATGAGGCGACTCTTTATTTCGTCATTGCTATAGACATCATATTTGTTAGAAAATTCACTGCTTTCGAGATTGATCTTTTGATCGTCAATCAAATAATATTTTTTAGGGATCTTCCAATCTTTAGGTATGACTTTGATATTGATGTCATTGTCTTTTTTCATATCTGATCCAATATAACAACCTGTAAATATGTCTTTTCTCTTTTTGATGTGATAGGTGCGTAAAAATTTGCGATTGCCAACATAAAAATACTCTTGTTTTTTCGACTCATCTATGTAGAAGAGTTCGATATCGGATAGGACTATGTCATTCTTGCCGATTTGCACTTTGATGTAATTTGATCCATTATATTCCAATTCGTTAATGTTGAAAAGTTCTGTTTTGACGAATGAAGATTTGCTGACGCGGTTAAAGGGCAATACTTTCGCATCGCCATCTTTAGAGGCATAAATGATCAAATCATCCAAGATTTGGCGCTTTACTTTTTTCAATAATTCTTTATTGGAATGGCGATATGATGCATAAAAATAGATAATCACTCCTAAATTGTAGGTCAATGTCACGACGATGAAGAAAAATAAATAATTGATCTCATAAAAAAATATCCAACAAATGATAGTGGGAATAAAGGCTAATATGCCAATGACGATGAAAAACAATAAAAGATTTCTAGTTTTTTCATCATCCATTTCCTGATAGTATTCATCTAAAATATCGCTGTATAATTCATCATAAAAACTTTTAAAATCTTTCTTTTCAAACATGTTATCACTTCGCAATTTCAAGGTTATTATATCATCATATCTGTTGAAAAAATAGTATTAATGTATTATAATTTTTTTAGGTGGTTAAAGATGGAAAAAGGTTTTAAAGTAGATGGTGTAAAGATTGTTTTAAGTGTTGTAGCGATGCTCATCCTCTTGTGCGTCGTCATCTTAAAATATGATGATATCATCAAAAAGTCAACCGATGTAGAAGAAAAAATGGATGCCTTACAGTTCAAAGAAGACTATGAAAAATTGAATGGTGAAGTAAATCCTAATAATGATAAAAATTATCCCAAGGTGGAGATAGATGAAAACAATCCTGTCAAATATAGTACAGCTGATGAAATAGTTGAAGTTTTAGAAAAGGGGACAGGAATTATTTATTTGGGTTATCCTAAGTGTCCTTGGTGCCGCAATGCTGTTCCAGTGTTGTTACAAGCAGCTAGTGATGCTGAAGTGGACAATATATATTATATTGATATGTATGACGAAAGAGATAGTTATACAGTCAAAGAAGATGGCACTTTAGTGAAGAGTAAAAATGGTACGGAAGGATATCAAAAATTGCTCAAAGCATTAGATGGCATTTTGGATGAATATTACGTGACGGATCTTGATGGTCAAGAAATAGATACGAATGAAAAAAGAATCTATGTACCGCTCGTCGTCTTTGTCAAAGATGGTGAAATAATCGGTAGTCATGCTGATACTGTCGAATCGCAAAAAGATCCCTATGTCCTCTTGAATGATGAGCAAAGAGAAGAACTATATGAGATATATGATAAGTACATTCATGAAATGTTGAATGATTTATGTGACGAAAGATGTTAGACATCTTTTTGTTTGACATAATTTTTAGTAATTGGTATATTTAATTAATAAAATGTTGACGAGGAGAATTTTTATGAAAAAGTTGGATAAAAATAATATGTCAGTTAAAATAATCGTTTTATCTTTGATATTTATCTTTCCACTTGGAGTGTACTTTTTAGTAAAACGTGCTGAAAATCGTTTACACAATCTTTGTAAAGATGCTAAATATTTGATATTTTGTGGATATTTAGTTCTCTTTTCAGTAATTATTTATTTTTTGTGCAATTACAGTTTTTACATTTCTCTAGCAGATAGTCATATGTCTTTCGATATGTACAATTTTAACTTCATATATATATACATATACCTAATCATGGTCACAATCAGTTGTCTAGTCGGTGGTTATCACTTGTATAACAAATGTCGTAGATTGGTCATATATACAGAATTTATCAATATTCGTCATATTAAAGATATCAATATGATTGTCGATGAAACTGAAGAAAGTGTTGATACGGTAAAGAAAAATATTGTTCAGCTCATCGAAAAAAAACATTTATTAAATGTGAAATTAGTAGGGGAGAACATCGTGACTACTAAGAAGAATAATGGTGATGAAATATTGGTGCGCTGTAAGAAATGTGGCAATATTGAAGCTTTGATCAAAGATACTGAATGTTGTGATTTCTGTTATAACAAACTTAGTAGACGTGATAAGATTTAGCGTTAAAGTTGAGAGAGTTAGAACTCTCTTTTTTTTATTGCATATTTTATAGTAGCAGTTCATAGAGGTGAAAAATGAAAAATTTATCATTAAAAGATATTTATATAGACGAAGATGCCTATGTCTTAAAAATTGCTACAAATAGTGATATCAAACGTCGTCTGTTGGATATTGGACTTAGTAAAAATACCTTGGTTACACCACTTTTTGATAGTGTCAGTGGAGGTATAAGGGCTTATAAAATTAGAAATTCTTTGATTGCCATTCGCGATGATGACGCTGAAAAGATAATCGTGAGGCGAGGACTATGAGAAAGATAAAAATAGGTTTAGCTGGCAATCCTAACGTCGGTAAAAGTACCATTTTTAATTCTTTGACTCATTCTAATCAACACACTGGTAATTGGGCGGGGAAGACAGTGGACAATAAAGTGGGAATCATGAAAAATGATCATGATCATTTCTATATTTATGATTTGCCAGGTACTTATTCTCTATTGCCACATTCTGAAGAAGAACGAATAGCTAGAGATTTTTTAGTCTTTGAACAATATGATTTAACCATTGTCGTCTGTGATGCCTCATCTTTGCTCAGAAATTTGAATTTGGTTTTACAGTTAAAAGAAATAAATCGCGATTTGATGGTGTGTCTCAACTTGATTGATGAAGCTGAGAAAAAAAATATTGTCGTTGACGTCAAACGTTTAGAAGAGTTGTTAGATGTACCAGTTGTAACTTGTTGTGCCCATTCCCATCGGTCAATCATGGCTTTGAAGAGAGCGATATGTGATCAGGTGATGCATGCCGATAAAAAGCAACATGAAAAAAAAGTCACAATCAGTTATCCTCCCTTCTTAGAAACAGCTATCGCAAAGATTGAAGATTGTTTAGAACGATTCAATCTTGACATCGACAAGCGTTGGTTAGCTTTGAACATTCTGAGAGAAGATGCATTGATAATTGACCAAGTAAACGACATTTTAAAGACCGATATCATGACTGATGAATTGCAAAGAGTTCTCAGTGATATTAAAATGGAATTATTAAAAGAAGATGTCTTGATATCAGAAATAGATGATTTGATCGTCAATTCTATCAATGATATGGCTAATCACATTTATGAAGAGTGTGTCCACGTTGGCAAACACAGTTTAAAAGAGCGCTATCTCGATAAAATTTTGACGAGTAAAATATGGGGAATTCCCATTATGCTTCTCTTTTTAGCAATCATTTTTTTGATAACTATTAAAATTAGTAATTATCCATCGGAATGGTTGTTCTCACTATTTTCTCATCTGGAAATCATTTTAAAAGAGTGCTTAGTAGATCTAAAAATACCAAGTATTATAATCGATATGTTGATTAATGGTGTCTATAAAGTCACCACTTGGGTAATAAGTGTCATGTTGCCACCAATGATGATCTTTTTTCCGCTTTTTACACTTTTAGAAGACTTCGGCTATTTGCCCAGAATCGCTTTCAATTTAGATGGAATATTCCATAGATGTTCATCGTGTGGCAAACAGGCATTGACGATGTCGATGGGATTCGGTTGTAATTGTGTCGGCATCACTGGAGCCCGAATCATCGATTCTAAGAGGGAGCGCTTAATTGCCATTTTAACTAATTCTTTCATTCCTTGCAATGGCAAGTTTCCAACTATTATCGCCATCATCACGATGTTCTTCGTCGGACTGAACAACAATTTCAAAAGTTTATTGTTGTCAACGGGTATTCTTTTATTAATTGTCTTATTGGGAATTTTGATGACCTTTTTAGTGTCTAAAATATTATCAAAAACGCTTTTGGCCGGTTATCCTTCTTCTTTCGTCTTGGAGTTGACACCTTTTCGAAGACCACGCATTGTCAAAACGATTATCACCTCAGTTTTTGATCGAACCCTATTCGTACTATTTCGGGCTATCACCGTAGCTATTCCAGCTGGGTTCTTCATTTGGATTTTGGCCAATGTCAATGTCGGTGATATGAGTCTCCTCAATCATCTAGTCAATTTCTTCGAACCATTTGGGCATTGGTTCGGTGTCGATGGCGTCATCATCGTTTCCTTTTTGTTAGGGTTCCCCGCTAATGAAATCATTATGCCCATCATGTTGATGTGTTACTTAAATAGTGGAACCCTCGTCGACTACAACAGTCTATTAGAATTAAAGACGCTATTAATAGATAATGGTTGGACGATTTTGACGGCCATATCAGTAGTCATTCTCTTCGTTCTCCATTATCCTTGTTCAACGGCCTGCCTGACGATAAAAAAAGAGACGGACTCTTGGTATTACACTTTGCTTGCCTGCATCATACCGACTTGTTTGGGCTTGTTGATCTGCCTAGTATTAAATCTTCTGTTCGGTAGTATGTTTTAAATGGAAAGTCACTAGATAACGTAGTGACTTTTTTTAAATTATATAGTAAAATTATAAACAGTTTTGAGGTGAAGAAAATGATTCAAGTTCATGACGTTACTCTAAAATTTGGAAAACGCACTTTATTTGAGGATGTCAACATCAAGTTTACTTCTGGAAATTGTTATGGCCTAATCGGCGCAAATGGTAGTGGTAAAAGTACTTTTTTAAAACTGTTATCCGGTGAGTTAGAAACTACTCATGGCGAAATTATAATCGATAAAAATGAACGCATTGCCGTCTTGAAGCAAAACCATTATGAGTATGATGACAATCGCGTCATTGACACCGTCATCATGGGGAATGCCCATCTTTATCAAATTATGAAAGAAAAAGAAGAACTCTATTCCCATACGGAATTTTCCGATGAAGATGGAATTCGCTTAGGTGAGTTAGAGGCTGAGTTTGTGGAGATGAACGGTTGGGAAGCCGAGAGTGAAGCCAGTGAACTTTTGAACAATTTGGGAGTAGAAGTGGATTTGCACTATTCATTGATGAAAGATATTCCCAACAACAAAAAAGTTAAAGTTCTATTAGCTCAGGCTCTCTTTGGGAATCCTGATATTTTACTCCTCGATGAACCGACTAATAATTTGGATATTGAGGCCATTACTTGGTTAGAAGAGTTTTTGATCAATTTTAATAATACGGTCATCGTCGTCTCTCATGATCGCCATTTTTTGAATAAGGTTTGCACCCATATCGTCGATATTGATTATTGTAAAATGAAATTATACATTGGAAATTATGACTTTTGGTATGAGTCTAGTGAACTAGCTCTAAAACAGATGAAGGAACAAAATAAGAAGAAAGAAGATAAAATTAAAGAGCTTCAAGCCTTCATTGCTCGTTTTGCTGCCAACGCCTCTAAGAGTAGGCAAGCTACTTCGCGCAAAAAGATGTTAGAAAAAATTGAACTCGATGAAATAGTTCCTTCTTCTAGAAAATATCCTTATATCGATTTTAAACCATCCAGAGAGTCGGGAAAAGAAATTTTGACTGTGAAAAATATTTCTAAGACGATCGATGGTCAGAAAGTTTTGAACAACGTCAGTTTCACTATGCAAAAGGGTGACAAGATTGCCTTTGTTGGGACTAATAACATTGCGAAGACGACGCTGTTTAAAATATTAGTCGGCGAAGAAAACGCTGATAGTGGAATGGTGGAATGGGGTAAGACCATCATCAGTTCCTATCTTCCTCAAGATAATAACAATTATTTTAGCGGCGATGAATCCATTTTGGAATGGATTGGCCATTTTTGCCATGTCGATGATGAGACCGTTTTGCGCGGTTTCTTGGGACGCATGTTGTTCTCTGGTGAAGAAGTATTTAAAAAAGTCAATGTTTTGAGTGGTGGTGAGAAGATGCGCTGCATGTTGTCCGAAATCATGTTGGAGGCCAGCAATTTGATCATTCTCGATGAACCGACTAACCATTTGGATTTGGAGAGCATAACTTCTTTGAATAATGGTCTCATCAAGTTTAATGGTGAGTTGTTGTTTTCATCTCATGATCACCAATTCGTGCAGACAGTAGCTAATCGCATCATCGAATTGACTGATGACGGTTTGATTGATCGCATGACTGACTATGACACTTATTTAGAAGAAAAAGAAAAAAGAGTAGACTAATAATATTTATTAAAACATTTGCTTTTCATAATATATTTTAGGAGGTGTTTATGAAAAGTATAGATGTTTCATCGCTATCTAAATTGAACAACCCAAAGATTATTGATATCAGAGACAATTATAAATACAATTTGGGTAACATTCCCAATTCTGTCAATATTCCGTATCTTTTTTTAATAACTAATCCTCGTGAATATTTAAATAAAAATGATACTTATTATATCCTTTGTGAAAGTGGTAATACCAGTTTGCGATGTGTTTTGGAATTGTTGGAATTGGGATATGATGTAGTCAATATCGAAGGTGGATATAACAGTTATTTAAAAAATAAAAACAACATATAAAAAGAGAAAAATAATTTTTTCTCTTTTCATTTTATATATCCATTTTGAACCAGTTTTGTTTCAGTGACGACGATAAAAGCATTTTTATCGAGTTTATGAATGATGGCCTTTATATCAGGTATATTTTTGTTATCAACTTCGATTAACAACATATATTTTTTTGATTCATTATATCCTTTGGCATTTAAGACAGTGACGCCATAGCCACTACCACTGATGACATCGATGACTTTACGATTCTTAGTTATCACTTGTAGAGTTGAGTTTCCTTGGATGAATTTTTGAGATAGATAGCCTCCGAGATAAGTACCGACAGCAAATCCTGCCGAATAGAATATGGCTACCCAAATGCTGTTGGTGTCAGAGTTTAGTGCTTCTCTAACTACTAAGAACCAAACTAACACTTCAAAAAAACCCAAAAGACTTGCTTGTAACGTTTTGGATTTAACCGTTAAAATAGTGCGGAATGTCCCCAGTGTCACATCTAGAATTCTGACGAAAAAAACTTTGATGCACAATAATAATATTTGCATAGTATCACCTATTATGAGTATAGTTAATTGGATAAATTTTGTCAATTTATCAAAATAATAATTTATTATTATATTCATTTATATTATAATTAAAAAAAGAGAGATTATAAATATTATTTTTAGAAAGTGATGTCAATGGTGTCTTTTTTTCATAATTTAACTAATAATTTGATAAATTACATGCAAATTTTTGGACCATGGTTTGGTTTCTTAATAGTGTTTTTAGAATCAATTTTTCCCTGGTTACCGTTGTGCGTGTTCATCGCTTTAAACATCGCTTCTTATGGAAATATTTGGGGTTTTCTCATATCGCTAATCGCAACGATTCTCGGTTGTGTTTGTTCCTATACTTTTTTCAAGTATTTATTCGGTAACAAATTGGCCAAGTTGATCAAGAAAGCCAATTATAAAAAAATAAAAAGAGTGGTCGACAGCATTGAAAAGATCGATTTTTCCAATTTGGTCTTATTGATTTCTCTTCCCTTTGCACCAGCTTTTTTAATAAATATAGCTTGTGGTATTGCCAAAGTCAATTTCAAGAAATTTTTTTTGGCCCTCTTGATTGGCAAGATTGTCATCGTCTATTTTTGGGGATTCATTGGCACTAGCTTATTGGAGAGCATCACTGATGCGACGACAGTCATTTTAGTCTGTCTGTTGTTGATTGGGGCATTTATCATTTCAAAAATAGTCGTCAAAAAATTTAATATAGAGTAGGTGAAATTATGGAAATAGTCATTGCAATCATTTTAGGAATTTTGGTGTTGTTGAACATCATTTTAATAATCATCGTCGTCAAAGACAAAAAGGATGAGACGAGCATCGTCGAGAGATTGGGACGTTTTGAATTTAACATTAGCAAGGATTTAAACGATTTCAAAAATGATCTCAACAAAGATGTCGATGGCAATTTTGACAAGATGAATGAAAAAATTGAACGAAAATTGAATCTCATTAACGATCGCGTCAATGAGCGTTTAGATCAAAACTTTGAGAAGACCAATAAAACGTTCTCCAATATATTAGAACGTCTTTCTAAAATTGATGAAGCTCAGAAAAAGATTGAGACCTTGTCCGGGGACATCGTTTCTTTACAAAGCGTTTTGACGGATAAGAAGAGCCGTGGCATTTTTGGTGAAGTTAACTTGAACCACATCTTAAAAAATGTTTTTGGTGAAAAAAATGATAAAATATATCAATTGCAATACACCATGTCCAATGGTAACATTGCCGATTCCATTCTCTTTGCTCCCGAACCTTTGGGAACGATTGCCATCGATTCTAAGTTCCCTTTAGAAAATTATCAAATGATGGTTGATAAAAATAACTCTAAAGATGAACGAGAGCGCTATGAAAAATTGTTTAAAGCTGATATGAAAAAACATATCGATGCCATCAGTAGTAAGTATATAATACCAGATGAAACCAGTGATCAAGCAATCATGTTTTTACCTGCTGAAGCCATCTTTGCTGAAGTTAATGCCCATCACCAAGACATCATCGATTACGCCTATAAAAAACATGTCTGGGTGACTTCACCAACGACTCTCATTTCCACGTTGACAGTTGTCCAAATGATCATCAAAAATATGGAGCGTGACAAGTATACGTCCATCATTCATCAAGAATTGAATAAGTTAGGACAAGAGTTCTCGAGATATAAAGAACGTTGGGATCATCTAGCTAAAAGTATTCAAACAGTCAATAAAGATGTGGAAAGTGTTCACATAACGACTGAAAAGATCAGCAAGCGTTTTGGTGAGATAAGTGGCGTTGAAGTGGACAAATTGACAGCGAACGAAGAGATTGAGTAAATCTCTTTTTTCTTTGAATATAAAAAAGATTTTTAATCATAATATGGAATAGGTGGTTGTATGAATAGAATCTTTCTATTTTTAGTTGGCTTCGGTTTTACAGTAGTTGGTCTAACTTTTATAATTACCTATTTAAATTTGACGACGATTGGCTATACAATTGAGGATTATTTGTGGTTCATTGTTCATAGAATAGAATGTTTATTGGCCATAATTGGCATTTTATTAATCAATATTTCATTATATAAAAAAGGAGATAAAAAATGATGATATACATCTATGATTTGATATTGAATTGGAATGATAAGAGGAGATATGAGTTCTTTGAATGGGAAGAAAATGATGAAATTGAATACATAAAGAAAATACCTATTTTTAGAATTGATAATTTTGATGACATATTGAATAAAACTATTAAGGTCGATGCTGATTTTTTGATCAATTTATATAATAAAACGGAAATATATGGTGCTCATCAAACCGAAAAGATCAATTATGCCTGTATTTTTTGTAATGGAGAGTTGAGCAAAGCGATTGCGATGGAATTCAGTGATGAAGGTGAGAGCCTCTATGAGAGCAATATATATTTCTTAGATCTGGAAGATATCTTTAATATGGCCAATCGACTAGGAACCTTCAATTTGAAATGTGATGTTCTCACCACCAAAGAGAGTGATGATCACTATTTGACGCGTCGAGAAGTCGTCAAAAAAAGATTTTTGGTCAATGAAATAAATGATTCTTATCGAGATAAGAATGTCGATAAATTAAAGTACATGTATTATGAAGTTTTTGGAACTGATGGTCGAGATATCGATGAGATGCACAATCGCTTGTTGGCGAGTCTCAAAAACGAATATAACTATGTTCATGATAACGTTTACAATTTGATAAAAGCTCCCAATTTATGAGAAAGAAGATATTTCTTTCTTTTTTTCTTTATGGTAGAATTAAAATATCATGGGAGGTAGGCATGATGAATGAACAAATAATACTCGATATCAGCAATGATTTGAAAATCAAACAAAGACAAGTTGAAGTGGTGTTAACCTTGCTGAAAGAGGGCAATACTATTCCCTTTATTGCTAGATATCGCAAAGAAAAAACGGGAGCTTTGGACGAAGAGGTAATTCGTCGTATTAGCGAAGTGTATGAATATGAACAAAATTTGCTGAAGCGCAAAGAGGATACGATTCGTTTAATCGATGAGAGAGGTATGTTGACAGAAGAATTGAAAAATGCTATTTTAGCTTGTCGCAAGTTGGTCGAAGTGGATGATTTGTATAGACCATATAAAGAAAAGAAAAAGACTAAAGCTACTGAAGCTATTGCGAAAGGATTGGAACCATTAGCTAAAACGCTTTTGGAGTTTCAAAATAGAAATATCACTAATGAAGCTAAAAAGTATTTATCACCTGATGTCAAAACGCCAGAAGAAGCCATTGAAGGAGCTAAATATATAATTGCTGAATTGGTGAGCGACAATGCTGAATATCGCAAATATATCCGTGAAAATATTGTTAAATATGGCAATATATCTTCGAAATTAAAAGAGAAAAAAGCTAATGATGAAAATAGAGTTTATGAAATGTATTATGATTATAGTGAACCGCTTTCTAAGATAAAACCGCATCGCATTTTAGCCCTCAATCGTGGTGAAAAAGAAAACGTCTTATCAGTTTCTATTGAGGTCAATACTGATCACATTTTGGATTATCTATATAAAAAGAATGTTAAGAGGAGAGGAACTAGTGAAGAACCAATTGTGAAAGAAGCCATTGATGACAGTTTTAAAAGATTGATTTTTCCAAGTGTGGAAAGAGAGATTAGAAGTGATTTAAAA
The DNA here is from genome assembly GCA_947624275.1 of uncultured Bacilli bacterium. Classification (GTDB taxonomy): domain Bacteria; phylum Bacillota_I; class Bacilli_A; order RF39; family UBA660; genus RUG11788. The sequence continues at coordinate 54,542 of CANQJR010000001.1, forward strand.
CTAGTTGGTGAAGATGCCGCTATTGACAATTTTGCTAAGAACGTCGAAAAATTACTATTGACGCCACCGATGAGAGAAAAAGTGGTTTTGGGATATGATCCTGCATTCCGTACCGGTTGTAAATTGGCCGTTTTAGATCCGACAGGAAAACCTTTAGAGATAGCTGTAATCTATCCGACCGAACCTCATTGCAAGATCGAAGAGAGCAAAAAAATAATGTTAGATTTGATTGCTAAATATGGAATTGACATCATTGCTATTGGCAATGGGACCGCTTCGCGCGAAAGCGAGGCATTTGTATCTGAAGTGATCAAAGCCTGTCCGAAAAAAGTTGAGTACGTCATCGTCAATGAAGCTGGAGCTTCAGTTTATTCAGCTTCACCATTGGCCATTGCTGAATTTCCCAATTTGACTGTTGAAAAAAGAAGTGCCATTTCCATCGGACGTCGCCTTCAGGATTCGCTTAGTGAACTGGTTAAAATAGACCCTAAAAGCATTGGTGTCGGTCTTTATCAACATGACGTAACTCCTAAAAAATTGGATGAATCTCTCGACTTTGTCGTCACTAAAGTCGTCAACCAAGTTGGAGTAAATTTGAATACAGCTTCGCCATCTCTTTTGAAGTATGTCTCCGGTCTCAATAAAAAGGCCATTGATAACATCATTGAGACAAGAGAACGAAATGGCAAGTTTACATCGAGATTAGAGTTGAAAAAAGTCAAAGGTATAAGTGATAAAGTCTTTGAACAATCAATCGGTTTCATGCGCATTTTAGATGGTGTCAATCCGCTCGATAAGACATCGATTCATCCAGAGAGTTATCCCTATGTCGAAAAATTGTTGAAAAGTATTTCGATGGATAAAAAGGAAATTGGCAGTGCTGAACTAAATGCTAAACTAAAAGATTTTGATGTTGACAAATATAGCGTTGAGTTAGGAATTGACAAGTATACTTTAAAAGATATCGTTGCTGATTTAGTGAAGCCTAACCGCGATCCCCGCGATGACATGCCTAAACCTCTTTTGAAGAGTGACGTTTTGCACCTCGAACAGTTACATGTCGGTGATAAACTACAAGGTACCGTTCGAAATGTCGTCGATTTTGGTGTTTTCATTGACATCGGTGTCCACAACGATGGCTTGGCACACATATCCAAATTGAGCAATCATTACATTCAACATCCGAGTGAGATTTTGAGTGTTGGTGACATCGTTGATTGTTACGTTTTGGACGTCGATTTAAAAAAACAGAAAGTAGCTCTAAGTTTGTTACCAATTGAAAAAGTGGGAGGAGTAGTATGAAAAAAATGATGAATGAATACATTGCAGAAATTGAAAAAAAAGTAAAAGATAAACAAAATTGTGATGAGGAGTCTTTGGAAGATTTGAAATTGAAAATAAGTTTCTTCCAACATGAACGTTTAGTCCATTTTTTAGTTACGATGTTGGTCGGTCTGATAACGGTTATTTTATTAGTAACCAATATCTTCATAAATAATTTGGCACTGCTCATCTTATTAGTAATTTTTATCCTCTTGTTGATTCCTTATCTCTTCCACTATTATTTTTTGGAGAATAAAGTACAATATATGTATGAATTATACGATTTGATGCATAAAAAAATGGATAAAAGTAAAAAGAGTTAAAAAATTAACTCTTTTTTATTCATCTTCAAAATAATTGATATTCATCGCTCTTTTAACTTCTTTAATGGTCTTTTCAGCTTCGTGTCTAGCACGTTCTGTTCCATCTTTTAGAATCTTTTCAACTAGTTCTGGATGATTCTCATAGTAATCAATTTTATCGTGAACAGGTTTTAAGAAGAGATTCATCTTCTCTATGAGTTCTTTTTTACAAGCCACACAACCGCGTTTTCCTCTTTTGCATTCTTCACAAACAGTGGCGATATTATCATTTTTGATCAACTTGTGATAATAGTAAACCATACATATATCAGGATTAGCTGGATCATCTTTCTTAATCTTTGCTGGATCGGTGATAGCACTCATAATTTTTTTATTGATCGTCTCTTCATCATCACAGAGATAGATGGCATTTCCCAAACTCTTTCCCATTTTTTCATTTCCATCTAAACCTTTGATGCGCATCGTATCTTTGGAAAGATATGCCTCAGGTTCTTTTAGCGTATCGCCATAAATGTTGTTAAACTTGCGAACTATTTCACGACACTGTTCTAAAAGTGGCAACTGATCTTCCCCAACGGGGATTAACTCGCCATTGAAAGCTGTTATGTCAGCTGCCTGACTGATGGGATAACCCAAAAAGCCGTAAGTTATGCCGTCACCTTTTTCCCCAAACAAATCTTTTTTCTGTTTGATTTCTGTTTTGACAGTCGGATTTCTCTCCAGTCTAGCAATAGTTACTAAATTGGAGTAATAGACAGTCAATTCTGCGATCTCCGGAATCATCGATTGAATGAAAAGGGTAGCTTTATGCGGATCAATTCCTACCGCTAACAAATCGATTGCAAGATCTTTCACACTGCGATTGACCTTTTCAGGATTGTCAAAATTGTCCGTCAATGCTTGGACGTCAGCAATTTCGATGAAGGTGTTATATTGGTCTTGGAGTTTAACCCAATTTTTACTAGCCCCAAAATAGTGACCTAAATGTAGTCTACCAGTTGGTCGTATACCTGTTAAAATATTTTTCTTTTCCATGGTTTTCACTCCTTTAATCAATTACATATTTATTTTAACATAACCTATGAAAAATTGACAATTTTTTGTTTTTTTGTTATAATATCACACCTGTAAAGAGAAAAGGGGGAATTTGATGAAAAATATTCGCGTTTACGAATTTTTTTTAGACAATTTAGATAAATCATTTAAGATGCGATATGTTCACATCTCTTTGACGAGAACTTATGTCTATAACCTCGGAAAGAATAAGACGATTTACTATCGCAAAAAAGGATTGGTGCCACGTAAAATCTTTTTATGTGGAAAAGAGAAAATTTTCAGTTCCTCAAAAATAGATTTTAAAAATTTTAATTATAAAAAATATAAAATGAAAAATATTATTAATATAATATATGAATATTTATTAATTGATGAACAAAAAGATTTTGAGAAGAATAACAGTTTTGACATTGCTAAAAGAGAAAGTCATCAACCTAAATTGATTGATTCTTTTATTAGAAATGATAATGATGAAGAAGTTGTCGTGATGTGTTTTGACGATTCATCAAAGAAAAAAAACAAATTAAAAAATATTTTTTGGATCGATGAAAACAATTATAGTTATTTAAATCTTGAATGATGTATAAAAAAGGAAATAGTGATAATAATACTACTGAGGAGGAATATTATGAAAAAGAAGGTAGTATTTGTTATCGCTATTTTATTATTATTAGTTGGCTGTGGCAAAATGATGGATTCACCTACTAAAAAAGTAGAAGCCTTTTTAAATAAATATCAAACTAATGATAAAGAAGTAGTTGATGAATTTGATACGAGTCTATTTGAAGATCAGACTTTGAGTGATGAACAGAAAGATCGTTATAAACAAGTTATGTTAAATCAGTATAAGAATTTGAAATATAAAATCAAAGAAGAGAAAATTGATGGTAATAAAGCCACTGTCGATGCCGAAATTGAGGTTTATGACTTCAACACTGCTCTCAACAATGCCTATACTTATTTGGATGAGCATCATGATGAATTCTTTGTGGATGAAGTTTTAGATGCTGCTCGTTTCGTCGATTACAAAATAGAACAATTATTAAATTTTAAAGATAAAATCACATATACTATTACTTTTAATTTGACACGTGATGACAGCAAGTCCGATTGGAAACTAGAGGAATTATCAGAAGCTGATTTACAAAAAATTCATGGAATATACAAAAATTAGACTAATGTTTTAGTCTTTTTTTATCATACTGAATTTGGTAAACAATTATTTATCTTTTTTAATCGGTTAAAAATCTTTTAACTTCTATTTATAACACTTTTATCATTTATTAAAATAGGTGATGTTTTTGAAAAAGATCATTTTTATTTTAATTCTATTATTTATTTCGGTACCAATTAGATGTTTTTCTCTATGTGAGAGTAGTTACAGTTGTCTTTTGATGGATGTCGATAGTGGTAGAGTACTATATTCTAAAAGAGCTAATGCTAAACATTTAATTGCTTCTACTACTAAGTTGATGACTTTCTTAGTCGCCTATGAAAATGGCAATTTAGATGACTTATATGAAGCTAAAGAAGACATTTTGAAGATGTATGGAACGAGTATTTATTTGAGTCTTGGTGAAAAGATGAGTTTAAAAGATTTATTATATGGCCTAATTCTCAGAAGTGGGAATGATGCGAGTGTAGTCATAGCCAATAACGTCTTTAAAGATTATGACACTTTTATTGTCAAGATGAATGAGCGTGCTCAAGAATTGGGAATGAAGAATACCATTTTTAAAAATCCCCATGGTCTAGACGAAGAAACTGAGAATTATTCCACTAGTCAAGATATGGCTCTTCTGTCCAAATTTTTATACAATATTCCTTTTTTTAGAGTAGTGACCTCAACTAAACATTATCAGACAGCGACGGATTTAAAATCATATGATTGGTATAATCGCAACAAACTTTTAACGCAATACAGATATGCGACAGGCGGGAAGAATGGTTATACACCTAAAGCTGGTAAAACCCTCGTGACAACTGCTTCTAAGAACAATTTATCTTTGACCGCCGTCTCTTTGGATGATGACAATTTATATGATACCCATATCAGTTTATATGAATATGGCTTTGCCAACTATGAAAGTTATCAAATCATCAATAAAAATACTTTTTCTTATCGTGATAGTCATTATGACGGCAAAATGTATGTCAATAATTCCTTTTCTTATCCCATTACTTCTGGTGAAAAGGAGAAGTTGGAAGTAGTTATTCAAGTGATAAAAAAAGTGGATTTAGAGAAAAGTAAAAAAGTCGGTGATGTCATTGTCTATTTTGATGGCGATGAAGTGTATCGTGAAGATCTGTTGATCAAAAATAATGGAGTGAACAATGACAGTTTTTTAAAAAGAATCAAAAACTTTTTTCACAATTTTTTCAAAAGATTATCACATTGGTAAAAAAATATAACAAATCGGTCAGGAACGATAACTTTTTCTTGAAAAATAAGGAGTTTTTATATATAATATGCCTAGGTGATTTTATGGAACGTCTACAAAAAGTTATTGCTAATAGCGGATATACCTCAAGACGTAAGGCCGAAGAATTGATCCTACAAAAAAAGGTTGAGGTCAATGGTGTATTAGTTAGTGAATTAGGAACTAAAGTTAGTGAAAAAGACATAATTACCGTTGATGGTGAAGAGATAAATCGTGATGAAAAAGTGTACTATCTTTTGAACAAACCGCGTGGAGTCATCACTTCGACTAAAGATGAACATGGTCGTAAAACAGTCGTTTCTCTAATCGATGAGAAGAGGAGAATCTATCCCGTTGGACGTTTGGATTATGATACGACAGGAGCATTAATTTTGACTAATGATGGCGAATTTGCTAATAGATTGATGCATCCCAGTAATCAAATCGATAAAGTCTATGTTGCTAAAATTGAGGGCGTCTTATTGCCAAGTGAAATAATGGCCTTGAAGAATGGCGTTGAAATTGATGGCATAAAGACAGCTAAAGCTAGAGTTAAAATAAAAAAGATAGATAAGAAAGCTAACACTTCCATTGTAGAGATGGTCATTCATGAAGGAAAAAACCATCAAGTTAAAAGAATGTTTGAATGCGTCAATAAAAAAGTTCTCAAATTGAAACGCGAAAAGATTGCCTTTTTAGATTTGAAGGGTTTAGCGTCTGGTGAATATCGAAAACTCAGTCATAAAGAAGTTTCAAAATTTTATGTCTTGACAAAATAAGGTGATAATATGAAAAAAATTTTAATATTGGAAGATGGAAATATCAATGCTTATGAAGTTGACTATGATCAAGAATACATGAATGTATGCTTGGAAGAATATCGTAAGAAATTTTCTCTTCTGAAATGCGAAAAATTTTATACTGATGATGAGTGCACGAGAGAGAATGCTAAAAACCGTATAGTGTGTTTTGATGATGTTGCGTCTTTTGCTGTATCATCTGAAGATGATGAGAGTACAGAGGTGACTATTATTGGTGCTTTCAATCCGATTCTCTATAACATATTTAGTGATAAAAATGGCAATTTTTCTCTCACTTCTTCCAAGATAAGCGCGTTGATGAGCTGGTATGAAGCGTTTAATAACGGCAGGGGAATAATTGAGAGAAAATATTCTGAAAAAAATAATGCCATTCCCGATTGTGATGATTTTTACAATTTGGATGAGAAGGCCCATATTGAGGAAAATATTAAGGATTTACTGGGAGATGTCACATTTAAGTATTGTGGGCCTGTATCGAGTTGTCATGAATATGATGAATACACAGCCAAAAAGGCTTCTGATTTCATTAAAACTTTTAATTTACCAGTGAAAAGATCAAAAGTGCTCATCAAACGTCATGAAAAAAAGAGTTCAAACTGATTGAACTCTTTTATTCTTCTACAATGGCACCTGTTGGACAACTCTCAACAGCGTCTTTGACATCATCGCATTCACTCTCTGGTACATCACTAACTTTAGCTGTTGATAAACCGTCATCTTCAATTTCGAAGACGTTAGGAGCGATTGCTTGACAAGCACCACAACCGATGCAATTATCTTTTACAACTTTTACTTTCATAATCTTCCTCCTCAATAATTATAATACAAAACTAATATATGTACAAATTAATTCTTTCTTTAAATTTATGTATTTGAAAATATAATGATATATGTTAAAATAAACTTAGAATAGGAGGTATTGATATGGAGACGAGATCGTCAAGGCATATGGCTGAAGATATATCAAGTAAACCTGAATCTAGCAGAACTAATAAAAATAGATATTTGTATGATGAAGTTAACAATGGTATTGGATATGGTGCTTTCGATGGGTTTTCCAATGGTGATAATGCTAAAGATTTAACCATTAAAAAGCGCGAAGATTATCATAAGACGAGAAATACCGATCCTATTGACAATGAAGTTGATAAGCAAGAAGAAGATAAGGTGTATGACATAAATTCCATTTTGGAAGAGGCTAAAAAGAATCGTACATTGACTGAAGAAGAGGATAAAAAACGTCAATTTCAAAAAGCAGAATATAATATTTTAGAAGATTTAAATCAGAAATATATAAATAAAAAAGAAAAAATAGATGCAGAATTAGAAAATGCTGGCATTAGAGAATTGATTGATACTATCACTTCTAAAAGTTTACCTAAAGACTTGTTAGAAGCCCAAAAGAGTGAACAAGAAGACGATGATAAAGAATTGATGAGTGATTTGATGGCGACGAGTACGATGACTGCTCTTAACGATATCAATTTAGAAGAAGAGATAGCCAAAGAAATCTTAGTTGAAAAAGAAGAACGTGATGATGACGAAGCTGATGAGATAAAAAAAGAAGATGGTCGTCTGGTCAATTCTTTTTATACGCGAAGTATGGATTTGACAGAACACGATTTCGATTTTCGTGATGATACGAATGAGGAGCGCAAAGAAAAGAGAAAAATTTGGATTTTAGTGATATTGATTGCTCTCGTCATTTTGACAATTGTGGCGTTATTCGTCTTAAAAGAACTAGAGTTGATATAGGTGATTAATGTCACCTTTTTTTCATATCATTTAATATGTTAAAAAGAAAATTTGTCTTGATTTTTATTTTTATAACTCTTTTGGTAGCAATATCAGTCTTTTTGTTCGGACGACTAATTGATCAAAAAATGTCTGAATACGTCACTGAAGAAGTGAATAAGGTGTCAAAAGCTTTGATAAGAGAGATATTAAATGATGAATTTTTTGAAGAAGTTGACTTGGACGATCTTTTCATCATCAACAAAAATAGTGATGGTGAAATAGAAATGATCGATTTGAATACGGTTAAAGTGAATAATGTATTAGGAAAAATTAATGAAGAAATAATTTATTATTTTGGAGAATTTGATCACGGAAATACAACTTTGATCAAAAAGTATTCATCATTATTTCAAAGATATACCAATAGAAGTGAAAGTGGTCTTTTCATCAACATCCCACTGGGAATTATCTTTACGAATCCCATCGTCATCAGCATTGGTCCCAAAATACCGATTAAAATGTTGTTGAGTGGTCAAGTGGAGTCGGATATTTCCACCAGCATTAAACAATATGGAATAAATAATGTTCTTTTAGAAATCGATGCTGACATCAAAGTTAGAGAAAAGATCATTTTTCCTTTTTCCAGTCATTATGTCGATGTAAAGTTAAAAGTACCACTCATCATTGAATTGATTTCGGGAAAAATACCAGAAAACTTTTTGAACAGTCAAAATTCTGATATAATAAAATAGATGGAGTGATAAGTATGAAAAAAGTACAGATTAATGATATCGATTACGTCGTTGAAAAAGACTATAAAAATGCTTTTGATTTGGAAACAGTTAAAGAATTGTGTACGGATTATTTTATGGATTTCGATTACATCTTTGGCGACTACTCATATTCTAAATTGCGTTTAAAAGGTTTTTACGATAGTAAAAATAAGAAGAGAAAAGATATAAATGACATCAAGGGTCTTGATGATTACATAAAGAAATATTGTTCTTATGACTGTCAATATTTTGTTCTGCGTAAAGAAAACGAAAAAATAGACAAATAAATGTTGAAATATTTATTTGAATTGTGTTAAAATTAATGGTAGTAGAGAATAAAGGGAGGCAATATTATGTCAGAAGATAAGAAATTAATGTCTATAGTGTTAGAAGATGGATCAATTGACGAGGTAGAAGTCCTTTTATCATTTGAATTTACAGATACTAAGAAAGAGTATATCGTTTATACAAAAAATGAGACAGATGACAATGGTAATGTGACGATCTATGTGGCATCTTTGATTAGAGAAGAAGATAGTGATCCTATTTTAGGTAGTGTTGAATCTGACGAAGAGTGGACTAGAATAAAGAGCGTGTTGAAAGAGTTATCTAAGCCTGATACTGATGATGAAGAAAATGGTGAATCTGAACAACCAGTATCAACTGCTGAATCTGCACCAGCTGAAGGACAACCAGTAACACCTGAAACACAACAACAATAATAATAATAAAAGGAGGTTTTATTATGACAGATGAATATGGGGACGAAAGTTTCGTTAGATTGACTGATAGTAATATCACAACTGCTAAACGTAGTAATAAACCTAAGAAAGCAGCTAATACAGCCCAAACCCATCAAGGACTTTTATACAATAGAAGTCATGGTAAATTGTTGAAAAAAATAGTTAAATATAATAGAGCATATAACGAATTGCAAAGATTGGCTGAAAACGTTAATGAGGCAAGACCAATGCCTGATGAAGAGTCAGAGGAATTCGATTATACTGAAGTAAAAGAAGCTATTGATAAATACAATGTGCAAGCTAGACGTCTAGCTAAATTGGGAGGACAAATTTTAGCTTATACTGATAATTTATCTAAAATCGGTTTCGCTAGCAATCAAAGTGCTCGTGCCATCAAAGTTCCTGGATTCTTAATCGGACCATTGCGCATGTTGACAGCTGTTGGACGTGAACAAGCTAAAAAAGAAAAAGAGATGTCTAAACAGATATTTGATGTTGCACAACAAGCCGTTGGAACTCCAGAAGGTTCTATTGATGAAGTTCTTTTGAACTCTTTGAAAACAGATGAAACAGATTTGGGATTGACACCATTAGATCAACCTGTTCCTGACATAGAAGAAACTCAATCTATTACGCCTCCAAGTGTAGAAGAAGAGAGTTACAGAGAAGAAACGGAAGAAGAAAAGAGATCTCAAGTTGACAATGCCATTGCTAGAAGAGTGCAAATGGAAAATAGTCCAGTTGTCGATGAGAGTGATGTTAGAACTAATATATTCAATAATTTGAGAAATCTCTCTCAAAATTATGCTACTGAAAGATTTGTAGTTGAAAATCATGCTTCAGATATATTATTAGCCAAACATGATGGCGTTCAAACTAAGGTTTCACCATCACAATTGGGAAGAATGTTGAACATTGATGAAGATTTGGCTGAGACATATAAAACATTTGTAAAAATGACAAAGTTCAGTGAGTTGTGGGCAAAGACATTTGGTGAAGAAATGGCCTTTACTCCTGATAAACAAGAAGTTTTCAACTTCTTATATGATAACTCAGAAATGGATACAGAAACGTTGTTAAAAACTGCTCAAGAACAATTGTCAGAAGAGAGTTTGGCTGATTTACAAAAGATTGTTTCTAGTGATGAAGAGACTGTCAAAAATGGTATGGAAGCAATCAATACATGCTTCAAAAACGAAAACGTCGATGAGAGAACAGACGTAGAGGTTGAAGAAAATGTTGATGTCGATGAAGCCGAGAGACAGAGACAATTAGTGGCAAAGGGAATGCAAAAGAGAGCTGAATCTAAATATGGTTTAAGATCAGATGTTCCTCAAGAAGAAGAGAACGACGTTGAATTGGAAAATAATGATGATGTTCATGATTTCGAATCTCAAGAACAACCTGAATTGGTTCCTGAAGATGATGAACTTGAACCAGTTGCTCCTGTTGAATCTTCAACTCATGAAGAGAGTGATGTAAGAGAAGATGATACAGATTACGTAACGAGAATTAGAAATTTGACTCATGAAATCAGTGAATTGAATAAAGCAAAATCTGCTTTGCGAGAAAATGGTGCTGACGATGCAACAATCGCTAAACTCAATGCCTCTATCAATCAAAGATTTAAGGAAATAAATGAGTTGAGTGATACTTTCACAAAGACTGAAAAATTGGATAAAGATCTTGATGAGAAGAGAGAAGAGGTTGTTCATGAAGAAGTTGAACCTACTGTTGAAGTAGAAGAACAATCAGAAGTTGAAGAAGATGCATCATATGATGAGGATAAAGAGTGGTGGGAAAAGATGATACCAACTCTTGATGATCCTGATCAACAATTAGCTACAAAAGTTAACATAGCTAATTATGAACGTGAACGTGCTATTGAAAGAGCTAATTATGAACTTGAAGAAAAGCGTTTTCAAGAAAATCGTGATAAATTGATCGCTGAAGATAAACAGCGCAGAGAAGATCGTGAACTTGCCGAAAAGAACGAAATAGCAATGAAGATGTTAGAAGCAGCTGATCTTTATACTCATGAGCAATTAGAAGAGATGTTACACGATGATTCAGAGATGAGCCCAGCTCAGTTGGTTGACAAAATTAAGGAGTGCGCTCCTAATGACTATGCTAATATGGAAGAAGCTTATCATCAATCATTGATGGATAACTTAACCGATTCTGCAAAATCTATTTAATATATAAAATCCTAGTTTATACTAGGATTTTTTTTCATATACTTTAATATGGTGAAGTATATGATTACTAATTTAATTTCGTTTTTATATGGTATTAGAGTTGAAATGGTTCGCAAGAATGGTAATAGTTATATTTTTTTATATGATGAAAATTTTTACTTATTCAAAAAGACCGATGTTACGGAAGAGTATGTCGCATATATCTATAATTTCATCAATGATATGGATACTTTGTACCATCGTGTCATTAAAAATAAAAATAATAAATATGTCAGTCTTTACAATAATGAACGTTATATCTTGATGATGATCAAATTTAATACTAATAGAATGTTGTTGTTGGATGACATATATGCGAACGGTTATCATCACATAACTTATGTCAAAAAAGACCATTTTACATGGCCTAAACTGTGGAAGAATAAAATTGATCAAGTTAATTATTTGATTGATAATATCAGTCTTGACTTGAATTCTTTAGCCATTGTCAACTATTATTTAGCACTGGCTGAATTATCTATTGCTTTGCTCACTCAGATCAAAATGGATTATATCCCTCTGTCCTTGTGTCATAACAGAATTAATAAAAATGCTGATTTATACGATTATTACAGCGTCACTGGCTTAGTGATAGATCATTTTACTAGAGATATTGGTGAATATATTAAAAACTATATATATTCCAATAATGAAATAGACCTCGACAAGTTTAAATCGATATGGCAATTATCGATTGATGAGAAATATCTTCTTCTAGCTCGTTTGATCTTTCCCAGCCATTTCTTTGACATCTTTGACAACTATGTCCTAAATCAAAAAGATTTTCAAGATTTTTATAAAGAATTTTTATATCATGAACGTTTTGAAAATAACTTAACGCACATCATAAATTATTTGATGCAATAAAAAAGAGTTAAATCACTCGTTCAACTCCTAATACTTCTGGTATTTCATCCATCAACATGGCTTCAATTCCATCTTTTAAAGTTATATCAATCATACCACAACCAGCACAAGCTCCTAATAATTTTAAATAGACGATGCCATTTTCAAATTTGACGTATTCTAGGCTTCCACCATCACCTTCGAGATATGGTTTGATTCTATCTAAAACTTCTAAAATCTTTTTTTCCACTTCATCTGTAGTATCTTTTTCCATAAATATCACCAATAAAAGTATACACATATTCCTCTCTTTAGTAAAGTATTTGCGAAAAATATGAATGAATGATATAATAGGCAAGAAGGTGTAAGTATGTCGAAGTATGAAAAAGGAAAAGTAGTAATCGGTTGCGTGACCGGAATTGAAAATTATGGTATTTTTGTCAATTTAGATGAATATTATAGTGGCCTAATCCACATTTCAGAAATTTCCTCTAAATATGTTAAAAATATAAATGATTACGTCAATATTGGGGAGACTATTAGAGTAAAAATAGTTGACAAAGATGAAGAGACTTGTCATTTGAAATTGAGCATCAAAGACATCGATTATCGCGTCAACAGCAAAAGGCGTAATAAAATAATTGAGACGGAAAAGGGATTTGAGACTTTGTCAATCAAGTTGGAAGATTGGATCGAAGATAAATATTCAGAGATTGAACAAAATGAAAATGTTTAGAAAAACTCAATAATTGGTTGACAAAAAAAGGGGCAAATGTTATATTATTAGATGTCTACGACAATTTATTTTATTTCGGGCGCTTAGCTCAGTTGGTTAGAGCACCTGCCCTACAAGCAGGGGGTCATAGGTTCGAGTCCTATAGCGCCCACCATTTTTGTGCCGAAATAGCTCAATTGGTAGAGCAATTGATTTGTAATCAATAGGTTACGGGTTCAAGTCCTGTTTTCGGCACCATTTATTTGGAGAGGTAGCGAAGTGGCTAAACGCGGCAGACTGTAAATCTGTTCCTTCGGGTTCGATGGTTCGAATCCATC
>CANQJR010000002.1 GCA_947624275.1 uncultured Bacilli bacterium
GACGAATTCATGCAGTATGACGCCATGTATGGAATTCAATGGCATGCGATCAAATATGCTAAAGAGCACGGTTTCGATACATATAATTTTTATGGCATCGAAGGAAACTTCCAAAAAGAGAACAATCCGATGTATGGAGTTTATGAATTTAAAAAGGGATTTGGTGGACGCGTCGTTGAATTAATCGGTGAATTCGACCTACCAATTAATAAGTTAAAATATAGACTGTATACCTGGGCATTTGCCAGTTATAAAAAGATTAAAAATACAATTAATCGTTTGAAAAATAAATAGAAAACGCAAGTTTTCTATTTATTTATGCATATAATTGGTTAGGAGGTCCATATGAATTTAATTGCTGATGGCGGAATAACGACTAAAAATACTCTGATTTATACTAAAGGAGCAATATCTTTGACAGTGAGTACCGATTACATCGATGGCGTCAATTTAGATGTAGCTTATACGACCGATGGTGTCTTCATCATGTATGATGTGGCCAGTCTATTGTTGACAACTCAAGGAACCGGCTATCTCCAAAAGAGTACTTATAATGATCTACTTCATTACAACATTGGTAATAAAGTTTTAAATGCTCAAGTAGTGCGTTTGGAAGAAGTTTTAGAAATATATAAAAATAGCGATAAATTTTTAATCTTAAGTCTCAGTTACCAAGGCGATAGAACCGCAGAGTACACCTACCAATTACTAGATTTAATCGCCAAATATCCCAATGTTAACATCTATTTAAAAAGTGCTGATAAAGAGATCTTAAACATACTGCAAACAACGCCTAACAAAGCACGGATTGGCGTCATCATCACCGACGACAATCGTGAAGAAATCGATAATGACTATGACTTTTATGTCATAAACACTTATCAAATCGATAGAAATGCCATTCTGAAAAAGATCAATAATAATAAAGACATCATGACAGAACTCATTCAATTTCCCAATGATCTAATCAACGCCTATTATCTATATGGCAAATATCTTCTATACAAATTGTTCATCATAGCTAAAGAACCAAAAGCTCTATATGAAACTTTTAAACAGATACAAGCACGCATTTAAAAAGTACAGTTAATAACTGTACTCATTTTTTGCTGAATAGATGTTTTATCTTTTTACCGAAGTTGTAAATGTGATACATAAAACCAGTAGCTATTTCAAATTGACCGATCAATTCGACGACATTGCCATTAAAACCTTTTTTAAATTCATACATGCCATAATATTTATCATTTTTGTCAAAACATCCCGTAATGCCATAAAAATCAACCCATTCAAAATTCATTTCATAAGCATCTTTGATGTGTTCATTGTACATGGCATACTTAGGTGTAAAACTTTTATATTCAGCCAGCATACCACTGCTCAAAGTGAGGTATTCATTACCAGACTTCAAAGATAATAGAGCTCCAATATCTTTACCTTGAGGATTTTCCTCTTTAAACTTTTTAGCTTTGTCCAACTCCTCACGATATTTGTCTAAAAGTTTATCAGAGACTTCTTTTTGATTGATCAGTTTGTTGCCAACTAAGTTCTTCTTCATCTTTTCGGCAATATTTTTATTATTCTCCTCTTCATTTCGCAAAAGTTCTTTGGTATCTTCCAAATAAGTATCGGGATCCAAATAAGCGATATAAATAGTCATCAAGTCTTTCATGTGATGATACATCTTTTTATAATAGTCCAAACTGCGCGCCTGAAACTCTTTTCTCTGACTAGTGGCATCAAATATTTCCGTCATTGAATCCAAATCTTTTATCGTTCCTTTGCGAACCTTTAGACCCTTCTTGTAACAAGCATCAATATTCTTGCGCGTACTCTTAGAAAATTTGGCTTTTTTAGTTTCGTAATCTTCATCTAGTTTGAGACGATATTCCCATCTCACTTGATAAGTTTCAGCATAGAGATTGAAACCGAAATGTTGATAGCCCAATTTTTCCAAATTGGTTTTGATCACATCATTTCGATCAGCATCATCATTTAAGATTTCGCCTTCACTAGAGCGAATGCGATAAATGACATTGGGGTCAATAGTGATTCTAAACCCTTTTTTACTTTTGACAAATTTGATCAATTCATCAGAAAAAAATTTTAATAAATCATAATCAGCATAATCGATTAAATAACCGCGAGGAGCATAAAAAGTTTTATGGCCTAAAAGCGATTTCTCTTCTAAAATTAGAGTGGCAGCGACGACTTTATCATCCTTTTTAACACCGACGAGATATGGAACATCACCCAGATCTCGTTTTAAATTAGCCAGTTCGATTGTTTGCATGAATGAGCTCTGAGGATGATGAGCAATAAAAGTTGCGAATTCCTCATCGGTCAAGATTGTAAATTTCATAAAATTATCCTCCTCTAAATCAATGTCTATTTTTTAATTTGACGACGACCTTTTGGATTATGTCATTACCAAATATCTTATATAACGAACCGTTTTTAATCGTTATTCCTAAATATATTATACCACCAATAGCAGTATAAATTACTACGATTAAAAGATTTAACAATTTACTGGAAGAAGATATAGGAATCATTATCTTCAACAACAATAATACAATGGTCATGATGATGACAGCTATCATGACGTCGAAGAAACGCTTAATGGTCTCTTCGTAATCGACACGATATTTTATATTTAAATGGAAAAGCGCAATCAAACTGCAGCAGCCATATCCTAAAATAGTAGCCATGATTGAACCGTAATATGCTGGTAAACCCATTTTATTGAACCCGTATAGGAGTGGAATGGTCAATAAGACTTTCATCAAAAATCCACTTATGAGGGCAATCAAAACCATTTTGTACTCTTTTAAAACTTGAATAGTAGTAATGGTCGACGTGAAGAGAATCGTTGCGACAGCAACAAAGACATAAAGACTATAAACTTTAGGTCCATATTCGCTAACCCCATAAAAAATCGTCCAAACGTTAGGAGATAAAATGCTCAAGCCCACCGCCATTGGAATGGTCAAATAGATGATCACTTGCAACGTTTGATTGATTTTATGACGGACATCGCGCAAATCATTTTTGACAAAACTGCTGGTCAAATTGGGAATTAGCCTGATCATGATACCGGTCGATATGGCAATGATGATCTGATTAATTTTTAATCCCCAAGTCGAGATGACGCTCATGATTGTCTCAGCACTTTCTTTAGTGAAACCGAAATTATTAGTTAACGTTTTGACTAGCAAAAAGACGTCGACCGAATTATATAATGATTTAAAGACATCGATCATGATGAAAGGAAAGGCATAGCCCAACAATTTATAAACGATGGCTCTATCAGTAATCTTTTTTTCTTCATCAGATACTTTGTTAGAACGGGCAAAGAAAACTTTTTTATTCTTGTGGGCAACGAGACGAAGGTATAAATATGAGAACAGTGCTCCAACCGTTGCCGAAAAAACAGCAATACCAACTGTATCGCGAAGGGATAGATGAAAGATTTTCATTCCCATAAAACTGCCGATTAAGATGACTAAAACTCTGACAACTTGTTCTAAAACTTGAGATATCGAAGTCGGTGTGATGACTTTATGTCCTTGAAAATATCCGCGATAGACACTCATAGTTGGCACCAATAAAATGGCTGTAGAGATGATGCGAATGACGAATTCGACATCTTCAACTGAATTTCCTCCAGAAGTGTTTCCCACTATTAGAGTAGCAATCGGTTTAGCAAACAACATCAGCAAAACAAAAGAGATGATGCCCATTATGTTCAAAACTTTTTTACTGATATAAAAGGCCCTCTTCTTAGTTTCGTCATATCCCAAAGCTGCATATTCACTAGTCAATTTGCTCATGGCCAGTGGAATACCAGCTGTGGAAATGCTCAAAAAGAGTGAATAAATAGTATAGGCATAACCATAGAGAGCTCCCCCTTGATCACCTATCATCGCATAAAAAGGAATGACATAGAGCATGCCAATGATCTTGCACAAAACAATTCCTACAGTAGCAATAAAGGCACCTTGTAAAAAATTATGTCTCTTTAACTTTCTCCTTTTCATATACAACACCACTTCATTATAATAATATCACATTTGATAAAAAAAGACATTAATAAAGACAAAAGAATGAAAGATATATTCATAGTTAAAATATTGAAGTGTGATTGTGATTGTAGTAAAATATTAATGTATGAGAATAGGGGTTGAAATGATGAACGATGATTTTTTCTCTTTAAAATATCTTAAAAAAATGGATGCCTATTGGCGCGCAGCCAATTATTTGAGTCTTGGTCAACTATATCTTTTAGACAATCCCCTTTTACGCGAACCGTTGAAAAAGGAACACATCAAAAAGAAGATTGTTGGTCATTGGGGAACAGTACCTGGACAAAACTTCATCTATGTCCACCTAAATCGCGTCATTAAAATGTTCGATTTAGATATGATCTATATATCTGGACCTGGTCATGGCGGAAATGCATTAGTCAGCAACACTTATCTAGAGGGAACTTATAGTGAAATATATCCCAACATCAGTCGTGACCTCGATGGCATGAGAAAACTGTTCAAACAATTCTCCTTTCCGGGCGGAATTTCTAGCCATGTAGCACCAGAGACACCGGGATCCATCAATGAAGGTGGCGAACTTGGTTATTCTCTTGCTCATGCCTTTGGAGCTGTCTTTGACAATCCTGATTTGATTGCGACCTGTGTCGTTGGGGATGGTGAAGCTGAGACTGGACCACTCGCAACTTCTTGGCACTCTAACAAATTTTTAAATCCGATCACTGATGGTGCTGTTCTCCCCATCTTACATTTGAACGGCTATAAGATAAGTAATCCCACTGTATTTGCTAGAATATCCCACGAAGAGATCAAAAGTTTCTTTGAAGGATGTGGTTGGAAACCATATTTCGTCGAAGGAAAAGATCCCTTCACTATGCACATCTTAATGGCCCAAACACTAGAAAAAGTTATTACGGAGATCAAAACCATCCAAAAGAATGCTCGTCAAAACCATGATGCGACGAGACCGAAATGGCCAATGATCATTTTTCGATCACCCAAAGGTTGGACGGGACCAAAAGAAGTCGAGGGCAACAAGATTGAAGACAACTTCAAAGCCCATCAAGTGCCACTTTCGATGGATGGTGAAAAACATTTAGAAATGCTCGAAAAATGGTTGAAGAGTTATCATCCCGAAGAACTATTCGATCAAAATGGAACACTACTTCCAGAACTGCAAGAGTTAGCTCCAACTGGCAATCGTCGAATGGGAAGTAATCCTTATGCCAATGGTGGCCTTCTCTTAAAGGATTTGCGTCTACCCGATTTCCGCCAATATGCCTTAAGATTTGATAAGCCCGGTTCAATTGAAGCACAAGATATGATTGAATTAGGTGGATTTGTGAGAGATATCTTCGAATTGAATAAAGAAGAACGCAACTTCCGCATTTTTGGACCAGATGAGACTCTATCGAATCGTTTGAATAAAGTCTTTGAAAAAGAAAATCGCAGTTGGAATGCGAATAGATTAGATAATGATGAATTTTTGAGTAGCGATGGTAGAATAATGGATTCCTATCTATCAGAACACATGTGTGAGGGATGGCTCGAAGGATATTTACTAACTGGTCGTCACGGTTTCTTTGCTAGCTACGAAGCTTTTATCCGCGTCGTCGACTCCATGTTTAGTCAACATGCCAAATGGTTAAAGGTGACTTCAGAATTGCCTTGGCGCCAAGAGATTGCCTCCTTAAACTACATTTTGACTTCTAACGTTTGGCAACAAGACCACAACGGTTTCACTCATCAAGATCCAGGTTTCTTAGACCATGTCGCCAATAAAAAAGCCGATATTGTCAGAATGTATTTACCACCAGATACCAATTGCTTGCTATCCGTTTTTGACCATTGCATTCGCAGTAAGAACTACGTCAATGTCATGATCACTTCCAAGCATCCAAGACCTCAATGGTTGACGATGGATCAAGCCATCAAGCATTGTACCCAAGGAATAGGCATTTGGGATTGGGCTAGCAATGATCAAGGTGAAGACCCAGATATCGTGTTAGCTTGTTGTGGAGATACCCCTACTCTAGAATCACTAGCCGCTGTCACGATCATGCGAACATATCTACCTGAAGTAAAGATTCGCTTCATCAACGTCGTCGACTTGATGAAACTGCAATCACATCACAAACATCCACACGGTTTGACGGATGAAGACTATGATTTATTGTTCACCAAGGATAAACCGATCATCTTCGCTTTCCACGGTTATCCAACGCTAATCCATGAATTGTTATATTATCGTCACAATCGTAATTTACACGTCTTTGGATATCAAGAAGAAGGAACGATTACAACACCATTTGACATGCGCGTCCAAAATGAAATAGACCGTTTTCACTTGGTCATAGTCATGATCAAAAATCTTCCTCAACTCGGTAATAAAGGTGCATATGTCGTTCAAAAAATGAAAGATAAATTAGTTGAACACGAACAATATATCAAAGAATATGGTATTGACTTAGAAGAAGTTAGAAATTGGAAATGGAATTAAAAAAGATGATAGAATCAATTTTCTATCATCTTTTCTTCTGTGATATTGATTAGCATCACTATGATGTTGGTGATATTATCGCTCTCATTGATCACTTTGATCGCATAAACTCCTAAATCGTTGATATATGAAGTTATGTCATTGTGATAAACACCACTATATATCGCCTTGTCTTCGTCCATAGTCATCACATGTTGGAAATTGAAGTTGACGTCTTCGCCCACGTAATAAATAGACATTTGGCTATCATTTAGTTCTATTTCTCGCTTGTTATTCACAGTGGTAAAGTTACAAGGAACTTTAGTCTTACCATCATGACAGGTATACTCTCGCAAGTTTAGAACATAATGGTCCTGTTTAGCGACGTCAACTCTAATCGACTTATCACCGATCTCATAAGCAGTGAAATTATTCATACTTCCATTTTGTTTATATATGAAAGGAACGATCGTTTTCTCATAGCTCTGATCATAATAGAGAGGGACGACATCATCATTGATTGAAGCGCTAAAATAGTGATATAAGCCACGATTGAATTTCTTGTTTGCTTCGATGGTGGCCAAAACACCACCCAATAAAACACAAATTACTAACGCAATCAAAAGTACATTAGTCAAAACTTTTTTGCGTTGATACTTCTTTTGATCTTTTTCTTCAACCATCATTATTGGTATTTCCGTTTCTATTTCTTTCTTCAGTGGATTATATTCTCTTTTAATCTCATTGACGTCTTTAAAAAATCTATGTTTGGAACGTTCAGGATATTTGTTGAAGAACTCCTCAACACCATTTTCACGATCGGGAACAGGAATTGGTCGAATGATGAAAAAGACGATTACGTGTAAAACTATATCTAATAAACTCAAAAAGTTGGGATAAGCAAGAAATAAGAAAATGAACAAAATGAAGTTAAGAATTTTAAAATAGCGAATGACTCTCTCTTGTAAGATGTATTCTTCCTGTTTCAATCTCTTGAAGAGAAAGAGCATGATCAAAGTATCATAAATTATGAAGATCAAGGGATTTAACAAAAGAGTCAAATGCATATTTAGACTCTTATAATAGTCAAAAGCCGCTAAAAGCATAGGAATGGCCATCAATGACAAATAACCACATATATATAAACTCTTCTTCGTTTTTAACTTCATATTTTCACCTATAATAATTATAACATAAATAGTATTCATACAAAGAAAAAAGAGCCAAAGCTCTTTTGTTTTATTCAGTTCTCAATGCTTCCACTGGATCTTTCTTACTAGCCATGCGTGATGGTATTAGTCCGGCAATCAAAGTCAAAACGACAGAGATGATGACGAGAATCGTCGCACCGACGACTGGCAAGACGGATACATTAGATATATTAGTAACTGATTTGATGATCATATTAATTGGAATGTTCAAAATGACAGTTACGCCAATACCTAATAATCCAGCCACTAAACCGACTATCAAAGTCTCAGCATTGAAGACGCGTGAAATATCTTTTTTACTAGCACCAATACTTCGCAAAATACCGATTTCTTTCGTTCTTTCAAGCACGCTGATATAAGTTATAATACCGATCATGATTGATGAAACAATCAATGAAATACTTACGAAAGCCATCAAGACATAACTGATCGTATTGATGATGGAAGTGACAGAGCGCATCATGACTCCAACCATATCCGTATACATGATCTGATCATCATCTTCTTTTGGTTTGTTATAATTGTCAATTATTTCAATGATTTTCTCTTTAGAATCGAAATCGACTGGATAAATGCTGATCATGTCAGGATTATCTAAATCGACAATACCTAACGCCAACAAATTAGTCTCATAAGTAGCTTTAGCATTTTCCATATAACTTGATACGACTGCCGCTAACTCTTCTTGAGATAGCGTAGCAAGATAAGCCTTCTGTTCATCAGTTAAACTGTCCATATTGAAAGTAGCTGTATCAGAGAACTCAATTCCGGTAAAGACATTGATATCTTTATTGGCCTTTTGTTCTTTAGCAATGGCACTATTATTGATTTTCTCAATAGTGTACTTGGTCAAATCGCTCGTATAACCAATGACTCCTGTAGTCGAAATAGTCGATTCTTCATTGACACGAATTATACCAACGACTTCGATGTCTTCAGCTTTAGATAACAACTTTTTCATATATGTTTCATCATCAGATTTATCAATCCAAAGATTATTCTGTTTTTCATAATAATCAGTGTTTAAGACCAATTTAAACTTTAGACCGATGATTTCATCATAATCATAACTCGTCTGTTTAGATTCAATTGGGTTACCATCGATGATGGACTTAAACATCTTTTTCAATTCATCTTGATCTAATAGACCGAGAGAGTATAGTGCATAATCACTTACTTGGTTATCTTCATCAATTACCAAGACAACTTCATTATACTTAGTAGGCCATTTACCTTTGACCAAATCATATTGCGTTTTCAAAAGTTCACGATTGTCACTCAATTCCGTCCAAGAATTGACTTCACCAGCACCAAAAGCATATTCAGTACCCATGCCTTCCATTCCCAAATTTTCAAAGACAGTACTAGGATTTACTTGAACTATTTTATCATCATAATTAGCTTTATATAAATTGATATTTAAATTATAACCATATTTGATCTCATTGGCATAATCGCGAATATTATCACCATTTTTATCTAAAAAAGTTTTAAAATCTTTTAAATTATTAGTACGCATACCAGAAGCCGCAGAAGAAATCATATCGGTCATGATGTTATTAGAATAAACTTTACCTGCGACTTGATGAGAAGTATCCTTATTTTCTCCCATTAGTGACATGATCATACTAGTGGCATCAACAGTCGTCTTTTGAATCGTCAAAGGGTAAGAAGATAAGGTATCCTCTTCGACTCTCTTGATATACTCCTGCACGCCATTGGATAATGACATGATGAGCGCAATACCGATGATACCGATTGATCCAGCAAAGGCGGTTAGAATAGTCCTTCCCTTCTTGGTCAACAAATTGTTGAAACTCAAAGATAGAGCTGTCATGAAAGACATGTGCGTCTTTTTATGTCTCTTCTGTTTCTCTAATTGTTTTGTCTCGCGTTCAACTTCGACTCCATCGAAAGGATCGGAATCATTGACGATTTTACCATCTAACAATTTGATGATGCGCGTTGAATACTCTTCAGCCAAATCGGGATTGTGCGTGACCATGATGACCAATTTATCTTTCGCGATCTCTTTCAACAATTCCATTACTTGGATACTCGTCTCAGAGTCGAGAGCTCCTGTTGGCTCATCGGCCAACAAAATATCTGGATCATTGACAAGTGCACGAGCAATGGCAATTCTCTGCATTTGCCCACCAGACATTTGGTTAGGTCTTTTATACATATGATCTTCCAAACCAACTTTGCGCAAGGCTTCCTTAGCTCTTCGACGACGTTCATTTTTTTCAACACCAGAAAGGGTCAAAGCCAATTCGACATTGCTTAGAGCTGATTGGTGAGGAATTAAATTGTAACTTTGGAAGACGAAACCGACGCGATGATTACGATAAGTGTCCCAATCGCGATCTTTATACTGTTTAGTAGAAATTCCATTGATGATCAAATCACCTTTAGTATATTTATCAAGACCTCCAACGATGTTCAAAAGAGTAGTTTTACCACTACCACTTTGTCCTAAAATTGATACGAATTCACATTCACGAAACTTGATGCTGACATTGTCTAAAGCCTTTTGTTTGAAGCCAGCCGTTTCATAAACTTTAGTAACATTTTTTATCTCTAACATAACGCCACCTCTATTCACATATAACATTATATAAAAAAGCATATGATAAAATCAATAAAATAAATCAATTTACACATTTTTTTCACATTATTTAACGATATAAGATCAAAGCCGAAAAACAATATATTTGTTCTTCCGAAAAAACGCCAACAGCCACTTCATATTTTATGTCAACAATCTCATGACCTTCTTCAATAAATTCATTGATGCTATCTTCTAAATCTTTCTCATGTGATTCATCAAACACTTTAACTTTCATATCATCACCATTCCCTATTTTAATGGTAATGCGCATAAAAAAATGTCTAAAAAATAGACATCTTGACTTATTTTATATATTTTTTTACTTTTACTTTGACTTTTTCTTTAACCAAGTGTTCACTATCATCCACTGATTTTAACTCACTGATGGGAAATGAAGATGCACCATAATCTTTTGCCCTTGTCTTTTCAGCACCATCTTTGACATCTTCTTTGATATCATTGCCAATAGAAGGAAATTCCTTCTCTTCCACAATTGGCTTTTTTTTCTCATTAGGTCTTACATATGAACCGATAGTAAGTCCTTGCATGATTGCCGTTATTGGCATCAAAACGGATAGTACTTTACCCATATCAAAAAGAGGCGATAAGATACCAGCACCGACTAGGGCAAAGAGAAACCACGTCTTAACGCGCCCCATCATTGTCGATTTGGGCTCTTGACCTTGAAACTTCTTTCCGACATTGATACCGGCGATTGCTACTTCTAGTAAAATATTTATTATGAATTGTGGATTTAGAAGCGAAGCTGTCGTCAAGAGGGTAAGAGCAAACACTTTATCACAAACGGCATCTAAATCTTTACCCAACTCACTGGTCAAGCCATATTTTCTAGCGATCAAACCGTCGGCAAAATCAGTTAGGCTGAATCCCGCTATTAAACCGATGATTAACGGAATGTTGCCAGTGAACACGCTGGGAATTATTAATAATGGTGCCATCAAGCGCATAGAAGTCAAAAGATTAGGTATCTGACGATAACGCTTTTTGGCATCTTTTAAATCATTTAATGCATCTTTTATCTCATGACGATATTTATCAAATATTTTTTCTTTATCATCCATCACAAATTCCCCCAACGCTTTCATATTTTATTACGTAATTCTGACACTGTCAAATTTTTCCAAAATAAAAACCAAAATTGGTTTTTATTTGACGACTATATTAATAATTTTTCCTTTGATGACGATAACTTTAACTATCTCTTTATCAGCGATGTGATGGATGACATTTTCTTCCTGCAACGCCTTCTCTTTGATGGTTTCTTCATCATCATTCAAGTTAACTCTAATAGTTGAACGCACTTTGCCATTGACTTGCACAGCGATTTCTTTTTCTTCCTCGACGGTCTTTGCCTCATCCCAAACTGGCCAAGTTGATTCACAAAGAGGTTTTCCCATCTCGTAAACAGCATTTAACTCCTCCGTGATGTGTGGGGCAATCGGATTCAATAGAAGGCATAACGTGCGATACTCTTTTTTGGTGATAGTATCTTGCTTTTCCATTTCGTTCAACAATATCATCAAAGTAGAAACAGCTGTGTTAAATTTCATACTGTCGATATCTTCCGTAACTTTTTTGATACTCTTATTGATGATCTTTTCAAGATTTTGCGAATATTCATCACCCTCGACAACTTTGTTGCCCAATCTGATCACGCGATCGATGAAGCGCTTACATCCGTTCAAGCCCTGTTCACTCCAAGCTACTTCTTTTTCATAGTCACCGATGAACATCTCATAACAGCGAAGAGCGTCAGCACCATACAATTTGATCATGTCATCAGGATTGATGACATTGCCAAGACTCTTACTCATCTTGACTCCGCCCTCACCTAAAATCATTCCATGCGACACACGCACTTTGAATGGTTCTTTGTTGGGAACGAGACCGATGTTATACAAGAATTGATTCCAAAATCTTGCATATAACAAGTGGCGAGCTGCATGTTCCATACCACCGTTATACCAATCCAATTTTCCCCAATATTTTAAAGCTTCTTGAGAGACGAATTCTTTATCATTATGTGGATCCATATATCGCAACCAATACCAACTAGATCCAGCCCAGTTAGGCATCGTATCAGTCTCACGTCTAGCAGGTTTACCACATTTAGGACAAGTCGTATTGACCCAATCAGTAATCTTAGCAAGTGGGCTTTCACCATCATCAGTCGGTTCATACTCAGTGACATCTGGCAATAGAACTGGCAAGTCTTTTTCAGGCACAGCCACCCAACCACAATCTTCACAATATATTAGCGGAATTGGTTCTCCCCAAAATCTCTGACGTGAGAAAATCCAATCTTGCAATTTAAAGTTGGTCTTCTCATGACCGATTCCTCTTTCTTTCAAATGGGCAATCATCTTGGCAATGGAATCTTTTTTATTAGTCAATCCGTTCAAAACGCCAGAATTGACCATTTCCCCATCACCAGTATAGGCTTCTTTAGATATGTCTCCACCTTTGATGACTTCAATGATATCAATACCGAACTTTTTAGCAAAGTCATAATCTCTTTCATCATGTGCAGGTACAGCCATGATCGCACCCGTTCCATAGTTCATCATGACATAATCGGAAATATAAATAGGAATTTCTTTATCATTGATCGGATTGATAGCGGTTAAACCGCTGATTTTTACGCCAGTCTTATCTTTGACCAATTGCGTGCGTTCCAACTCACTCTTCTTATTGGCCATTTCACGATATGCTTTGATTTCATCCATGTTGTTGATTAAGTCTTGGTATTTATCAATCATGGGATGTTCTGGCGCTACCACCATGAAAGTAACCCCATACAAAGTGTCAGGTCTCGTCGTATAAATCAATAATGAATCATCCACTTCTTTTATTTTAAAAGAGACCTCAGCTCCTGTCGATTTACCGATCCAATTGATTTGAGCCAATTTCGTTCGCTCTTGGAAATCAGTGTCCTCAAGTCCATCGATCAAGTCTTGTGCATAATCACTCATGCGAAGCATCCACTGTTCTTTTTCGCGTTGTTCCACTTGAGTGCCACATCTCTCACACACTCCACCAGAAGCATCTTCATTAGATAATCCCATCTTACAATTAGGACACCAATTGATATTCTTCTTAGCTTTATAAGCCATACCATGTTCAAAGAATTTCAAAAATTGCCATTGAGTCCACTTATAGTATTCTGGATCAGTCGTTGAAAATTCTCTCGTCCAATCGACTGACATACCCAATTTTTTTACTTGTTCTTTAAAAACTTTAATATTCTCTTCAACGGCTTTTTTGGGATGAATATGATTTTTAATGGCATATTGTTCCGCAGGAGCACCAAACGCATCCCATCCCAATGGAAATAGAACGTTGTATCCCATCATTCGCTTTTTTCGAGCCATGGCATCCAAAGCGGTATAACTTCGAACGTGTCCAACGTGAAGTCCAGCTCCACTAGGATATGGAAATTCGACCAAATAATAATATTTGGGTTTATCACTATTGTTATGAGCCACAAAAACCTGGCTATCCTCCCAGTATTTTTGCCACTTTTTCTCTATTTCATTTATTGGTAACATTTCTTTTTTCATCTCTTACCACAAGTCCTTTCTTTTTATAATAATTGCCAACGATACTATAACTGATCAATATGATAGGAATGACTAGTACCCCACCTATTAATAAACTTATATATACATTGTCAACTTTTAATGATGATACGATTGCTATTATGAAAGCAATATCGAATGAACATACAAAACCGACTGTTTTCAACAGATCTTTATAATTGATCTTGGCTAAATCTAGATGGTATTTCAAAATCAATATCTCTACTTCAGTAGGAATTTTGATATCTTCTTCGCTTCTTTTAGGTTTTCGTGGCTTGCGACCACGCGTCAACACCTTTTCTTTTTCACTCGTACTACTGAATAAAAAATGATGAAATCCCTCTTTTATTTTTTGCCACCAAATATGTCCTTTTCTCTTTTTGAGTTTACCATTTTTATCATATTTATTTATCATGAAGAAATAATAAAAGATATAAATTATTAAAAAGGTAACAACAAATTCTATCATAATACCTCCTCGATAAAAAAGACTATTCATCCAATATAAGGACGAACAGTCTCGCGGTACCACCTTAATTCATAGTTAAACTATGCACTCAAACTCTTAACGCGAAAAAACGATTTGCTCCTCGTGGAACAAGTTCATGAATCTATACCACCAGTTTCCACCAACCACTGGCTCTCTATCAATAATCAATTCATTACTACTCTCCACAGCAATTACTAGTATTATATTAAATTTGTTCCATATATTCAAGTAATTTTTTAAATAAGCGCACGAATGATTGATCCAAACCTTTTTTCTTCAATTTGGTCAAAGCCACTCTTTTCTTACGCAATTCCATATCGCTAAAAATGATTTTAGCAATTTCATCTTTCAATTTGGTCTGAATCTGCAAGTTGTTCAAAATGTCATCGATGTCGTCAGCCATGACGTGGGCAGCATCGATTTCAATATTATCACCCTTACAAGTGACAGTTAATTGTCCAACGGTTGGAACATCTTTTACTTCGATGACGAAGTCATTTCCTTGTGTGTAATGTTTCTCTTCTATCTTCGTCTCATTGAAGTAGGCACTAGTCGTTTGAGCTTCACGAGTATTGCGGAAACGAATGATGTAATTGCGCTTATCAGGAATAATGCCACTCTTACCTTCAACCGATCTGACGATGACCGTATAATTACTTGGCAAATAGTTATAAGATATCTCTGTCTTTATGTAATAGCCCTCTTTGTATAGAGAACTGATTCCATCATCTTCATACATCGTATAAGTGTTGTTCTCGCCCGCAAATACCTGAATCTCTAGATCAGTTGGAGCGGATGTGTTATTGACGTTACTCTTTTTAGAAAGCGGGATGATAGCGCCCGTCTTGGCAAATACTGGATAATCCTCTTCTTTATAAAAGGCGATGTATTTATGTTTTCCAATATATTTTTGACCAGTGAAGAAATCATACCAAATACCATCTGGCAAGAAGAAATGGTGAATCGTTCGATTCATGACCAAATCTTTTTTATTAAGAATTGGTGTGACAAACAATTGACGACCGAAAAAGTATTCATTGCGGTAGACTACATCGTCATAGAATTTGGGATATAAATAATATAGCGGTTGGAAAATCATCATTCCTTTATCATAATACTCATAAGCTTCTGTATACAAATATGGGATCAATTCATGGCGCAAGCGCAAATAGTCATCAACTACTTCAAAAGTCTTCTTATCCCAACGCCAAGGCTCTCTTTTATAATATTTTCCTTTATCAGAGTGAAAACGCAAAATTGGTGAAAAGACTCCCAATTCAACTGATCTTATGTACAATTCACTATCTTCAATACCATCGTTGTAACCACCGATGTCATGGCTCCACCAACAAACACCGATATTAGAAGCTGACAAATTGAAGAAGGGAATCGTCTTAAAGTTGTCCCAACTGACCTTGGTCTTACCAGAATACAAAACGGGATAGCGATGGGCAGCAACCATGCCACTTCGTCCTAACACCATGCCTCTTTTTTCGGGTAGGCGAGCCAAATCTTTATACAAGTAATGGTTCAATAACCATGTAACGCGCATATCCGCATTATCACTATTGTAATCGTTCCAAAAGAAGTCAATTCCTAAACTCTCAAGAGGATGGATCAACAATTTTAAATAGACATCGATGAAAATGGGATCATAAGGTGCAAATGAAATGACATTGTCCTCATTCGGTTTTAAATATTTTTTGATCTCTTCAAAAAAATATTCATAATTTCTTATCCCGTCTTTAGGATTAGTGTTCAAACCGACTCTAGTTCCTCTTTGATGAAGTTCTTCAACCATCTTTTTAGGATTAGGTATTAAATCCGTATTGAAAGTAAAACCTGTCTCATACAATTTATCTTTGGGATTAGTGACTAATCCCTGTTTTTTGATGTCCAGTTTGTTCGGATCATCAGATGGTTCCTTACTGACAGGAGTTTGGCGATAATGCCAATCCTTGTCCAACAACAAAACGGATAATGGTATGTTACTTTCACTAAATTTATTAGATAGATTTAAAATTTCATCTTGCGTATATGGAAGATTGCGACACCACCAATTTCCCAAAGCATAACGCGGAATGAATGCTGGCATACCCGTCAATTTGAAATAGTCTTGAATGCAGTAACCGAAATCTTTGCCATACACGAAGACATATATGTCGGTATAACTCTTATTCTCAACTTCAACTGGTTTGACCGTGCCATCGTAATCGAAGCGAAGTGATTGCGAGTCGTCTAGACTAACAAAGCCTTCAATGGAATACAATCCCTTATTGGTCGATGTCGTCTTATTAAACTCTTCCAAAGTCGAATTGTTACCATGATAGTTTCTAACCTCGGGATGTCCATAATACCAAATGGAATCCATCCCATTAACTTGGATGTTTAAATTTTTCATAGCGTTAGTTGACGTACCTTTAAAAGGGGTATTTTTGGCATAGGTGAGCGTGAAATATTTGGTCTTGATCTCTAGAAAGAGACTATCCTGTTTCGCCTCAAAAACGGGTTTATCAAAGACACGATTCACGACTAATTGGGTCGCATCGTTACTGAACTTTCCTATTTCACTATATTCGAGACGCACGAGACGCTCTGTCAAAACAGTGATGCGATATTTGCTTCCCTGATAGATGACGTCAGCTTTTACTTTTAAATTGGCTGGATCGATTATAAAGTGTTGACCAAGATTATACATTTAAATCACCCTCATATTCTTCATATATCATAATTCATTATAACATAGATGAGTTTATGAATATAACATTTTTATTCTTTTTTTAAATAAATTTTGATATAATTTATTTGGTGAAGAAAATGAAAGCATTAGTATTAGCTGGTGGTGGAGCTAAAGGAGCATATGAAATGGGTGTTTGGAAAGCTCTACGCCGTCTAAAAATAAAAATAGATATCGTAACGGGAACGTCTATCGGTTCACTCAATGGTGCCCTAATCGTTCAGAACAGTTATTACAAAGCGATGCGCCTCTGGTTGACAACCGATTTCTATAAATTGTTCGGTTCTGAATTAAAGAATTTGACCGATGTTAAAAAAGCCTTACAAATCTATAGCGAAAACATCTTAAAGCGCGATGGAATCGATACTTATGGCTATCAAGATCTCGTCAAAAAGACGATCGATTTGAACAAATTTTACAACTCACCAATCAATTATGGTTTGATAACTTACAACTTTAGTACTAGAAAACCATGTTTACTAACTAAAAATAAGATTAAAAGAGATAAATTATGTGATTACATCATTGCTTCCACTTCTTGTTTTCCAGCTCTCGACATGAAAGAAATAGATGGTGATAAATACGTCGATGGCGGTTATTATGACAACATGCCCATCAACCTAGCTGTCGACATGGGAGCAACGAACGTCATAGCTGTCGATTTAGAAAGCGTGGGAATCGTTCGTAACGTCAAAGACGACAATGTGGAAATCACTTATATCAAGCCCAGTTGTGACTTAGGAAACTTTTTAGTCTTTGATCAAAAATTAATTAAGAAAAACATCGCAATTGGCTACAACGATACGATGAAAAAATTTGGCAAATTGGATGGAGACTATTACACTTTTAAAAAGAATCATCTCAATAAGAACTATCAAAAATATGGAGAAGAATTTGCATATATTGCTAAGAGGATGATCGGAATCAACACCAAAAAGACTTTGAATAAATTGACATCAATATCTTTTTATCGCCACTTGATCAAAAATAATTTTAACGATCGTAAGACGATGAATAAGAGTCTCGAGTTATTAGGAGAGATATTTGAAGTTCCCAATCAAAAGATATATGACATAAATATGTTCAATCATATTTTAAAAACAGATTTTGCCAATTTTGGAAATGAGGAATTGATTGATATTGAGAATTTGAAGAATCTTCATTTCAATCAGACGATCAATCGTCGTCACATCGTGAAACACATTTATAACTATATGTTGAAACCGGTAGAATATCATAAACAGTTATTAGAATTGAGCATCTTATTCCCAAAAGAATTCATGGGAGCTCTATATTTATATACGATTAGTTGATATGCGTAAAAATAAATTCAAATATACTAATTCCAATAAAAGATATTATACCCTCGACTATTTCTATAAAAATAAATTTGATTCCAAAGTTTTCAAAGTGAGTTTAAATGCCGGTTTTTCTTGTCCCAATAAAGATGGAAAAGTGGGATTTGGCGGTTGTATATATTGTGCAAATGGCAGTGGTGATTTCGCCGGTGATGTCTTAAAGCCACTATCTGTTCAATTTGAAGAGATAAAGAATCAACTTTTAAAGAAGTGGCCACACAGTAAATACATCGGTTATTTCCAAGCTAATACCAATACTTATGCTGATGTCGATACGCTGCGAGCAAAATACGAAGAAATATTAAAAATAGATGGTGTCGTCGGATTGAACATCGCAACTAGACCCGACAGCATCACGGCTGAATGTTACCAATATTTGGAAGAATTGTCGCATAAAACGTACTTAACCATCGAGTTAGGCCTTCAAACGATTCACGAAAAGACGGCCAAGTTGATAAATCGTTGTCACAACTTGGAATGCTTCGTCAATTGCGTCAAAGAACTGCGCCAGAGAAAGATAAACGTCGTCGTCCACATCATCAATGGTCTTCCCTATGAGACGAAAGAGATGATGTTAGAGACGGTTTCCTTTTTGAACAAATTGGACATTCAAGGCATCAAAATTCATATGTTACACATTTTAAAAAATACGCCACTTGCCCACATGTATGAAAGAGAAAAATTTCACGTCTTGACCGAACGAGAATACGTCGATATCGTCTGTGATCAAATCGAATTATTGCGTGAAGATATCGTCATCCATCGCATCACGGGGGACCCCAATAGCGATGACTTAGTCGAACCGAGTTGGTTGATCAAAAAATTTGGGGTTCTAAATGAAATAGATAAAGAATTAGCACGAAGAAATAGCTATCAAGGATATCGCAAATCGATTTTGAATTACGTCCACAACTTGATCGATTCCTACATAAAAAATAATGATATCGTCGTCGATGCGACCATAGGTAATGGCAATGATACTGCCTATCTATGTCGCGCTGTTCCAAAAGGCCAAGTTTTCGGTTTTGACATCCAAGCCAAGGCTATTTCCCAAACAGAGAAACTGTTGCGTGATGAAGGTCACCAAAATTATCAACTGTTTCAAGAGAGTCATGCGAATATCGCCAAAGTTTTAAAAGATTATAAAGGCAAGATATCGCTCGTCTTATTCAATCTCGGCTATCTTCCTAATGGCGACAAGACGATCACCACAAAAGCATCAAGCACCATTGAAGCCATCCAATCATCTTTGACCTTACTTCACCAAAGGGGGATGATTCTACTCGTCATCTATCCTGGTCATGAAGAAGGAAAAAGAGAGAGCGAAGAAATTCACAAATATCTGGGGAAAAATCATTATGAATATCAAGAGTTCCACAACACAGACAATGCAATAGCACCATATTTAATCGAAATTCAAAAATAAAAAGATATTGTTAACAATATCTTTTTTATTCATTTATCAATCGATCAAAATCCTCTTCACTCCAGATGGGAATGCCCAATTCTCTTGCCTTGTCATATTTACTTCCCGGATTGCTTCCAACTATGACAGCTGAAGTTTTTTTACTGACAGAAGAAGAAGCTTTACCACCTAAGAGTTCAATTCTCTCCTCAATCTCATCACGCGTATATTTTTCCAATGTACCAGTTATGACAAAAGTCTTATTGTAAAAGTTATCATTTTCTTGAACGCGTTCACCAATATATTTCATATTGATGCCAAGTTCTTTCAAAGACTCGACTTGTTCCATATTGAAACGCAAACTGAAATAATCTTTGATACTTTTAGCGATGATTTCACCAATGTCAGGAATGTTGATCAATTCTTCATAATCAGCGTTGATCAAATTGTCAAGAGTCTCATATTTCATAGCTAAAATTTTAGCTGTCTTCTCTCCGACATTGGGAATTCCTAAAGCAAAAATTAATTTTTCCAATGATTGTTTTTTAGAATTTTCAATCGCATCCATCAAATTGTCAATGCTTTTATCCCCAAAGCCTTCCAACTCTACCAATTCTTTTTTATAATCGCTCAACTTATAAAAATCGGCAAAGCGATGTAAGTAATTCAAATTATAAAAGTCTTCGATGATTCTATCACCCATGCCATCGATGTTCATGGCCTTACGACTGGCAAAATGGATTAGACTCTCAATGTGCTTGCGATCACAATTGGGATTGAAACAATAATAGTCGACTTGACCATCTTTTTTCATCAATGGTGAGTGACAAATAGGACAAAACTTTATCATTTCAAAAGGTTTTTCATCGCCAGTACGACGCTCCTTGATCGGTTCGACAACTTCAGGGATGACATCAGCTGCTTTCCTAATGGAAACGATATCACCGATGCGCAAGTCCTTATTTTTGACGTAATCTTCATTGTGAAGAGTTGCTCGTCTAATAGTTGAACCTTGAACGATGACCGGTTCTAGTACTGCATTAGGAGTTATTTGACCAGTTCTTCCGACAGTGAAAATAATATCCACAAGTCTTGTTAAAACTTGTTTCGCAGGAAATTTATAGGCAGTAGCCCATTTTGGATATTTAGCCGTATATCCCATCTTCTTTTGATCAGGAAGGCTATTCAACTTGATGACTATTCCATCTATTTCATATGGCAGATTATCCCTATTTTCAGTATGGTGTTCAATGAATTCCAAAAGTTCGGAAATATTGTTGACCAAACGGTTGTTAGGATTGATGCGAAGACCTAAGCCAGCCATGAATTGTAAAGCCTCCATATGGGTAGTAATGCCATAATCTTCAGGGTTGGGAAGATGATATATCCAACATTCCAACTTGCGCGAAGCCGCTATTTTAGAATCCAATTGCCTGATTGATCCCGCTGCCGCATTGCGTGGATTTTGAAATGGCTCCAATCCTTCTTGAACGCGCAGTTCATTGAGACTATTAAAGACCTCTTTACTCATATATATCTCGCCACGAACTTCAATATCGATATCTCTTTTCAATTGTAACGGAACTGTTTTTATCGTTTTGACATTATTAGTGATATCTTCGCCAATGACACCATCACCACGCGTCGCTGCCTTGACCAATTTTCCCTTTTCATATTGAAGAGAGACACTCAAGCCATCAATTTTCAACTCAGCTACATATTTAGGATCTATTCCCTCTTTTTTGATGCGCGCATCAAAACTGATTATTTCACTTTCATTGAAGACGTTCGACAAAGACAACATCGGTATTTTATGAGTGACCTTTTTAAACTGATCTAAAACTTGACCACCAGCTCGCTGTGTAGGCGAATCACTGCGTGCCAATTCGGGATGAGCATATTCTAGATCGAACAACTCGCGCAAATACTTATCATATTCTTGGTCCGTTATCGTCGGTCTATCTAGAGTGTGGTAGTTGTAATCGGCTTCATTGATTATTTTAATGAGTTCTTCATAATGTTTCTCAATCATTTCCATCACCTATTTATATTATACCAAAACATGAATATTTTAGATATAACAATAAAAAAATTGAATAAATATTTATTCAATTTTTTATTTCCACAAATCATTTGGATAGATGCCATCATCGACCATCTTTTTGAGGGAAGCAACGACGTTTTCTTTATCCTCGCGATAAGTAACTCCATACCACTTAGCTGTCGTCGTCAAAACTTTGACATTGGCCGTATTTTCTTCAATGGCTTCAAATAAGACATCTGGTATTAAAAATTCACACTTTTGATAATCATTTCTATTTTTCTCTAAGAAAACTTTTAACTTCTTTTCAAGAATTGGGAATAGAGCTGGTGTGAAACCTAATAAATTCATAGATACAGGTGTGTCATCACTAACAGTGAAAGCATCTCTACCATCCAATGGTTTGGCAACGATCTTGCCATCAATTCGCTCGACACTACTCTCGACGAGATTGGTCAAGTAACCATCTCTTTCTTCACAAACGCCGCGCTTTACCGCTCCGTTTTCCGTTAGAGTGTTGCAGACGTTATAACCGACGATGGCAAATTCTTCTTTTTCATGCTTTTCGAGATTATTCAAATAATTGGCAAGGACCATGTAACCATCGCGCCCATAAAAATCATCGGCATTGATGACAGCAAAGTTCTCATGGATCACGTCTTTGGCAGCCAAAATGGCATGTCCAGTACCCCAAGGTTTTTCACGATCAGTCATGTCTTGGAATTCACTAGGAATATCCGTTATTTTTTGGAAGACGTATTCCACTTTGATGTTCTGTCTCTCGACGCGCTTTCCTATCGTGTTTTTAAATATTTCATAATTTTCTTCTTTGATGATGAATACGACTTTGTTAAATCCAGCCTTGATGGCATCGTAAATAGAATAGTCAATCAAAAATTCACCATTTGGTCCGACCGGCTCAATTTGTTTTAAACCACCAAAACGTGATCCCATACCGGCAGCCATGATCAATAAAGTTAAATCTTTTTTCATAATTCCTCCTATATCTTCTTTAAACTTTTATGATTTTTCATCAATTTTCTAATTCCATATGGATGTTTAAATGCAATCGTTGCGACCGAATCGGATAAATCAATAATTTTTCCTTGACCGAAGACGTCGTGATAGACGAAATCGCCAACTGCATAATCGACATCCTCATGGTACATTTCCTCTTTATCAATTTTTTCTTCTGGTTCTTTTTCGACAAAAGCTTTATTGATAAATCTTTCGTCGATCTCACTTATGAAACGACTCGTCGGATTAGACTGTTCCTTTCCATAAAGAGTTCGCATGCGACTGTTGACCAAATACAATCTCTTTTTAGCTCGCGTAATCGCAACGTAACAGAGGCGTCTTTCTTCTTCCAATTCACTGTTGTCCATGAGCGAGTTGATATGGGGGAAAATTCCTTCTTCCAATCCGACGACAAACACGTTGTCAAACTCCAAACCTTTGACCGAATGTACCGTCATCAGACTGACGCGATTCGGATCATCGCGATAGTCACTGATGTCCGTCAACAAGCTGATTTCTAAAAGAAAGTCTTCTAGGGATATGATACCATCCCTTTCCTCGAACGTCTTCGTTATCGTTTTGAACTCTTCCAAGTTCTCCAGTCTGATATCCGCTTCTAAAGTGTTCTCATTTTCTAACTCTTGACGAATACCAGTTACATCCAATATTTTATCGACTAACTCCGTCAATGTCAAATCGAGAGAAATTCGTTTTAAATCTTCAATCATCTTTTTGAAATCCAATTCTTTACCACTATCAATTGCTTCATACATGCTGACGTTTAAAGAATCCGCTTTTAAATTTAAATTGCTCAAACTCTTGAGACCGATTCCTCTTTTGGGAACATTGATAACTCTAGTCAAACTGACGTTGTCCTTCGAATTGTGGATGAGACGGAGATAGGCCAATAGATCTTTTATTTCTTTACGACTATAAAACCCTGTACCACCGACGATGGTATATGGTATATTCTCTTTTAAAAACTCTTCTTCCAAGACATGGGATTGAGCATTAGTCCTATAGATAACCGCTATATCTTGATATTCCACACCCTCATCTACTAACTTTTTCACTTCGCGCGTGCAATAGGCAGCTTCATCCTTCTCATTAAACGCTTTGAAATAATTGATCTTTTCACCTTCGCCCTTATCAGACCATAGATTTTTATCTTTTCGTTCTTTATTATGTCTGATGACACAATTAGCCGCTTCCAAAATATTAGAAGTAGATCGATAATTCTGTTCGAGTTTAATCGTTTTAGCGTTTTGATAATCTTTTTCAAAATTTAAAATATTGCGATAATTAGCTCCTCTAAAACTATAAATAGATTGGTCATTATCGCCAACACAACAGATATTTTTATATTTGGCACTTATCATCTTAGTCAAAATGTATTGAGCTTCATTAGTATCTTGATATTCATCGATTAAGACATATTTAAACTTCTCTTGATATCTCTCCAAAATATTGATTCTTTCTTTGAACAGTTTGATCGGTAAAATCAATAAGTCATCAAAATCGACAGAGTTATTGCGCTTTAACATCTTGTCATAGCGTTTATAAACTTCCCAAACGACTTTTTCTAAATCGCTAATGGCATATTTACCGTATTCTTCACAAGATATCATTTCGTTTTTACAACTGCTTATCTTATTTCTAATGGCATTGGGATTATATATTTTGGAATCCAGATTCATCTCTTTCAAAATTCGCTTTATGACAGTGAGTGAATCATCGCTATCCATGATGATGAAATTAGAATCATAACCCAACTCTTGACAGTTTTCGCGAATTATTCGCACCCCAAAAGAGTGAAAAGTCGATACCTGACAATTGCGTGATAAATCACCGACTAAGCTATAGAGACGACTACTCATCTCTTTAGCGGCTTTATTGGTAAAAGTAATCGCTAAGATGTTATACGGACTAACCTTTTTCTCCTTGATTAAATAAGCTATTTTGGTCGTCAAGACACGCGTTTTACCACTACCTGCTCCCGCCAAAATTAAAAGAGGGCCTTCGGTTGTCAACACTGCTTCTCTCTGTTCTTTGTTCAAATCGTTCAAATCCATATGTATCATACCCTTCATATCAATTATACAGTATCTCCAAGAGAAATAAAAGAAGAAGTCCAATGAAAAAGAGGAATTATTTTTCCTCTTCTACTCTAAATATATAACGCCAAACTTCTTTACCATTGACGATGACGAAGTATCCCTCTTTGTTACTCTTGGTCTCAAAATAAGCAATTGGAATGCGCAACTCATTTTGGGCATCTAACAACTCTTCAATGCTTTCCACTTCGATGATGTTGTGATTGGCAAGATTGATCTTGTTCTTAACGCGCACGATCACTTCATTGTTAGCTGAAAGGATTCTATTCAATTTGTTGATATAACGCGTTTGGGCTCTTTCGCTCTTCATCACTTTTCTAAATTCTTGAACGAATAACAGAATAGCCGCAATGAACATTAGAACGGCAAAGGCGACAAAACAATAACTGTGTGCCATAGAACTGCTTTCAGAATAAACAGAATCTTTGACATCTTTCGGATTGTTTGTGGTTATCTTAACAGGATTAGTTGCGAGCGGAATGGTGACGTCCATGACTTTCTCCAATTCCACAGTCTTGCCATCACACTCATCGACGATTGCCACGTGCATAGACACTTTTAAATAGGCATCGACGATCAAAGCATAAGTCGTACGATATTTGTTCACGAAAGTATTATAAGTGGCATAATCGATCACATAGTCTTTTTCTAATGAATAATTATCACTAGCAATCACTTTACCAGTCATCGTATTTTCCAACTGATAAGACCTAGTCAATAATCGTTCCCCTTGACGATGATTGATATCTTGGTCATTGATGACCAAATCAGCAACCGTAAAATATTTGTACTGATAATCGCCTAGTTGTTCTGTTTTAAAATTATACTTATAGTGGATATTTATCTTATCAATAATAGTCGTCGGATACAATTGATTCATACCGAGAGTATTTGATTGATAAAAATTATTTTTGCGAACGGTCACATCATAGGTGACTGAACTGTTCTCTTCATAATCAATGATGCTTTTCCTACTATCAACTTGAATATTGGTGGCCATCACCAACAAAGATATGGCACCGATGAATAATAAACAGATGAGAAAGGCATTAAAAACCATATGTCCCTTGATATCCAATTTAGTTTTAAA
This sequence comes from uncultured Bacilli bacterium, assembly GCA_947624275.1. Lineage (GTDB taxonomy): Bacteria > Bacillota_I > Bacilli_A > RF39 > UBA660 > RUG11788. Next base: position 26,199 of record CANQJR010000002.1, read on the forward strand.
AAAGGTATCACTATTAAATTTTTCTTTTTTAGGTGTAACTTTTTTCTTTTTCATAAGCACCTCACTAGCAAACTATTCTATTATAAACATTATACTATAAATTGATTTTTTTTAAATACCTATCAAATCAAAGTTGAAGACATCGGCATTGAGTAAAGCGATCATATTCGTATCACATTCTGACAAAGTGTCCTTTAAAGAATCGAGACCGTCATAAAAAATATTAGTTTTATATATCAAGATATCTTTCAAATTCGTGATGCCAATCGATAATAAATAATCAATAATAGCGGTAACTCGCGGTTCGTTCAATTCGATTTCGATTCTATCATCATCATCAAGTCTTTGGGTTATGTCCATGATGTCTTCATCGGTTAAATCATATTTTTTTAAATATTCCATATCATTTCACCTTCTTCACCATATCGTCTTTAATGGAGGTGAAATTATCATTGGTCAATTTCATGCCACTGGTAAGACAATACAATAGTGCTCCTTCTCTTTTTTCAATGCCATTTTCTTTCAATAGGCTATAATTTCGCAAAAATTTAGGTCGAGAGATGACGACGTCACCGACGCGATAAACGTATTCATTATTGGCAACACCAAAATCATTTTCCATTGTTTTTACTACTTCATCATCTAAAATGGCTGGATCAAATGACGGAGAAATAGAATTTTCAACAATGGAATTATAAAGAGAATAATTGGGAATGTTTTGTGATAGGGAAATAAAATTTTCTCTATTGATCTGTTCTGTCTTAGCGCGTCCCTTTTCTGATGCGACACTCGCAATAAATGATGATGACAGATTGCCTTCAAAACCTAAATTGTTAGAGAAAATAGTCTCATAATAATCTTGGCTATTCATCATCTGTTTGAAATAAGAAGCGATGGTCAAGAAGTCATCGTTCAATCGTAACAAAACTGATGGATAGCGATGCGCATAGTTGGTTCGACCATAACTAGAAGAAACATCGCCATGTAATAATCCCAATTCGATCAATTGATCACATTTTTCTTCGATGTTAGAAGTCGTCAATGAGGAAATGGGGAATTTGGACAAATCTTGACGATTTTCAAAAAAGCCATATTGTTGTAAGACTTCATATGAATGTTTTAAATGATAATTTGGTCGACGCAAAATAGACATGTTCTTCTTATCATTGATGGAAGCGTAGAACCCTTTGGAGAGAAGAAAACGTTCATTCTCAATAATTTCATCAGCGGATATTTGATGGGCAACAGTTGACAATCGGTGATTTTCTTGAGGCAATAAGATCTTTTTATTGTGGCGTTTACGCCTCGATTCTTGCTTGTAATCATTGACAATCCAAGCACTTGGCATCGTGAAGAAACCGCTGTCAAAACTTCCCCTTTTGATCATCCTATTGATCTGTTCTTCAACGCTTTCCTTATTACCATAAATAGCTATGGTCACTAAAGTCAATTGTTCATCTTTAAAACGTTGTAATAGACTCAAATCCAAGCCATCCAACTTGGCCTCTTTCAAACTCGTCAAAACTTCACGGATGTTGTCGATATCAGCATTATTCATTATTTCATTCGCATTGCTTTTAATGATTTTTTCAACATAAGGGTCATCCGTAAACTCCTTGAAAACAGCTAAGACATTTTCAATGGAAACTTTTTCTCTCTTTTGTACATTGTCGTTGTATGAATTAAATTTTATCAATACCTCTTTCTTAGTATCATTGGGTATCTTGGGACTGGTGATGATCGTTCTATAGATCAAATTCAAATCCTCATCATCCAAGGCGCTTTTCCCCGCCTTTATTTTCCCAATTAGATCATCATAAGAAATGATGTCATCCTGTAACTGTTCCATTCTTTTCTGTTGGGCAAAATTATTCTGATCAACACTTTCGAGAGTTCGCCCAATGCGCTCGTCGACAGTGACCAATTTCGTCAACAAGTCATTGACAAAATCTCTTTGTTCTTGCGTCAAATCAGTAGCTAATCCATCGTGTTTACCCTTTAAGACTAGATAGATGTGCGATAATTTCTTTTCATAAGCCTTTAAATCAAAATCGTCTAAATTATCTTTCAAGATATTGCCAAGTTGTTCAATTTCTGCATAGAGAAGATCATCGATATCTCTTCTCAAACTGTCTATTGTATCCTCGACAGTTACTCGATATTGTTTCAATTGTTGAATATAATTTTGATTATCACGCGCATCATAATCATTGTACTCTTTATTCAAACGCTTTAATTGTGATTGTAATATTTCGATTAGAGTCATCTTACCACCCCAATAATAAATCATATGTTTTTAGATATAATGAAAAATCTTTATCGCGAACACGGAATTTAGCGATGAAATCGTCTAGAGTAATGCCAAGGCAAAAAGCTAATTCTTCGATATCGACATTTTTTTCTTCGATCATTTTTAAACATTGGTTCTTCATATCGATATATAAAGCATCTAAATCGTTACTCATGATAAAGTCACTCCTTTTTCACTGTTCAAGTTGCTAGCGAATGACTCAGCGAAAGCGGCACTCGCCGTCAAAACTCGTTCATCATTATTTCTGATATCGCCTAGTCTCTTCTTGATTGAATCATCGTATTTATCAACGATGTGCTTAGCATTGTCATAAATCTTCGTAGCACTATCTATGTCAAGCAGTAATATCGTATCATCATTAACTCTGATGTAAGTACAAGCCATTTGCCCAGATTTTTTACAATAGACATGATAATCCGTTTTCTTGGCCATGCGCACTTTGGCATGTGAAGTTTTATTATCATAATCATAAAAACCGTTTTCCAATTTGTCCAAAAGCATCTTTACGCGCTTGTTATCATCAGTTTTAAAAGCTGATGTATCAAATAGTGGATTACCATCATCGTCTAAAAAGAACACTACTTTAGAAGGGGATCCATTCTCCTCACGTTCATCTTTTTCAAGTTCAACCATCGTCTCATCAATTTCACCCATGACATCCCCTAATTCCATCATGTATAGACTGACGTCATCATAATTGGGTTTGTCACGTTCAAATTCTTTTTCCAAAGCATCGCGCATCTCTATCAATTCGACGACATAGACTAACATGCGCATATCGAGATAATTGTAGTCATCGAGATTGAAATCGACATTGTCGCGTCTAGCTTCCTTGATGGCATCGACGATGGCTTTAGCGGCCTTGATCTGTTCTTCATTCTTCCCTTCGACATAGCGATAGTTTTTAGAGATTGTCTCATTCAATTTGTCACTGATTTCTCTATAGTTCGCATAAAGAGTACGAACGTCATCTCTTTTTCCCTCTTCTTCACCAATTAAGGAAGCGACATCAACAGAAATTTCCGCTTGATCTACACGTTTTGGACAACGCTTCAAAGTCTCGTTCAACAATACCGCAATCTGTTCTTCATCAGACAGTTTACTCTGCGATAATAAGTCATTCATATACACGAAGTCATAATCATCACCCTCGATGAGTGGTTTTACTCTTTCTAACTCATCAACTTGTCGTTCTCGCAAATTTTCTTGATTTGGCAAGTCATCTAAATAATTATCCAAAGCCTTTGATGACAATATCTTATCAATGGCAATGGATACTTGTTCAATATCACTGACACCGTTTTCAACAAAATAATTTATAACTTTGATCTGGTCGGCAATTTCATCATCAATTGTCGATAGAATTGGACGCATTTGTAATAAGTTATCAACTGTTGGTCTCTTTTTAAAATCGATTATTGATTGTCCATTATCGATAAAAGATTCACATTTAGAAATAGCTCTTTTTAAACTGCGGGCATAATTTTCTAAATAATCTTTAAATTTGGCTATTGCACGTTCATCTATTTCCACAATAAACACCTCGCCTATATTACAAATATTATACCATATATTTCTTTTCGTCATCGAGTTTTTTCACCAAAGGATGTCTATTTGCGTATAATACACTGTAATTATTAAGGAGGTAATTATGAAAAAAACAATTATCAATATTGCAGTCATCGCATCAATATTTTTAATTTTATGTGCTGCAATCCTCAATTTGAACAAAGGCGATAAAAATAGTGATAAAAATTTGACTAAAGTTAGAGTGGCTGAAGTTGCTCATAGTCTTTTCTATGCTCCCCAATACGCTGCCATCAACAATGGCTATTTCGAAGAAGAGGGACTGGACATAGATTTGACTTTGGCAAGTGGTGCTGATAAAGTTACGGCGGCCGTTTTATCAGGCGATGTCGACATCGGTTTTTGTGGTAGTGAAGCAACCATCTACATCTATAATGGTGGCGAAGAAGACTATTTGAAAACTTTTGCCCAACTCACTCAAAAAGATGGCAGTTTCATCGTGGCAAGAGAAAAACAAGATAACTTCACGCTTCATGATTTGCGAGGAAAATATATCATCGGTGGACGAGAAGGTGGTATGCCTGAAATGACATTGGAATGGATATTACGCGAAAATGGCATCGATCCCCAAAAAGATGTGACCATTGATACTAGTATCAGTTTCGCAGCTATGAGTGGTTCATTCATATCAGGAATAGGTGACTACGTATCATTATTTGATATTAATGCAGCAAAAAGAAAGCACTGAGCATAAAAAAAGATGAATCGCTTCATCTATCCACTATTTTTCTAATGGCTGAAATTTGAAAATCTGTATTTTTGATAAAACTCTTACAATAATCACATTTGTTACCATGTAGTGCGGCTCCACAATTAGGACAATTAGTCAATTCTTCACGATTGAAATCCTTTCTAAATTCCACTTCAAATCGCTCAATGGTAGGATTTTCTCTATTACCACTAATTATATAGCCATCCTTGTTCAAAGTATAACTTATGTAAGAGACGACGATCATAGCTGAAGCCACTTGTTTAGCGACAGTACTATCAACCTCATACAAGACGACCTTTTTTCGTTTTATATCATTTATAACTTTTTTCTTACCAATTTTTAAATTGAGAGCTATACCCGTGTGATATTTTTGAAATAACTGTTCAGTACTCAACAAGCGCATCTCATTATAATCCAAATTGTTATAGGCATTTTCAAAGCGATAAAATATGTCGTATAAATAATCTTTTAATGAATCGATATCCTCGATATTAAAGCGATCTAATTCTTTTTGAGATACATCAGTATAAATATTTTTCTTGCCATGAGTCGTATCTATCTCATTGTTCTTTTTAGAATTTTGATTCACGTCATTAAAAACGATCGTCGTTTTAAAATATTTTTCTGAATTAGCTCTTCTAATGGAGTCACAGAGAACTTTTATGATCAAGAAAAAAATGATTAGAGGAGCAAGTGAGATGGCACTATAAATTAAAAAAGTTATCAAAATAGCAATATCCACAGACAACAACCTACTTTCGTATTACAATTATACCAATATTATATCACAAATTGAACAATTATTTATTTTATCGAAACTATTCTTTTTTTATTAGTTAAAATATTGTACAATGATATCGGTGATAATATGAAAGATAATCGAGAAGTAAGAGAATATCGCGATAAAGTAGTGAAGATGACTTTTATCATTTTTTTATTGATCAGTTTTATTAGTCCCGTCACAGGAGATGATTGGAAAAACTATGTCATAGGCAATTCTGGTCTTTTAAACATCTTCAAAAACGTATGGGAAATGTATTTGACTTGGGAGGGAAGAATGGCCAGTAGATTGTTCATAGATTTACTGATACCACATAAATTGATATTTTCTACCCTATTTGCTTTACTCATAGCATCATCAACCTACTGCATTTGTAATTTGATGGGAAAAGTGAAGAGAAAAGAGTATTATCTAATTCCACTAATTGCTTTATTGTTAGTCAACGTCAACAGTTTTGCCCAAAACTATACTTGGAAGACGGGATGTATCACTTATACCTTTCCTGCTCTGATGACCATTTTATACTTCGCCTATATCTTTCAAAAGAAAACGCTCTATTTCGATCTAAAAGAAATAATTGCTCTATCGATAACGGCTTTATTAATCCCAATGTTCGTCGAAAATATCGGTCTCAGTTTTGTGTTGGGAAACATCATCTTGACCAGTTTTTACTTCATCAAAAAAAGAAAGATATCATTACCTCTAACCGGTTTCACCATCATATCAGGAGTTTCTCTAATAGCCATGCTTCTAAGCCCAGGTTCAGCCCTTAGAATGGAGACAGAAACAGCATTTGCTTCCTTGAACCTCTTCGAAAAAATAGGCACTAATATCCCCAATTTTATTGCCCATGTCTTCACTCATAACTTCATCATAACCCTCTTGATGACGATACCGATTAACTATTATTTGTCGCGCGTTTTAAAAGGAAAGAAAATTTTCAAGAACTCAGTCATCGCTCTTTTCAACATCGTTCCCCTTTTCAACATCTACTGCAATCTACATGAGATGATTCCTGTCAATGTGACATTAGTTTTCAAACCTTATAATGGCATCTTTCTACCATCCAAGTGGTATTTCATCTTCTACTGGATCATCTTCATAACGCTCTTCATTTTAAGTATCTTTTACATCATAAAAGATCAAAAGAAAAAAGAGATTGTCCTCTTTTTCTACATCATTACCCTAATGTCCAGCATGGCAATGTTACTATCACCAGTCTGGGGTGAAAGAGTAGTATTTTTAACCATCTTGGGCAGTATTTTAACAGTATCTATTCTGATAGAAGAAATGCATCTCAAATTATCATTTAAAAAACTCCATTTTCTATTGATCATCTTGATGATATATTATTTCAGCATCTATACTTTTTCCTATTACATAGATCGTGAAAGAGGTAATTACATCAAAAAACAGATGCGTGAAAATAGCGATGTAATCGAAGTAATAGCTAATCCCTTTCATCTAGTTTGGAATTATAATCCAGACCTCAATGGACTAATCAATAAATTGCGATTATACTATGACATACCTAAAGATAAAGAAATCAAATTTGTCTATAGAGGTATCTTTAAAGAGATAGAAGACAAAGTAAAATAAAGAGACTTGAATTGTCAAGTCTCTTTTCATCCCATTATTTGTCCACCGTTATTGTGAATGACTTGACCAGTCATGTAGCTGGAATCATCACTCGCTAAGAAGACAAAAGTAGGTGCTAGTTCATAGGGCATTGCTCCTCTAGCCATGGCCGCATCGGCTCCTAATGATGGTATTTTTTCTTTGACCCAACAAGAAGGTTGAAGTGGCGTCCAGAAAAAGCCGGGTGCGATGGCATTTACCCTGATATTTTTCAAAGCTAAATTTCTAGCTAAAGCCCTTGTAAAGCCCACGATTGCCCCTTTAGTAGTAACATAATCAATCAATTGTGGATCTCCATAAAAAGTTGTTACTGAAGTTAGGTTGATAATAGACGAACCCGCTTTTAAATGTGGTAATACCTCTTTCGTCAAATAGAACATGCCATATACATTGACTTTCATCGTTTGATCAAATTGTTCGTCACTAATATCTTCCAATTTGTTCTGTTGATATTGAACCCCAGCATTATTGACTAAAATATCGATCTTGCCAAAACGATCTAAAGTTTGTTCAACGATGTATTTAGAGAACTTTTTATCGATGATATTACCAGATAATAAGAGACATTCCCCTCCCAGTTTTTCAATATATGCCTTTGTCTCTTCCGCATCTCGATGTTCGTCATAATAAGGAATGACAACTTTTGCTCCCTCTTTGGCAAAAGCGACTGCACAAGCTCTTCCCAAACCACTATCGCCACCAGTGATGATGGCAACTTTATCTTTTAATTTGCCACTGCCCTTATAATTGGGATTGTCAAAGACTGGACGAGGATTCATCAAGTATTCTAAACCGGGTTGACGTCGCTGTGACTGTTCTGGAGCCATAATTTCATATTCCACACTTTGAATTCCCTTTGGATAATAATAATCATAATACTTATTGCCAAATTCATAATTATGTTTCATAATTTTCCTCCAATCTAATATATGTAAAAAATCATTTCTTTTGCCCATTTTGGGAAATTTCATCAACTTCTTTTTGATAATGATATTTGACTAAATAATCTATTTCATATCTCTTCGTGCTACTTGTATCAAAACCGCGCTTAAAACGGAAATCTTTCACTATGTCACTTCCCGTCACATTTAAATATAAATCAACAATTATTTTATCATCGCTTTTATCAATCCAAATTTGATCTATTAAGAGCTTATCAATGTCATCGAGTATCTCCTTAGACGACATTCTTTTCGCCAAAGCGTTCTCAACTCTTTCTAAATCTAAATCTTGACTGTGATCTCGGACTATTTCTTTCTCTTTCGTGTTCAATTCTTCTCGCTTTTTTAATAGTTCCTCATCCGTTATAATACCATTTAAATTCAATTCTAAAAGATGATTCTTTTTAACTTGGATCTCTTTTAAAGGTTCAGAGATATCTTCATCAACATTATCCAGATAGATATCTAATAGGGTTTTGATCAATTGCTTTTTAGAAAGAAAAACATCACTCACTGCTGAAATGATGACTTTTAGTTCACTCTCTCTAACTTTAGGACTGTCACAAAATCTTTTACCACTAGTCAAATACTTGGAACAGACCCAAGTCATATCGCTCTTTTTTTTTCGAAAATGGCGCTTATAAAATGGCTTATGACAGTGGGCACAGTATATTTTACCATTATAGATATCAGAATCGACATTTTTGGTGCGCTCATTTCGTCTACTATGGCTTTTCTGATGAGCTAAATCCCAAGTTTGTTCTGTGATGATCGGTGGTATTTTTTGAACATCCTCATAAACGATCCATTCTTCTTCAGGCAAATGTTTTACTCTTTTAGTCATATAATCGACGACTTCTACTTTTTTTCCACAATAATAACCTTTATATTTAGGATTTTTAATGATTCTCGATATCGATGTAGAAGACCAATTCTTGTTTTGCCTAGTCTTAATGCCATCATAATTCAGTCTTCGACTTATGGCATTGAAAGATAGATCATCAATTATGTACATATCATATATCTTCTTGATGACTGTTGCCTCTTCTTCAATTATTTTAAGATTTCCTGTGACACGATCTTTCTTATATCCATAAAGCATATCATTTCCTAAAATGTGACCATTTTCTTGGGAACGATGCATACCAAACTTCACTCGCTCAGATAACCTCCTAACCTCGTCTTGAGCAAGAGAAGCCATTATAGTAAGTCTTAGCTCACTGTCTGGCAAAAAGGTATTTATGTTGTCATTTAAGAAGAAGACTGCCACGCCACGATTCAACAATTCACGCGTGTATTTGATACTATCAAGAGTATTTCTAGAAAAGCGCGAAATCTCTTTAGTGATTATCAAATCAAATTTATTTTTTTTACTATCCGCAATCATGCGCATAAAGTTTTCTCGTCTGACGTCACTAGTACCAGTTATTCCTTCATCGACATACCCTTCGACATATTGCCAATTGCTGTTATCTTTGATCATTTTTTCAAAATGTTCATTTTGATTATTGAGCGATTGAATTTGTTCTAAGTGATCTGTTGAAACTCTAGAATAGTAAGTGACCCGCAATTCTAAATCTTTTAGATTATATCCCATATTTAATTTTTGTCGCATTTCTAATAGATCCATGTCATTCACTTCTCCGCCAGATTTCTCTCTCCGCTTTCCGATATAAATAATAGGATATATAAGATTCGTCATATAGGTCTTTATTTAGAATTAAGAGGAGCTGATAATAAATATTTTTATTCATAGTACATCATATGTCAAAAAAAGTTATTTCATCAAAAGATTATGATTTATTATTGTAAACATCAATTATTAGTTTTAATTTTTGAAGTGATATTGCACTTTAAACAATTTTTAGCGTTTTCGTATTGTAACACTGAGTGAACCTAATGCTTTAGAAGTAGAAAAAGAAGGTTATGGTCATGTAGTGGCATCTCTTGGACAATTGGGTGGTGTTGTCCCATACACATCATATAATGCTAAAATCAGTTATATCAAAGAGAACAGGGATATAATTGTCAAATTCACTCGTGCAATTCAAAAAGGATTAGATTTTGTCAATAATAGTGATAGTGAAACCATTGCCAAAGCTATTGTAAATTTCTTTCCAGATACATCATTAGATGACTTAACTAAAGTGGTAGATAGATACAAGAAACAAGATAGTTGGCCAACGACGACATCTTTTAGTAAGAAATCGTTTGACCACTTACAAGAGATAATGACATCAGCTGGACATTTGGACAAAAAAGTTCCTTATGAAGATTTGATCTATCAAATAGATGAAAAATAATATCTTAACGATTAAAAATTTAAAAAAGATATATCACGATACTAAAGGTGAAACATTAGCAATCGATGATATATCTTTGGACATCAAAGAAAAAGACTTTATATCTATTGTAGGGCCATCTGGTTGCGGTAAATCAACACTTCTATCGATTTTAGCCGGTTTAGAGACAAAATCGGATGGACAAATAATCAGTGCTGACAATTTACGAATTGGTTATATGTTACAAAGTGACTCATTGTTTCCTTGGCGAACAGTTTTAGAAAATTGTCTATTAGGCTTAGAAATAAATCGAGAACTCAATGATGAAAATAAAGAGAGAGTCATAAACTTGTTAAAATCTTATGGTCTCTATGAGTTCAAAGACAAATATCCGTGCAATCTATCTGGTGGTATGCGCCAAAGAGTTGCCTTGATCAGAACATTAGCTATCAATCCAGATATTTTATTATTGGATGAACCTTTCTCAGCACTAGATTATCAAACGCGTCTATCACTTGCTGATGACGTAGCGAATATCATAAAAAAGGAAAATAAGACAACTATTATGGTTACTCATGACCTAGCTGAACTCATTTTCCAATTGACATAAATTTATTTGACAACTATCCAAGCATTTGGCAAACTGCGAATAGTGCGTTGATATCCATTCCATGGATTGTTGACGTATTTGTTATTCTCGACGAGAGCTGTAGAAGTACCACCATCCAAGTTAGCTGCATTATAAGCCCCATAATTAGCCATTATTTTGGCAACGTCAGCATAACTTGCTCCATAACTTCCCGGTTGATTACCACCATCGATGACCAAGAACAAAACGATACCATCTTTGCGTTGACCAATGACACTGCGCGAAGTTCCCCAAGTGAAGTTTTTAACATTGGCAAACTTATTTTTACCATTGACAATTAAGAATGGTCCCCAATCCATCGCATCTCTGATACCCATCTTTAATGCTTCTTCTTTGCTCATGTTTTTGAGTACCAAACGATTGTCTTTAGTAAATCCGATGAGTCCACCACTATTGATGCCTCTTCTGAATTCGCTCAACACTTTACCATCTTTGATGACGAGACCATGGGGAATACCACCATTGCTGTTCCAATAAGGATCATAAAAACCACCAGCATTCATTGCTATCAACGCCTTATTTTTCTTGGCGATGATTGATAGTATTTCACCATATGCTCCATCATGGGTACCCGCCCCACTCGATGTAGCAATTTTCACTTTGGAAGGATCGTATATGGCTACTAAATAACCGCGATATTTATAATTTGCGCCAATCGTCGTACCATTGATTTTAATTATTTTATATAGATCATCTTCATTTTCTTTTGAAAGAATCTGTTCTTCATATTTATTGGCATAAATTTTTTGATTGTACTCAACTTTTTCAAATTCAATTTTATTACTGCTCTCCAACTCCGTCTTAGTCTCTTCTTTAGCCTGCATCAAAGTCTCATCAATCGTCTTGGCACTGAACAACCACGTCGCAAAATATTGATGATCCTTAGTCTTCATCGCGCTATCAATGATATAATTGCGAATCTGACTATTGCTTCCATATAGTATTAAACCAATTATTAAAAAGAGAACGACATAGAGTGAAGACAAAGCTAATTTGATCATTTTAGAAATCATATTATTGGGCTTTTTTATCTCATCGACAATTCCATAAACTAAAAGGACACTAAATACTAAAATTCCCACAAGACAAAAAGAACTTATGCGTTCGTTGACCAAATCATAACTGTGGAGAGATATGATGTAAGTCAAGACTAAAATGGGTAATAAAATTACTGATATTAACAAAAGTTTATTATCAAAAAAAGAAAGACTATCACGAGATACTTCTTTTTTATTCTTTTCATTCATATGTCGTTGTCTAATATTGGGGTATCTCATGTCTTTCTCCTTTACTTTATTACACCGGAATGTTCTCCATTGCTATCAGCATCGATATAACTATCATAAAATGAAGTGCTATACTTTTTGAGATCTGTATCACTCCACTCGTTATAATCATCGATTCTTCTATTGTATTCGCGAACTAGCGAAACATAAGCATTGACGATTGCTTCATAATTATGATTTATCGCTGAACACTTCTCATCGATATCATAATCATTATAATTTCTAGCTGAGCATTCATAACGCAATTTTTTAGTCATCGTATCCAATGCTTTGATCTGTTCTTCAATATTTTTTAATTCTTTGATATTTTGTTCATAGCGATATTTTATATCAGAATAATACTTGGCATCAAAAACCGTTGTATCCTTTATCTGATAAGAAATCTTTTCTAAATCAATCGCATAAGAATTGTAGCTGTTCTTAATTAAGTTCGCAGCTGCATTACTCATTTTGACATCGAGGCTATAACCATCGACAAAACTGATTGAATAACCGATTACAATCAAAACAAATGCTACAATTATAGTAACACTTGAAATTACTCTCACTCTCTTCACGTTACTCGCCTCTCTATTATAAAGTATACAATTATTTAAATATTAAATAAAGAAAAAAATAATAATTTTACAGTATATTTTGCTCAATTGTAAAATTTAATAATGGTTTATCTCCAATTGTTTATCTAAAGAGATAATTTTAATTTTCTTTATTTTTTCTTGAACGAAATGCTCTTTGAAAGAAGAAGTCTCATTGGCAATGTTTAAGTATTTATCTAAATACCTATGACTCACACTTTTAAAATCACAATTATGATTATGACAGATGTAATTTATGTAACATTTGCCATGGAAATAAGTCCTTTTAGTCGCCATTCTTTGGTGACAGAGGCACTCCAATTTATTTGAATAATATGCATCGCTTTTTGTGCGCAAACGATTTTGCAATTTCTCTCTCACTTCATAATATTGCTTTTCATCAATTATTTGTGTATGTCTTCCAACTGTTTCAAAGTAATGATTAGTATTTATTCCATATCGCACTTTACCAATGTAATTGGGATTGGTCAAAATATTAATAATGTTTTTAGTCGTCCATTGTCTGTTCTTTTTGGTGTGAACCTTTTGACCATTCAGTTTTTTAGCTATGTCTGTAATACTAGTACCATTCAAATACATGGCAAAAATGTCTTTCACTATTTTGCTCTCTGATCGTTCAACGGTTTGAACTTTTTCGCCTTTAGAACGACTATAACCATAAGAGGGAGTAGAACTGCACAAGCTATAACCTTCTCGCACCTTTCTCTCCAAACCAACTTTGATTCTCTCCACGATGGTCTCACGTTCAAATTCGGCAAATAAACCGATTATTTTGACAAACATTCTCCCCGCTGGTGAAGCAGTATCAATTGCTTCAGTCAATGAATTAAAAGCACAATTACAAGCTTGAAACAATTCGATCAAATCGATTAAATCCTTAGTCGATCTAGTCAGACGATCTATTTTATAGACCAAAACGTTATTGACTTGGGAACTCTTGACATCAGCAATCAATCTTTGAACTTCGCTCCTGTTCAAATTTTTACCACTTATACCTTCATCAATATATATGTCATAAATTTCCCATTCTTTTATTTTGGCATAACTCATCAGTTTTTCTCTTTGAGCTCGTACTGAATAGCCATGCTTAGCCTGTTCCTCAGTAGAAACTCTAATATATATACCAGTTTTAAAATCACTCATATTTCATTCTATTTATTTGTTTTAAATTTATGCTAATGCGAATATAAGTGAAGCAATAAGTCTCTCAGACAAAATAATCGTCTTGTCCAAAAGGCCTTCAACCATTAAAACTGTTCATGAAATAGAGGTCGACAAAACTTTATCCCCAACCCAAAGAAGAAGGAATAAAATGTTCAATATTTATTACGATCAAATTTGGAAGGAGATAGATAATAATGTACAGTGAAGAACATGTTCAATTTTTAAAAAAAATAAAGCTCCATAAATTCTTGGTACTATTAGCCCAATTCTTAACATTGATAATCTTTTTAACGATATGGGAGTTATTGTCCAAATACGAAATCATCAACCCTTTTTTATATTCATCACCAATCAAAGCTGTTCAAACCATCAGCCAATTATTCCAGAGTAACGATTTAATAAATCACATTTATGTGACTTCATATGAAACTGTCATAAGTTTCATCCTCGCTTCCATAATTGGCTTTGGTGTCAGCACCATTCTTTGGTGGAACAGATTTATCTTTGAAGTTATCGATCCATATCTAACTGTTTTGAACTCTCTTCCCAAAGTAGCTCTTGGACCACTTATAATCATTTGGGTTGGCGCAACGACCAAATCCATCATAATAATGGCATTACTCATATCCACTTTTATTAGTATTATCAATATCTATAATGGTTTCATATCGGTCGATAGCAATTTGATAACACTTATGAAGAGTATGAAAGCTAGTAAATTGCAAGTTTTTTACAAAGTGATATTGCCCAGTAATTTACACAATATCATAAACGCTTTTAAAATAAATATTAGTATGTCCCTAATCGGGGTCATCATGGGAGAATTATTGGTATCAAAAGAGGGATTGGGATATTTGATCATGTATGGATCACAAGTCTTCAACATCAATTTAGTCATCACTTCAGTAATATTACTAGCAATTCTCTCCTATGTCATGTATGCAGTTATTGTGTTCATCGAAAAGAAGACGATAAAAAATCAATAATCAATTCAAGAATAAAAAGAGTCAAACTCTTTTTATTTATATCCATAAAAAAAGTGACTTTAAGTCACTTTCTTATTATTCACTTACTTTCTTTAAGCAAATAGTTAAACCGCATACACTTATTAAAGCAATAGCACAAACTACAGCATGAGTTAAAACACTATCTCCAGTAGCTGGATTAGTCTCTTCTGAAGGAACTTTTGTAAATTTAGCAGTTACTGTCATATTTTCAGCAACAGCTGCTTCAGCATTGAAAAGTTTACCTTTTGCATCAAACCATCCATCAAAAGTATATCCTTTTTTAGAAACTTTAGGGATGTCACTTTGAGCAAGTTTAGTATTTTTCTTAACTAAAACAACATTACTTTTTCCATCTACAACAAATTCAACATAGACATATTCTGTTTCTCCAGCAATTAGATTACCTTCAATTACTGTGTTCTCTGCTTCGAAAGAATTTTCTTCTTTACCATTAGCATTATATACAGCACCTAATTCATCATCTGTATTAATAAGTTTAGAATCAGTTACTGTTACAGTGACATCTGTAACATCTTTACCTTCATAATCACTCATTAATATCAAATCACTTCTAGCACCATTAGCATTATCGAAATTATTTCTTATTTCAGAATTATTCTTTATGTCAATAGTAACGTCTGTCTTATTTCCAACGACTATAGTTCCATAATCATTTCTCATATCAGATGTTCCAACAGAATAACCTGTAAGAACACTATTATCAATAGTAACTTTATTACCTGAAGTTGCTTGTTGGCTTGAAGTTAAATCAAGGGCAGCATATCCAGAAAGTTCACTATCTTTAACAACTAATTCACTATCTCCACCTTGCATCCAAACTGCATATTTTGCTTGAATAACAGAATCTGTAATAGTAACTTTTGTACCTTCTTTGACACCAAGTGATACTTTTACTCCTGTACCCTTAGACGTGAAAGAACTGCTATCGTCTTTTTCACCATAATAGATGGTAACGTTTGATAGAGTAAGATCTACTGCTGCTTGTGTAGAAGTAACGTCAATATATGGACTATCACCTCCAGCAAGAGAACCTGTCATAGTCAAACCACTGATACTAACTTTTGTTCCACCAGTTACTGTGAAAGTTCCATTAATTTTGGCATCGTGTCCAACGATTTCAACATCATCTTGAATTGTGAAGTTTCCTACATATTCTTGACCTGCTTCTAATTCAATAGTTGGTGTTTGAGCTCCTAATAAACGAGTTAAAGCAGCTGCATCATCTGCTGTATCGGCATACACATTTGGCATGGCAAACATGCTCATAACAAATAGAGTTATAAAAAATAAAACTTTTTTCATGTTATCCTCTTCCTTTCTCATAAACAAATAATAAGTTGTTCGAGATTCCTCCTTTCTTTAATTTTTCAACTATATAATAACATCCCCCCCCCCAGCCAATGTCAACCCATTTGAGATGAATATTCGAGTAATTTGACAATATCTCTGTCTTTTTTGATAATGTGAGGAGTTAATCCCAAAATAAAAAGAGTCTAACTCTTTCTACTCAACATTAAAATCAGATATTTATCTTTATGTTTTTGACTACAAGTGATTAAGAATAGATTACTGCGACGATCAGTTAAAATGGAAATGCCATCGTTTTTAGCAATCTCTACAATATCATATACCTCATACACATACTTATTGTTTTGATAATAGAGATAGGCCAAATCGCTTTCTTGCATTTTGACTAGATCATTAAAATATGATT
Source organism: uncultured Bacilli bacterium (assembly GCA_947624275.1). Lineage (GTDB taxonomy): Bacteria > Bacillota_I > Bacilli_A > RF39 > UBA660 > RUG11788. The sequence continues at coordinate 42,888 of CANQJR010000002.1, forward strand.
GTTTGCCTGTCCCTGAATGGGCCGCAATGTAGATGTTGCCCTCTTCATCAGGATGAACTGAGCCCTTTAAAATAGTGACATTTTTATCGATATTATTATCGGGATCATCAATGCTTAAGATTCCCTTTTTCAAGTTGATTTTAGGCAGTTCTAAAACCAATTCATAGTTTATTATTGGTGATTTAGACACTTCTTTTTTCAAATTGGGAGTATCATCTATTTCTTTCACCTCATAAATGATACTTTTCTCCTCAATCAATCGCTGTTGTTCATCTCTATACCTAATGATGAAAATATTTAATAACTGTAAGAGAATGAGTGCTGCCAATACGACTATTGCTACTCTAATGACATTTTTTAACATACATCAAAATACATCCTAAAAGAGCTATCGATGTCATGATCAAATCAAAAGCGATATCATTTGTGCTGTGTTGATAAGTATCAGGTACTTTTAAATCATTTAAATAGTATTCGATCAGATTGGGACTCTTTTCATCAATGGTTATTTTAAAGTCATCCACTTTGGCATAACCATCTGTCGTATTTACTTGATGAAGTGTGTAACTGCCGTATGGCAAATCGAATTCAACTGTCCCATATTCATCAGTCGTAACTTCTTGATAGATCTCTCCTCGGGAATCAATTATTTGAAAAGTGATGTTTTTCTCAACTATTTTTTTATCATTTTCAGATTCAAAAAATTTATGAAGTTTTACTTTCTTCTCAATGACTTTATTATTTAAAACGATTTCTACTACTTTATTATCGCTATCAATAGTAACATCATAAGTTTCATCATCGACTTCATAACCCTTGCCACTACTTTTCTCTTTTATCTTATATTTACCATATTTCAAATTGGATAGACTGCCCGTGTTATCTTCAGAGATTTCTATTTCCCCGACCAAATTACCACCTTCGTCAAAGACCTCATAAATAGCTCCTATTAAACTGCCTTCACCACGTGGTACTGTCGAATTATTATCCTGGTCTAACTTAATGATTTTAATTTCACCGCTATCAACGATTACATTTAAATTGGAAGTGATGGTATCATAACTCCCCACTGTCAAAACATTTTGATAAGTATCACTTATATAAACGATGGGTACACTGTTATAAGTAGTATCCTTTTTTAATAATTTTATATCGATATCTTCCTTATTTTCATGACTATTAATCAATAGTTTATTATCACTTATCACGACATCTATATCATCATTTTTGACTACTTCATAATCTTTTAAAACATTATTTTCATCCACTAATGTCAAAGATGAGGTGATAGACATGTCATAAGTTTTATTTATGAATGACGGTTGGACATCATGATTATTTACCAAATTATCGAGTTCCTGCATCTCTTTTTCAAATTTAGTAACTTTTTTACCTTTAAATGTATCAGTCCAATAAAAATCAGCTTTTGTATCAATCGTTTTCCAAATCATGATTTGGGTAATTGAATACCATTTATCCGCTGTATGATTCTTATAACCATAACCGTAGTAGGCCAAAAGGCTAATCCTTTTCCATTTAGCTTTAGACATGGATAATAGTTTCTCGTAATTGGCATCATATCCCGTGTAATTGGTATTTTCTGCCAAATTGACAAAAGGTTCAATGCAATAGATTATCTTTTTATCAGAAGAACGGCGCATAAATCTGGCCTGTCGATAAGAAGTAGAACCATTTTTAGTCTTCGCATAGTAAAGATTATCTATGTCTTCAGACACGACAAATTTATCAGTATAACTCTTAGCAAAAACATCTGTTTTAAGACCCATAAATAATGATAGTATCATCAATAGTAATATTAACTTCTTCATATTCCTCCTTCATTACCATCAATACTATCATTACCCATAGCCAACCCCATTTCCTACTGAAAATAAAAAAAGCCCTTAGGCTTTATTGATTGTAGACGATCAATTGATGTTGACTTCGCGTACAGGCGACATAATACAAATATTTTTCCTTTTCACGGTATTTATCGAGTTCATCAGTATAGATGATGACCGAATCAAACTCTAATCCCTTCGCAACATAAGAAGGAATGACGACCAATTCTTTATTGAATCTGACAGAGCTGGAGTTTAAAAGGGCAAGATCTTCGATATCATCCTTCAATAGATCATATAAATATTCACTCTCTTCATCCGTCTTAGTTATGATTGCTACACTCTTATATTCTTCTTTCAAGTGTTTAACGTCATTGATCAAACTGTCTTTAACATCAACACCATTCCTAAAGATAACCGGTTTATGATTGCTTCTCCTAATCGCAGATACGTGATTGAGATTCAAGATCTTATTAGTGTAATCGATAATTTCTGGTGAAGAACGATAGGTCTTCTTTAATTCTAAATAATTAGTACCACTTTGAAAAACTTCTTTTAAAACTTCTAAACTGTCATACTTATAATAGGGATTTATCGTCTGATTGACATCACCTAAAATAGTGAAATTAGCTTTTTTAAAAATATTTTTAAGAATGATATACTGCAGTTTGGAATAGTCCTGTGCCTCATCGATGACCACCTGTCTGATTGAACCACGATAATCAAAACCTTGTAATAAAGATTTTAAATAAGTGAATACACAAGCATCTTCATAACTGATCGTTTTACTTTTACCAATACTTTCAATTTCAGCATCCGAAATATCTCCACCATAACTGTTTTTGAAAAAAGAACTGCGATAAAAATTCATATATATTTCTTTAAAATCGATTTTAATATTTATAATACCATTCAAATTAGCTCTGATAGTTCGTGTTTTAGTGCCATTGCCACCACAATATATATCAGAAATTTTCTCAGCGATGAGATCCAATCTCTCAGTTAATAACATCTTGCTGTAGCGATCTTTCAACATGCGATTCAACTCATCTTTATCGATTGAAAAATCCTTATTGTCGAGTCCATCGACAAATTCAATTCTATTCAAAAGATCTTCGACGTAATTGTTGAAATCAGTAATGATTTGATCACTTTGTTTGTATTTGATCAACTGTTCATTCGCATCACTACCTTTATAATATCTCTCAATAAAATTAGTGAATGATTCGACTTGTTTGAATTCATTAGTATACGTCGTCAAAAAGTCATGAAAAGTGGTTTGCATAGTATTTTCTTCACCAAGTTCTGGTAATACATTAGATATGTATTCAGAAAAGATTTGGTTTGGTGAAAAGATCAAAACATTATTAGATTTCAAATTATCGATCTTATAAAGTAAAAAGGCAATGCGATGAAGTGCCACTGATGTCTTACCACTTCCAGCAATTCCTTGAACGATTAAATTTTTGTCATCGACATTGCGAATGACAGCATTTTGTTCTTGTTGAATAGTGTTGACAATATTTTTCATTCTATCGCTTGATTCACTAGCCAAAACTTCTTGGAGAAGATCATCATCGATGTTCAAATTATTATCAAACATTCTAATGATTTGACCATCTTTAATATTGTATTGGCGCTTGTTCAAAATCTTTCCTTCAATTTCACCCATTGGCGATAAATATTTAGCAGGACCGATTTCATAATCATAAAACATTGAACAGATTGGTGCACGCCAATCATTGACTAAATAGATATCGTTCTCTTCGTCTTCGACATGAGTGATACCGATATAGATTTTATTAGGTCCCTTCTCATCTTCAAAAATCAATGAACCAAAATATGGACTATCCTGGACGCGATATAGTTTTTGCAAATACTTGCTTTTATTCTGCATCAACATGACTTCAGTATCATTGGCCAAAATCATATTTTTCATCTCAGTAGGATCCATATCAGTTTTACTATCCCACACAAATTTTTGAAATTCTTGAACGCGATCTGAACGTTCATAAAGTTCTTGACCCAATTTCGATATTTTTTGACGGATCACATCCAAGGTAATACCCAAATAAATCTTTTCCTGTTGTATTTCTTTGTCAGTAATCTCCATAAATACCTCCCTAAACAAAAAACGAACTGTTTAAAGCTCGTCATTATTATATCATCAAGTTGTAACTTGAGCACTGTAATATGAAATATACACCAATTTTTTACTTTTGTCTAGGTGTCAAATTCTTAATTTTAACTTTATCATGGCTATTAGCATTAACTAAGCCCATCGATGTGAAATTGATACTGCTTTTTTCTTTACTAGCGCTCTTAACTCTCAATAAAATTCTATCTCCTAAATACAATTCTTTTCCATCTTCGTCACGCAAACACAAATGTTGTTTATCAAAATCATAGAATCTTTTAGGTTCGCTATCACCTATGTTGACATAGCCTTTGATCAAATTGTCCAATACGACTGACATTCCACGCTCATTGACACCCATTATAGTACCTTCATAAACTTCACCGATATGATTTTCCATGTATTCGGCTGTCTTCATATAAATAGCATCGTATTCAGCATTCTGCGCTTCATATTCAGAAAGAGAAGATTTAGAAGCAATTTCCGCGATTCTATTCTCTAAATCGCCATTATCGATGCTCGGGTCTTTTCCCTTAGCATAAAGATTGATCAATTGATGTACTAACAGATCAGGAAAACGTCTGATTGGCGAAGTGAAATGCGTATAATTATTCAAGGCTAATCCATAATGACCATCGTTCTCCGAAGAGTAAACAGCTCTACTCATCGAACGCAAAATCATATCGGAAAAAGCAGGATACTCTTTAGTTTCCCTCATCTCATCTAAAAACTTTTGGACGACTTTAGAAGAAGCGATATCAAATTCAGGAATTTCGATATGATTATTGATATGAGAAATCGTGTTATATGTCTTATAAAGATTGCCAACATTGGGAGCACCATGGACGCGATAGATGAATGGCATTTTTTTAGTCGCATAAATGGACGCTACGACCTGGTTGGCAGCCAACATAAAATTCTCAATCAAAGTTTCACCAGCCTGCGGTTTAAAGGCCTCCACTTCTGATATTTTATTGCGATCATTCATCTTGATTTTCATTTCTTTTTTTTCGAATTGAAGAGCACCACGTCTATTTTTGCGCTTTTCTAATACTTCAGACAAGATATACATTTTCATCAACGCATCAACAAACGGTTCATACCCTTTAGTGACAATTCCTTCTTCTAATATCTTATTAACTGCTTCATATGACATCTTCTTTTTTGATTTAATAATGCTATCATAAACGCGTGAATTAATGATATTGCCCTTTTTATCCAATTCTATTTCACACGTTTTAGCAAGGCGCTCTTCACCTTCATTTAGAGAACAGATGCCATTTGATAGTTCCCTTGGCAACATCGGAATGACGGTGTTTAACATGTAGACAGAAGTACCTCTTTTTAAAGCTTCCTCATAAATAGCTGAATCTTTTTTTACGTAGTGCGCTACATCAGCTATGTGAACTCCTAATAGATAGTTTCCATTTGGTAAAATTTCTAACGATATGGCATCATCGATATCTTTCGTATCTTCACCATCAATAGTAAAAATCAATTTATCACGCAAGTCGACACGATTCTTTTTCTCTTCTTCTGATATATATTGCGGAATCTCTTTTACTTCAGCAATGACCTCTTTAGGAAATTCAAAATCGAAGCCATGAACGGCCGCAATAGTGATCAATTCACTATTAGGATCATATTTATTACATATCTTCTTGACGACTTTACCCAAGTATTGTTTACCATCTTTTTCAAGACCGATACTGACGACTAAACGATCGCCTTCAAAATAATCTTTCAAATCGTCATTGCTGATCTTTATCGATAATGAATCATTTCTAGATACGGGCAATAATAACTTATGTCCCGCCAAATTCGTCACTTCACAAACGACTTTATCATTATATCTATCAAGAACTCGTTCAACTCGACCTTCTTGTCTTTTCTTAACCGTCTTCAAATTGCCAACGATTACTTTATCACCTGGTAAAGCCCCATTCAAAAAATCGTGATGGACAAAAGTCACGTTTCCTTCTTCGTCGGTCAAAATGCCTCCGCCCTTGCGCGTGATGCGAATAGTTCCAAAAATACGTCCCAGTCCTTTACTGTCCCATGGTACGAATTTATCTTTTTTACCACGAAATATTTTGCCATCTCGTTCCAAGTTTTCAATAGCCTGTTTGATGATTTCATGAGCAATTCCCGTCTCTTCAGCAATTTCTTCAGTCGACATACCAACTTTTTTTATTTTCAACAATTCAACTAATTTATTTTCTAACTCACCCATAAATACCCCCGAAATAAAATTAATACAAATCGACACTCGATTGAGCATTGATATCAAGCGTTGCCGTTCTACCATTGATGTAATAATAATATCCTGCTGATGCAATCATTGCCGCATTATCAGTACAATACTTGATAGATGGAAAACTGTATTCGATATGATTTTCATCACATATTTGCGCTAGAGCACTTCTAATATCACTATTAGCTGCGACACCACCAGCTGTGACAAAATATTTAATTTCCTTTTCACTGATAGCTTTTTCAACGCGTTTACAAAGAGTATCAACGACTACTTTCTGGAAAGAAGCCGCTAAGTCTTCTTTGTTCAATGAATGTCCTTTTTGTTCTTCATTGTGATTTAAATTTATGACAGCACTCTTCAAGCCACTGAAACTAAAATTGTAAGAGTCATCATTTAAAGGTGATGGCAACTTATAATTAACTTTACCAATGTGTGCCAATTTATCAATTTGTGGACCACCGGGATAAGGTATTCCAACCACCCTTGCGACCTTGTCATAACATTCACCAACGGCATCGTCCAATGTCCCACCAAGTTTTTCAAAATTTAAATGATCACGCATATAAACGAGTTCAGTATGTCCGCCACTAATGACTAGCGATAATAGAGGAAAATGCATCTCTTTCACTAAATTATTAGCATAGATGTGACCAGCGATGTGATGAACTGGCACGAGCGGTTTATCATAGATGTATGCGAGTGTCTTAGCAGCCTCTAACCCGATCAACAATGACCCAATTAATCCAGGGCCATAAGTCACGGCTATCGCATCGATATCTGTCATTTTCATCTTGGCCTGTTCTAGGCATTCTTCAATGACCATAGTGATGTTTTTTACGTGTTGACGACTCGCTATTTCCGGAACGACACCACCATAATTTTTATGTATATCGATTTGGGAAGAGATGACAGTTGCCAATTCTTCTCTACCATTTTTTACAATTGAACAACTCGTCTCATCACAACTGCTTTCGATTCCCAATATATAGATATCTTTCATTTACATCATCTCTTTTTCCATCAAAACCCCGTCTATTCCATTATAATAACTCTTTCTCACACTTTTTGCAACAAAACCGTATTTTTTATATAAACTGATGGCTCGATAATTATCAATGCGCACTTCTAGAGTGATATTTTGAATCTTTTTATTTTGACCCTCTTCAATGACCTTCTCCATCAACTTAGAAGCAATCCCCTTACTTCGAAAGTCTTCCAATACGAATAGATTATTTATCTCATAGCGATCATATATGGCATTTATATGAATTAAACCAACTATTTGTCCGTCTTCAATATCGATGTATACTTGCGTATAAGGATTAAATAAGAACTCTTTTTTTAATCCATCTTTTTGATCATACACCTCATTAAATATGACTTGTAGTTGGTCTATCAATTTTTCATCACTATTATTAACTAATTGAACCATTTAACTTTTCCTCAGCTTCAGTAAGTTTGAGATAGTCAGCATCAATGCTATGGGGATTCACGCATTCTTTATCTCTAAACTTAGAAACGATCATCAAAATATTGGGATCATACTTCTTCACATCACCATTCAAAACTATATCATCATTTGTGATGTAGACGTAACAATCTGACATGTTTTCAACAGCTGTCTCTAAGACGCTCTTTTTGATATATTGATTTTTTAAAATAGGATTGTTTTCAAGATCATATATCCCAGCATAAACATAGTCTCTTCTAGCATCGATCACAGGTACGTGATAATCATACTCATCGTCGATCAAAGCCATTGCTTCTAGACTAGAAATAACTGTAATGGGAATGTTCAAAGTCCAAGCATAAACCTTGGCAATAGTTATACCAATACGACATCCCGTAAAGGAACCAGGACCATTGACCAATATTATTTTATCGATATCATTCGGTTTCAAATGTACGCTAGCCATCATCTCAGCAATGAAAGATAGTGCTTTAGTCGACAAATCTTTGCCCAAATATTCTTTCTTTTCCGCAAGCAATGAATCATCTCTTACAATGCCAGCATACAAGAAACTGGAAGTAGTGTCTAAATATAGATAGTTCATAGGACAGCTCCACAAATTTCCTCATATTTTTTACCATGAGGAATAAATTTTAAAACACGCGAATTTTCATCGATTACTTTAAATTTTATATCTAAGCGTTCAGCTGGTAAATACTCTTCAATGGTATCGGCCCATTCAATGATGACAACGCCACCTTTAGAAAAATATTCTTCTATTCCAATACCCTCAACATTGCCATCTAAGCGATAGACATCCATGTGGTACAAAGGCATTTCACCATTCAAATATTCTTTAATAATATTGAACGTAGGAGAAGTAATATTTTCATCTATTCCTAATGCTTGGGCAAATCCCTTAGTAAAAACTGTCTTGCCACTACCGAGATCGCCATCTAAGCATATGATCATATTGGGAAATTTTTCTGATTCAAAATTCTGAGCAATTTCAATTGTTTCCTTTTCACTATAAGTTGTAATTTTTTCTATCATAATATCACCAATTTCATTATAGCAAATTAAAAAAGTTAAAAACAACAATCTTATCTAAACTTTACATATAAAAAGAATAACTTAACAGCAACACACAAAAAAAGCCCGAATATTCGAGCTTTTCCAACAAAATATTTTCTATCTCTTACTGAATTGTGGAGCACGTCTTGCTTTCTTCAATCCTGGTTTCTTACGTTCTTTGATTCGTGCATCTCTCGTGATGAATCCTTCTGGCTTCAACAATTTTCTAAAACTGTTTTCACTATCGGCATCAGTTATTGAATCATAATCTAGTAATGCTTTAGTAATTCCTAAACGAATTGCACCAGTCTGACCTGAAAAACCTCCACCTTTAACTTCAACTACAACATCAAAGATTTCTCTCGTCTTTGTAATATCTAATGGTTGAGTCAAATCCATAACTAAAGTTTCATAAGGTAAATATTCATTAACATCTTTACCATTAACAGTAATCTTACCTGTACCTGGTATCAATTTAACTTTAGCAACACTAGTTTTTCTCTTACCAGTTCCATAATAAATCTTTTTATTAGCCATATCTATTTACCTCCTACTTCAATTCCATAGCCACAGGTTTCTGTGCCATATGTGGATGTTCACTACCAGCATATACAAATAATTTTTTGTACATCTGTCTACCTAGTCTATTGTGAGGTAACATCCCTTTAACAGCTCTTTCAACCATCTCTGTTGGATATTTTTCTTTCATAACTTTAGCATTTCTAGCTCTCAATCCACCTGGATACATAGAGTGATTATAATACATCTTTTCTTCTAACTTATTACCAGTCAAAACAGCTTTTTCAGCATTGATGATTATTACATAATCACCACAATCGATATGTGGAGTATAAGTTGGTTTATGTTTTCCACGCAATACATGGGCTGCTTTAGCAGCAATTCTACCTAAAACTTGCCCCTCTGCATCTATGACATACCATTTACGCTCTACAGTTTCTTTCTTTTGCATATAACTATTCATATTTATTCTCCTTTTTTACTAACTTTGATTTGCCGGATCTAAATCAAAGTAATGTGGGGATAATTAATGTACCAATTGAGATTATACTAAAAAGGTCCTTAAAAGTCAATGATTTTCCACGCTTTTAACAAGATTTACCAAGCAAAATTGCCATTTTCAAAAACGATTACTTCTTCACCAGACGAAGTAGTACCCACAATTTTTAAATCGGCTGTCCCAATCATGAAGTCAGTATGTTCATCAGATTGGTTAACTCCGACATCTAAAAGTTGTTCACTAGTCATATTGATGCCGTTCTCATAACAAGAAGGGAACCCATTTCCAAGAGCTAAATGACAAGCTGCATTTTCATCAAATAGCGTATTGTAAAAAAGGATTTTGGAATTAGAAATGGGTGAGTCATATTCTACTAGGGCTACTTCTCCCAACTTACACGAACCCTGATCTAAGCCAATGATGCCGGCTAAGACATCTCTACCGACTTTAGCATCAAAAGATACCGCTTTACCCTTTTCAAATTTGATCCAGAATCCATCGATTAGACTACCACTATAAATTAGAGGTTTGGAAGCATAAACTATTCCTTCCGTCTCATTCATCATCGGACTAGTAAAAATTTCTTCAGTTGGGATGTTGACCAATAGAGGTCGACCATTTGGCATTTTTTCATCAGCACCACACCAAATGTGTCCATCACCCAATTTGACGATTAAATCCGTTCCCAAACTGTTCGTGTAATGTAACTGTTTTAGATGGAGATCATTCAACTTTTTGACATTATTCTTACTTCGAGCTATTTTTTGATCCCATTCTCGTAACGGATCATCACAATTGATCAAACATGCCTTAAAAATTTCTTCCCATAAGCGCTCTTTGGCCTTTTCAACACCTGGAAAGACCTTTCTAGCTGATACTTCAGTCGATACCATCGCAATGCACCATGGAACTTCGTACTTGCTCTGTTTTTCTTTGTAAATGGGGCGAGTCGTCCTACTGATATAACTGCTCTTTGAAATCATTTGGGGATCGACTCCTTCAAAAATTTCACTCTCCTCAGCACTCAACATCAAGAATGCCCCATTCTTTTTAGCATATTCGTCATACACTTTTTTATTCCAAAATGGACTATTTTCTAATTCTTTTTCATCATAATTACTCAATTGATATAGTTTTAAATAACTATCTGACCAATCAAAATAAATATCGTGTACCCCATACTCATTAGCGGTTTTAGCCAATACTCTGACGAAATCGATACACTCAATAGGACTGGTGATGACAAGTGGTTGGTTCTTTTCAATATTTAACCCCTTAAACAACAATAATTCAGCATATTTTTCAAAGTTACTTTTCATAAATCCTCCCATATATAAATTAATCTTAACACTAATTCAATATTTATTCAAAAAAAGAAGTTAATATGTAACTTCTTCTAAATATAGACCTTCGCTTTTAGCCGTCATGACCATTTTTTCGTTAGTGGGATCAGCAAATATTTTTTTTATGGCATCGACGTCCAATTTCCCCTTGCCAATCTTGATCAATGTACCGACCATGTTGCGAACTTGATATTTCATAAAACCATTACCGACGAAAGTGAACTTTATTATGTCGTCACTCTTGTCCAAATAGGCCTCATATATTTCTCTTTCATAACTGTCTTTGACACAATCATTGGAAACGAAAGAAATGAAATCGTGGACACCGATATAATCTTTAATAGCCTTGGCCATCTCATCATAGTCGAGGCTATGATTATACTGATACACATAATTGCGTTGTAACGGATCGTATTCACCAACATTTAAATAATAGACATACTTCTTATTCTTCACCATGTAGCGAGCGTGAAAATCATCGTTGACCGCTTCAGCTTCGTTGACGTGAATATCAGGTGGTAAAAGACTGTTCAAAGCACACTTTAACTTGTATGGAGTAATGTCGACCTTTAAATCGAAGTGCGCTACTTGTCCTTTGGCATGAACTCCTCTATCTGTTCGTCCCGAAGAACATATCTTAGTATCGAGATGATCATTTATATCAAACAAAGCCTTTTCAAAGCACCCTTCAACTGTACGATAATTCTTCTGTTTTTGATAGCCATAAAAATTGGTTCCATCATAAGAAAATGTAATTTTATACCTCATATCTATCTACCTAACACTAAAACGATGATGAAGAGAATGAGACTTATGAACATATAAAAATTATCATAGTTATTCCAAGAAAAGGCCAAATGACTCTTCTTATGACTATAAAAGCGATCAAAACGAATGCGATCTATCAAATACATATCCTCAATCAAGGCATCAGCTTTCTTCTCAGCTTGCATAGTCAAATATTTGTTATACTTTTCAGGTTGATCCAAATACTTGATTATTTTTTGATTGTCTTCAATATTCTTATTGACCAAATCTTTGTAGTAATACTTTTTGACATAACTTTTCAATTTATTATTGCTGTTGCTGCGATAAAATAGTTTATCATATAGATATCTTTTTTCTATGGACAAAAGACTTGACTCAATTATTAAAGCATAGATAATTACCAATACTACTCGCAAGATCAAAAACGTGATGTCATTATAATTAACCCAAAAAGTTACTAAGAAGAGCAATAATGATAGAAAGAAATATTTTTTTTCACGATTGATGAAACTGACGATGAAAATCATGCCACATAAGAGTAAGAATATATTATAATTTTTTATTATTACCATTGCGATGACCATTAAAACCAAACTTACCAATTTACCAAAAAAACTACAACTCTTATACATGTTTATATATATCCTTTATTATATCTCTGACATCTTTATGAAAAGACAATTTTATCTTTTTATCATTTCTGGCAAAATAAGTTACTTGGGTCATACTTGGCATATTTATCACATTCTCTCTCATCAATTCTATTGAAGTAAACAGTTTATCACTGGCACCACTTTTATATTCTTTAGATCCATCCAATAAGAGTACTTCATCAGTTATTTCATATAAAGTATTGACGTCATTAGTCGATACGATGACAATCTTTTTATCCTCTTTTAAGTTGTTCAATAAAACGATCAGTTTCTTTTTAGCGTTGTGATCTAGGGAAACAAAAATATCTTTAAACATTATGATTTCAGGATCATACATCAAATTAATGGCGATTGATAATAGATATTTTTCACTTGAAGAAAGGGAAGCAATATCGCGATCCAAAATGGTTAAATCCAATCCGACAGCTTGTAAAAAGCGTTCCTCTTTGGCAACTAAGTCATCACAAAAGTACTTGCGGACGTCCAAGACGAACTTAAATTCATCAGATACCTTAGTAGTAAAAAAAGAGGGAAAAGAATCGATTAAAGCAATAGAAGATGGATTGTTTTTGAAAAAATCAGAATCGACATTTGTCTTTTCAAAATCGATATAACCGTCATAATCACTGATATCACCATTGATGACATCCAGTAAATATTTGCTGTTATTACCATAGATTCCCGTTATGCGACGGCGTGAAAAGCGATAACTGATATCATCCAACCAATTTTTATATTTAATATTACTAACTGTTAATCCCATAATTCATCAACCATTTCTTTTTCATCTAATATTACTTTATCTAACAAATTATAAAATTTTAACTTGACGGACATATCCATCATAATGGGTATTTCGATACCCAATCTAGTCAAAGTGTTATCATGTTCCAAAATTTCATCTAAACGTCCGCTATAGACGACGCTTCCCTCATGAAGAACCAATATTGAGTCACTGTAAATAGTATCTTGAAGACTGGAAGTTGCAGCAATGACGATGATGCCCAACTCCCTTATAATTCTCTTCAAAATTAGGAGTATGTGTTCTCTATCTTCATCATTTAAACCCAATAATACGTCATCTAACAACAGAACTTTCGGTTTATGAATGAGAGAGGTCGCAAGTAAGACCTTCAATCTGTCCAAAGGATTTAATTGCCATATCTCTCGATTGAGGATATCGTCTAAAAAGAGATATCCATTTATTTCATCAAGGGCCTGTTTTATCTCTTTTTTACTATAATTCAAATTACAGAGTGGAAATGTTATTTCATCAATTACTTTATCGAACAAAAATTGGCATATGTCGCGATTGAAAACGACACCTATTTCACGAGCATATTTCTTAATATTTTTTTTATTCAAAACTACATCATCAATACTGACACATTCTTCAATAGACATAACACCTGATAAACATTTGATAAATGTTGTTTTGCCACAATTATTAGAACCTATTACTGAAATCAAAGAAGGTTTTTTTATTTTTAACGTAATATCTTTTAAAACTTCTTTATCGCCATATGAAAAATTTAATTGATTTATAAAAATAGTACTCATTTGACCACCCTCTACAAGAAAAAAGAAAATGATTAACTTTCTCTTTTTTTCTCAATTTTTTTTCTTTGTATTCTATATGTAATTTTAGCTAAAGTCTTAGTCGATAAAAACCTCGTGAAGAAAACTGATACTTTCATTTTTAGACCAGGAATGATAATTAACTTCTTCTTGAACATCTTCTTGATGGCATATTGACTGACGTATTTACTGGATAGAGGTTTAATAGAAAATTTGACGCCAGCAACTTCATTAAAATTGGTATCGACAGGACCAGGACACAAGCAAGATACAACAACTTTCGACTTATCTCTTCGCAACTCTTCATATATTGATGTCGTAAGGCGCAAAACATAAGCTTTAGTAGCATAATAAGTTGCCATTAAAGGACCAGGTTCAAAAGCTGCAGATGAGGCCACATTTAAAATATAACCACTATTTCTCTTTTTCATATCCTTTAAAAATAACTTAGTCAAGATGTGAACAGCTTTAATATTCGTATTTATCATTTCAATTTCATTGTTTAGATCGATTGTATCAAAAGAACCGCATTTGCCAAAACCCGCATTGTTTATGAGAACGTCGATGTTTTCATTCTTGCACAAGACATAGACCTCTTTGAGTTTGCTTTCAATTGATAAATCAGCAACTATTATTTTGACGTTAGTAGAAATATCTTTTTGCATTTCTTGAAGTTTTTCTTTATTGCGAGCAACCAATATCAAATCATAACCCAAACTGCTCAAATAATAGGCCATATCTTTGCCAATACCAGATGATGCACCGGTGATCAATGCTTTCATACAATCATCTCCAAACCAATTATAACATGAAAACAATCATCCATCTATTAAAAGTAAATAATAAAAGATGCAAAATATTACATTTAATTTATATTTTAAAAAAATATCATGGAGAAATCAATACTTTTTTACATAAAAAAAATCCACAAACGATGTGGAAAAAATAACAAAAAAAAATTATTGGCAATGACCTATTTTCGCATACACTATCGTCGGCACTTGAGAGCTTAACTTCTGTGTTCGGGATGGGAACAGGTGTACCCTCTCAGTCATAATCACCAATAAAATAGAGAGAAAATAATTCTCTGAAAACTAAGATAATGTGTCGATCCAATCAAATTAACAATTATGATTAAATCCTCGATTTATTAGTACTGGTCAACTCAACATATCACTATGCTTCCATTTCCAGCCTATCAACGTGGTAGTCTACCACGAATCTTACTTTTTTCAAATGGGAAAACTCATCTTGAAGTTGGCTTCCCGCTTAGATGCTTTCAGCGGTTATCCATTCCCTACATAGCTACTC
>CANQJR010000003.1 GCA_947624275.1 uncultured Bacilli bacterium
TAGTTTCTTGACGTTGTGAATCATTGAAGTAAGCTGGAACAGTGATGACAGCTTTAGTGACTTTTTCACCTAGATATTGTTCAGCATAATCTTTCAAATAAGAAAGAATCATTGCTGAAATCTCTTCTGGAGTATACTTTTTACCATCTAATTCGGTCTTTTTATTCGTTCCCATCAATCTCTTAATTGATGATACCGTATTTGGGTTGGTCAATGCTTGACGTTTGGCAGCTTCACCAACTATTCTCTCACCATTTTTGAAAGCGACAACTGATGGTGTCGTTCTTCCACCTTCGGGATTGGGAATTACATGTGCTTCTCCACCCTCTAATACAGATACGCAACTATTTGTCGTACCTAAATCAATACCTATAATTTTACTCATAATAAATCTCTCCTTTTATATTATTTTATATTAATCAATTTTATTTACTTTAACAGAAGCTGGTCTAATGACACGCTCTTTTAAAGTATATCCTTTTATCAATACCTCTAATATGGTATTGTCCGGTTTGGTCGGATCTTTATCAACTAACATTGCTTCGTGATAATTGTGATCAAACTCTTTACCGAGGCAATCTATTTCTTGAACGCCATATCTCTTTAGAGTATCACTTAAACTGTTATAAATCATTTGAATGCCATCTAGAACTTTGGATAGATTGGCATCATCACTTCTTTGAAGTTTGAGTGCTCTTTCAAAATTGTCTAGGATTGGTAAAATGTCTGAGATGATATCTTGATTGGCAAACTTTAAGCGATTGGCAACTTCTTCGTCTTTTCTCTTGCGATAATTGATCGATTCAGCTTGCGCCAATTTCAATTTTTCTTCTAATTTAGCAATGTTATCCTTCAGTATTAATACTTCTTCACTCTCTTCAAAAGTGTCATCATTGATTTCTTCTTGTTCACATTTTTGACACTTGTTCGGACAATTACATTTTTTTTCATCGCTAATAGGTTCTTTTTCACTATTAATATTTTTATCTTCCTTTTTTTTCACTATTCATTCTCCTTATCTCTCAATGTTCTCTTTAATAAATTCGAGTAAGCTAACAACGCGATCATATTCCATTCTTTTCGGACCGATGACAACGATCTTACCTTCTTCTTGACGCGTCTTATATCCAGTTTCGATGACGGTCATGTCATCATCGAGATCGTTTTCCTTGCCGATATAAATATTGATATCATTATTATTACCTTTGATATTATCGACTAATTTGACCATGTTGTCGTCTTCTAGTTTTTCTAAAATCTGTCCTACTCTTTCAACGTTGTCAAACTCTTTATGTTTCAAGATGTTTCCTTTTCCAACGATATCAATATTTTTATTAGTGAAATTGTTGAAGACATTATAAAAAGCATTATAAAGTTTTTCGTGTTCTTCGACATAGTTGGCAATGATCGGTTTGATCTCATATTCCAGTTTTTGACTAACTTCATCAATCGGCGTACCGACGATTAAATTGTTGATCAAATTGACAGTTTTTTTGACATCTTCGAGATCGACGTTTGGCAGTGAGATACTTTTGTGTTCAACACAACCCATGTCAGTGACGACGATGACGATTAAATTGTCATTGTCTAAAGGTATGATGCTGATCTCTTTCAATTTGTTATCATGGGATGCTTCTCCCAATTTTATCGAAGTATAATTGGTCATTTCAGCAATCAATTTTAAACTTTCAGCTAGACAATCGTTGAATTGTAATTGATTATTTCTAAAGATGATCTGCAATTTAAGCATGTCTTCTGCACTCATCTTTTTCAATTCCATTAAATTGTCGACGTAATAACGGTAACCTTTTTCACTTGGAATGCGGCCACTTGAAGTATGCGTTTTCTCCAAGAGTCCCAACTCTTCTAGGGTTGCCATTTCGCTTCGAATCGTGGCACTGGAACAATTGAGTGTATCACATATTAAATTGGAACCGACAGGTTTAGCTAATCGCACGTATTCTTGAACAATTATTTTTAAAATTTCTTTTTGCCTATCAGTGATCATATAGACCTCCTAGCACTTATATTACCCAAGTGCTAATATCATTATATTATTATCGTTAGCACTTGTCAACTTAAATTGCTAAATTTAAACATCTTTTTTTCGACAAAAAAAAGAAGTGTTTCACTTCTTAGATTTTTTTATGTCAAAACGATATATGGAAATGAGTGCTGAAATCAATTCAATGGTGCTATCAAGGACGCCGACATAAGCTTTGACGACGATGTTATAGATGATCCAGAGAATCGATGCAATGGCGGCGACGATGCGGTATAATCGCATATCTTCAGTATATAGGGCTAAAAAGAAAATAATGCTGATGATCACTGGTAAAGTGCTCACTAGACCATTGTAAGTGACGAAACCAAAAATGACTACTAATGTCAAAAAGATGGCGGCCACATAGGGAGGACATTTCCTCTTCTTTTTGTTACACACATAAAAGATTAAAGATCTAGTTATGCCAAACAAACTATTATTTACGCCAGCATAGGCATCCAACATTAAATATTCTAATGCATAAAACGCGTTGGCAAAGATTTGGGTTTTTAATACCTTTGATCTCTTTCTAAACTGCAGGCTTATGGTATAAGCCACAAAAGCGATAAAAGCAAAAATTTGGGCAACAATAATTGTACTACTCATCTATAACACCTAATTCTTTTAAATTATTAATGAAATCATTACTGATATTGTCAATGAATTCAAAGACTTCTTCCCTATTGATGACATTGAGTTCTTTTATTTCTGATTTATTAAGAATACATACGGTAGCTTTTGTTAAAGCATTTAATCCCTCGATAGAAATTTCTTTGATATCCGTTTTTAATTGATGAATTTCTTCGTCTAAAATAGAAATATCTAAATCGTATTTAGCAATTAGTGGCATGTTTAAACTGTCGTAATCTTCATAAACTTCAGCATAAGACTTAATGTGGTTATCCTCATAAATGTCATAGCGGGTGATGAAACTGGTAAACCAATAATAATCAGTGTATAAATGACAATAATATCCCAAATTGTAAGCATTGTCTTTTAAAGCACTACAATATTTATCTAAAAATTTTTCTAATTGAGGAATATCGTCTTTTAAAAAGTGTGATTTTTCTTTGGTTTCTCCTAAATACTTAGTCGCATCTGGTGCTATACTTCCCAACAAAAATTCTTTTTCATCTAAATGTAAAACTTCATTGACTTTTTTAGCTACGCACATGTGCATGATACTCGATGCCATACTATCACCAGTATAATTATAACAAAAAAGTTCATTTTTTTCTCTTCTTAACCTAAAGTTTACTTTTTTTGACAGGCTTTATTCAGACATATTTTAAATATTTGATGACTAAATTATTATTTTTAGTATTTTTGATTATGCCAACAAATTTGTATTTGCCATATTTTCTGACACTGAAGATGTCATTTTCTTTTAAGAGATGTGATCCTTTGACCAGCGGTTCATAATTCAGGAAGATCTCTTTATTTTTTATTTTCATCATGACGTTGTTACGCGTCGTATTTATTATTTTGGCGATGATGACATCAATTCGCAAACTGGGAACGATAATTTCCTTTTCTTCATATTTATGGTGGTAATCCGCCAAATAATTCAATGGTCTTTCAATTAGTTCAATTGGACTATTTTTTATGTATAAAAAATTATTTTTAAAATAATCGTCAATCACCTTCAAAATAAAAATATAATATTTGCCATCATCGACGACGATATCACCAAACATCTCATCAGTGATGTTCAATGAAAAAACAGTTCCTAAAATGTCTTGGTGGCGCAAAATGATTTTGGTTTTTATTTCATATAAGATGACTTTTGGTGGGCTTTGATCGTATAAAATGACTTTATCACAATCCGAATAAACTTTAAAGACTTGATATTCCTCTTGGCGCAATTTGTTTTTGATGATGTGATAATCTTTGAAATCTAAGAAATAAGTGCTTTCACCACGTCTAATTTTATCAATGTTCTTTTTGATATTATAAATACTATCACCACCAAATGACTTGATAATTTTCTCTATATTTATTATAACTTTTTGACTATTAAAGTCAACCAAATGAAAAAGAGAGATCAGTTATCTCCCTCTTCTAACATAGTGGTTATAAAGATACCATATCCCATTTTATTGCGATTTTGGATGGCATGAGTGACTGCTCCTACCAGTTTATCATTTTGAACGATGGGACTACCACTCATTCCCTTGATGACACCATTAGTCTTTTTGAGTAAGACAGGATCAGTTATTTCAAATAAAATATTTTTAGTTGCAGTCTTTTTATCAATTGAGACAATATTGATTTTAAATTTTTCTTTTTTATTTCCTTCAATCACTGTGTATATATAAGCTTCACCATTAGTTATTTCATCAATATTGGCCACTTCAATTGTATCTTTGTGATCATATATGCCATAATAAGTACCAAATATTCCTTTATCGGTATTTTCCCTTATATTTCCATAAGTTATATCTTCATTTAATTTAGCTTCTTTTTCGCCAGTCTTTTTGGATGTTGATTGATTAATTCCCGTTATCGTCGATGAAAATATTTTGCCATCTCTTATTTCGACTTTAGTACCGGAATAACCTTCGACTATTTCATGTCCTAAAGCTCCATAAACCGATGTCGTTGGATCGACGTAAGTCAATGTTCCAATTCCCGTTACTTTATCTTTTACATAAAGTCCCGTTTTGTAGACACCACTTTCATCTAATTCAACTTCTAGTGTAGTTTTAATTTTTTTATTATTTCTTTTCAAAGTCAAAGCAATATTTTTATCTTTTAAATAGGTATTCATCGCCTTGATCATCTCATCGATCGTCTCAACTTTTTTATCACCGACTTGGATGATGCGGTCACCAATTTGAATATCCGTCGTCTTATCGATATTTTGTCCATTGATTTGGTAAAAACCGACGACAATGATACCATCTGATGCGATTTCTATTCCGACATTTTCGCCACCTAAAATAACTTTATTAGAATAGGCAATTGCGGAATTAGGTATAATTAATAACCATATTGTTAAGAATATTAGTAGTTTATTTTTTATTTTCATAACTCATCTCCTTTTTTAAAATAAAACTACATTATTATTTTTAGCACAAAAAAAATTACCATAACTGGTAATTAATTCTTTATGCCACGAAAGTCGTTATGAATCATATTCTGACCTTGAGAGTTCATGACTTGTTTGGCAGGTCCACTATTATCTTTATGCAAATGATCAAATGGATTATCAGGTTTAGGCATATTGTTTTGCGGATGAAAATTATTATTGATGCCATTATTTGGATTCATGTTGGTATTTGGCATGTGCATATTGTTTAAATTGGCATTAGTATTTTTAAAAGTATTGTTATTAATATTATTAAAGTTGTTGAACATAAAGATCCTCCTACTTCTGTATCCATTATATCACATCATGATTTAATAAATATCAAAGCGCTTATTACTTTACTATTTTTGACAAAAAAAAGAAGATTATTCTTCTTCTATTTGAAAATTGCTAAGACTTCCATCAGCATTTAAAATTTTATTGACGTTTTCTTCAGCATTTTTCAATTTTTCATCACATTTTTTAGCAATGGTCATAGCTTCCGTAAACTTGTTAATCGCATCGTCCAATGGTACATTACCACTTTCTAGGTCTTTTACGATCGTTTCCAATTTGTTCAAATTTTCTTCAAAAGTCATTTCTTGTTCTTTAGCCATATTTCCTCCTATACAACTTTAGTATTTATTTTACCATCGACTAATTCAATTTCTAGTCGATCATCTTTTTTAATCTTTTTTATGCTCGAGAGAACTCGATCATTTTGGCGCACGATGGCATAACCTCTTTTGATCGTTGCCAAGGGATTCAAAGTCTCCAGTTTGTTGAGCAACAATACATATTTATTGGTGTTCGCATTTAGATTGTTTTTGATGTCTTGTTCTAATGATTGAATCAATTTGTTTAAGTGTTCTTTTTTATCTTTATACAATAGAAGCGGATTGTTCAAAATGTAATTATCCTTCAAATTGTTTAGACGACTTCGATTGTTATTGATGATATTGATTATATTTATCTGTAATCGTTCTAATAAGTTATCAAATTTTTGTTCTGTCGTCTCATAGATGTTCAAAGGATTTTTTAAAACATAACTATTTTTTAAATTTTCTAAACGTTTTTGATAGAACTCAATGATGTTAGAAATACTCTTGTTCAAACGAATATAGATCTGATTTAAATAGTTATAGAAATCAGCCATGTTGGGAACGGCCATTTCCGCAGCTCCTGTCGGTGTTGGAGCTCGTAAATCGCTGACAAAATCACAGATGGTATAGTCAATTTCATGGCCGACAGCTGATATGACTGGGACTTGTAAATCATAAATAGCACGCGCGACTATTTCTTCGTTAAAACACCAAAGATCTTCTATGGAACCGCCACCACGACCAACGATCAATAAGTCGAGATCAAACTTTTTAGTCAGCTCGATATTGCGAACGATATCTTCTGCGGCTTCTTTTCCTTGGACTAAACTTGGGAAGAGAATGGTCTCGGCGATGGGCCAACGCCTTTTAATCGTCGACAATATGTCTTTAATAGCTGCGCCAGTCGGTGCGGTGATGATACCAATTCTTTTGGGCATTTTAGGGATTGGTTTTTTATGCTTTGGATCAAATAATCCTTCTAGTTCTAATTTCTTCTTCAATTTTTCAAATTCGATATATAAATTTCCAATTCCGTCTTCAATCATTTCGGTAACGTATATTTGATAATTTCCCGTGGCCTCATAAACGCTAACTTTGCCCATTACTAGTACTTTGCAGCCATCAGTAGGTACAAATTTTAGTTTAGAAGCATTCCCTGAAAACATGATGGCATTGATGCGCGTATTTTCATCTTTGAGCGTAAAATATAAGTGACCACGACTATGCGATTTAAAATTGGATATCTCTCCTTTTAGACAGATGTGATTTAAATTGCTATCGTTATCCATTTTATATTTTATATAACGAGTCAATTGAGTAACAGTAATATAATTATCTTGCATCTTCTTCCTCGCTATGAAAAATTTTGTCCAAAGTCGCATTGATCATTTTAGTGACCTTTTCATCACTATATTTTTTAGATAACTCAATGGCTTCATTAATGGATACGACACTTGGCGTTTCAGTATAGACGAGTTCATAAATGCCAATTGACAAAATGGCTTTATCAACTTTGGATAAGCGATCGATATCCCAATCGACTAGATATTTATTGGCGAGCTGTGATATTTCTTTTTGATTTTTAATGACACCATTGACCAATTCGTTGACAAAATCATTTTCTAACTCTAATAGGTCTTTGATGATTTTGGATGAGTCATATTCGACATCACTACTTTCATAGATATAGATTTGATAAAGCGCTTTCATGGCTATTTCACGCAATTCACTTCGGTTTTTCATAATATCACCTAGAAAAAATTTTATCACAAAAAAAAGATAAAGTCATTATTAACTTATCTTTTATTAAAACAAAATATCATTGATCATTTTATTTGAATTCGAAATCAAAATCGAGAATGCGGACGATATCGCCTTCTTTTGCACCAAGTTCAATCAATTTATCATCAATACCCATTTTTCTAATTTTTCGAGCGAATCGATTGATGCTTTCATCAGTATTAAATTTGGTCATTTTAAATAACTTCTCTACTTCATCGCCTTTGATTATCCAAACGTTATCTTCTTTTTCAATCGTATAGGCTTCTTCTTTTTTAAATTTGTACAAGACGTGAGATTCAAAGGCCTCGTCTTCAAACAGTGGCGTTGTTGGAATGGTGTCTAGTAGATCAGCGAGATAGTCGATAACCTCATCTAAACCTTCATTGGCGATGGCACTAACTTCAAATATTTTTATATCTTTATCTTTAATTTTACTCTTAAAATTTTTTAAGTTGTCCTTTGAGACATCTTGATCCATTTTATTGGCAATGATGATTTGTGGTTTTTTTAAGATGTTCGCATTAAACTCTTGCAATTCTTTATTAATGGTCAAATAGTCCTCATATGGATCTCTTCCTTCAAAGGCACTCATATCGATTACATGCGCAATCACTCTAGTTCTTTCGATATGTCTTAAAAAGCGATCTCCCAATCCTTCACCACGACTTGCTCCTTCAATTAGACCTGGCAAGTCAGCAAGAACAAAACTCTTTCCACTACGACTTCGACAAACTCCTAAATTGGGAACGATCGTCGTGAAGTGGTAGGCAGCGATTTTAGGACGCGCTTTACTGACACAAGAGATGATGGTACTTTTACCCACACTTGGCATTCCCACTAAACCGACATCAGCCATTAACTTCAACTCGACTTTTAGTTCACGCTCTTCACCTGGTTCACCATTTTCCGCAAAGTTAGGAGCGGGATTGCTTTGAGTTTTGAAGGCTGTATTACCTCTTCCACCACGACCACCATGAGCTACTATTACTTCATCATTTTTATTTTTTAAATCGGCGATGATCAAGTCGGTATCAATATCGGTGATCACTGTACCTTGAGGTACTTTAATGACGATGTCTTCAGCATTGGCACCATTTTGATTCTTACCGCGACCATTCTCCCCCTTGTCACCTTTAATCGTCTTCATATAGCGCAAATCGATTAGAGTGTGGAGTCCTTCATCGACGACGAATTTGATGTTTGCGCCTCTTCCGCCATTACCACCATAAGGACCGCCCATCGGTATGTATTTTTCGCGTCTAAAAGCAAGGCAACCATCACCACCACGACCAGCAATCACCTTTATTTTGGCCTCATCTACAAACATATCATTCACCTCCATCAAATCGAGTATATTTTATCACATTATTTATTTCTTATCAAATAAAAAAAAGAGATTTAACTCTTTCCATTATTCAGCTACTGGATAACAACTGACTTGTGTCTTATCTTTTCCTACGCGTTCATATTTAACGACACCAGTTACAGTTGTAAATAAAGTATCATCACTGCCACGTTTAACATTGACACCTGGGAAAATCTTTGTTCCTCTTTGACGATATAGAATAGAACCAGCTGTAGCAGTTTGACCATCACTAATTTTAGCTCCAAGACGACGTCCAGCAGAATCACGTCCGTTGGATGTAGAACCTTGTCCTTTATGGTGAGCGAATAATTGTATATTTAATCTTAAAAAGTTCATTATTCTTCCTCCTCTATCTCGATATTATCAGGATAATCCTCATTTAACTCTCTCAATAAATTGATCATATTGTTAATGAGATTATCTACAATTTCATTATTTTCTTTTATCACAATTTCAAAATCATCTTTTTTTTCTGAATAACTTAGATAATTCTTATCAAACATAAGAATAGCATTTACTGTAGTCGTAACAATGCTTGACACACTACTACAAACGATATCTTTACCATATTGATCGTAATCAGCATGCCCTAAAACATCAACTTTAATAATATTATTATCTTTTTTTGATACGAGTACTCTAATCATGATTAACCTTTAATTGATTTGATTTCAACTTTGGTATATGGTTGTCTGTGTCCCATAGTGCGACGATTACTTCTATCCTTAGATTTGTAAGTGAAAATTCTTATTTTTTTACCCTTACCATTCTTTAAAATTTCGCCTTCGACAGAAGCACCTTTCAAATAAGGATTTCCAACTTTGTCATCACATACTAATACTTCGTTAAAGATAACTTTATCTCCAGCTTCACCATCTAATTTTTCAACGTAGATGATGTCACCTTCACTGACATAGTATTGTTTACCACCTGTTTTGATAACAGCTTTCACGAACATTCCTCCTTTATATTGATTCTAGACTCGCTTTTGAGGTAGCACGAATGCATTTAAACCTTTTCAATGCGGTTTGAGCTATAAAGGCATCAAACATTTAGATTTTATCATATTATTTGATATTAGTCAATAACATAATATAACATATCACATGAGAAAAAGGAGTCTATCTCCTAATTGAATTTTTCCATTTGCTTCATTATTTGATTGATTTGTTTTTGGGAAGGTTTTCGACCCATTTGAAGCATCAAAGTCTTAATCATCTCTTCGTTTATTGGCGGATTTTTCATTAAATAACTCGTCATTACTTTACGACAGATCAAAAAGCCAACGATTGCTCCAACGACTAAACCAATTACTAACCATAGAACATTTTGCCAAAACATGTAACTATCATCTCCTCAAGAGTATTTTACTAAAAATTATATGTTTAGACAAGAGTTTTAATGCGGGATAAGAAAAAATAATCGTCATTTTGAAAATCACATGCAAAAAGAAAAGATTTGTATTTGTTCAGTAGTTCAAAAAATTCGGTATAACTCTGAATGGTATTGATGACGATATGAGTATTTTTAATTTTCATGATACTTATTTCTTCAGAATATAAATTGTTGATGATGTGTTCATCACGGTTTTGAGCGTAGCGCATTTTGTCTTTTAAATCTTGGTATATTTTACGGTCCAACTCATTTTTATTGATTGGCAAAGTCAATTGTTGAAAGAGTGTCAACCCATAATCGAGTTCTTTTTTATTCATTTCATATATTTCTAAAAAGATATTGTATAGAGCTCGAGGATAGTCTTTGTACAATTCGTATACTTCATCTCTAATGCTAAAAATATAATATATTCTCATAATTATCACCCAGTTTTAGTATAGGTTGCCAGGTTCAAAAAAAATGTAGAAAAAAAGAATTAATTCAATAATTCTTCTATTCGTTTGACAATGTGTTCACAGTCGTGTTTGTATTTCTTTAAAATGTCTTCTCTCTTTCCACTCATGCCGAATTGATCAATTGTAAATAAGTGATCAGCATCTTTTACATATTGATGCCAAGAATATGAAGAAGATGATTCGATGACGAATGTCTTATTCAAATCGGGAAGAATTTTTTGGCGATATGCTTTACTCTTGCGATTGAATAATTCAATTGATGGCATTGATACCAATCTGATGTCATAACCCTTGCTATCGAGTTCTCTTTTTACTTCAGTGGCAATCATCATGTCTTCACCAGTGGAAATGATGATGGCATCACCCTTTTTTCTCTCTTTTTCCAAGATATAGGCTCCATTGATCACGTCATTGATATTGGTCG
Organism: uncultured Bacilli bacterium; assembly: GCA_947624275.1. Classification (GTDB taxonomy): domain Bacteria; phylum Bacillota_I; class Bacilli_A; order RF39; family UBA660; genus RUG11788. The sequence continues at coordinate 11,139 of CANQJR010000003.1, forward strand.
TCTTATTAATTAAAACTCGATTGCGACAGAGGACGATGGCTGCTGGTCGACGATTTTTTAAAATGGCTTTATAGCTGCCAATAACTTCATTGCTGTCACATGGACGATAGACATCTAAATTGGGAATGCTGCGCAAAGAAATCAACTGTTCGACTGGTTGATGCGTTGGCCCATCTTCTCCGACCATGATTGAGTCGTGAGTAAAGACGTATATGACTGGTAAATCCATCATTGCGGTCATTCTAATAGCGGGTTTTAAGTAATCAGAAAATGATAAAAAAGTTGATACAAAAGGAGTTATTCCCGTCAAGGCAATACCATTGGCCACTGCTCCCATGGCATGTTCTCTTATTCCGAAGTCGATATTGCGCCCCATTGGCGAGCGATTGGAAAAATTACTCGTGCTGATGATTCGCGCATTGGTCGACTTACTGACATCAGCACTACCACCGATCAAAAATGGATATTCGTCACTGATGGCATTGAGCACTTTACCACTGGAAACGCGCGTTGCTTCTTGCAAGTCAGCGGGCATTTCATAACTGAAATTTTTCAATTCGATACTCTTTTTATTATTTTGAAGATCAACGAGTTCTCTTCGCATCTCTTCAGTCATTTTTGCACATTTTTTTTGCCAATTGGCATACTCTTTCTCACAACGAGTTTTTACTTTATCACGAAACATATCTATAGAATCAGCACTCGGTTGAAATGGTTGTAAGCGCAAGTCCAAACGCTTTTTTAATTGCGCGATGTCTTCTCTATCGAGTGGTGAACCGTGGACCATCGATGAACCTTGATTCAATGAATATTTGCCAATAGTAGTTCTAATTTCGATGATAGTTGGTCCATTCATCTGTTTAGCTCTTTCAATGGCACTATCGATGTCATTTGTATTTTCTCCATTTTCGACTTGTAAATAATGCCATCCTTGGGCTTCAAATCTATTTTTGATATCTTCATTAAAAGAATTTTCTAATTTGCCATCAAGTGTTATTCCATTGCTGTCAAAGAGAACTATCAATTTGTTCAAACCGAGATGTCCAGCTAAAGAGCAAGCTTCATAGCTAACTCCTTCCATCAAGTCCCCTTCACTAGCCAAGACGTAAGTATGATAATTTATGATGTCTTTTCCGAAATAGTTTTCGAGATATCTTTCCCCAATAGCCATTCCGACGGCCATACTTATTCCTTGACCTAAAGGACCAGTTGAAACATCTACTCCTGGAGTAACGCCTAACTCGGGATGTCCTGGTGTGATGGAACCGATTTGACGGAATTTCTTTAAATCGTTTAACGTGATGTCAAACCCAGCCATGTATAAAGTAGCATAAAGTAAACTTGAGCCATGACCACAGGACATGACGAAGCGATCACGATTGATCCACTTATCATCTTTGGGATTAAATTTGAGATGGTTCATATATAGATCAATCAAGATTGGTGCTGCTCCTAAGGCAATGCCAGGATGACCACTTTGAGCTTCATCGATCATATCAATGGCTAAACCTCTAGCATTATCTATGATCTGTTTTGGAATAGAATTGTTTTCTCTTTTAAAATTGCGCATAAATTCACCTCACCAATATTTTAATTATCATCAATGTAATCTAAAGCATATTTGACGCCATCTTCATCATTTGTTTTAGTGATGAAATCAGCTTTCTCTTTCAATTCGTCACAAGCATTTCCCATAGCTATTTTTAAGGCGACGCTATCAAACATCGAAATGTCATTGATCGAATCCCCAATTGCAACGCACTCTTCTCTACTAGCGTTCATCATTTTTAAAAAATTTCTGATGGCCATTCCCTTATCATTATCGATATTGATGATATCACAAGAATAATTTTTCGAATGGGTATCATTTATCATATCACTCATATAAGCAATTTGGCAATTATTAAATAACTTGATATCTTCACTCATCTTTTCGATCTTTTTTATATCATCAGTACTTATGACTATTTGACTTATTAAAACATCTCGTAAATCTTCGATCACTTCGATTATTTTATATTTGTTTAAATTCTTCTTCTTTAAAAAAATGTTTCCATAACGACACATTTCACCATTGAATATTAGACCAATTCTTCTTTTCTCGGCATATTTAAAGATACTCTTGATGACATCATAAGGCATTTTTTGAAAATAGAGATTCTTTTCACCATCTTTATCATAGATCATCGTCCCATTAGAAGAAATTAGATACCTACCACAGTGATAACGATTGGTCAAATCGATTAAATAATCATTGCTACGGCCAGAACAAAAAATGATCTGCATCCCTTTTTGCTCCATCTTTTCGATTGCTTGTAAAACGGGCTTAGAAATTTCTTTTTGAAAATTGGTAAGCGTTCCATCAATATCAATAAATAAATATTTAAACATAAAATTCTCCTAAAAATAGGCCCAAAAGCCTATTTCAATAAATCTATTTCCGTTAGATAATAACCTGTATCAGCCCATTTATAAGTGTAACGATATGTATTAGCTGAAGACATGTAATTTGTATTGTCATTTGTTTGGTCAAGTTTAGTAATCAATGTTTTAAAATTAGAATCTTTATAGATGCCATTTTTATTGATGAAGACAACTTTGATATCGATGTATAAGTCATCATCTTCTTTCGTAGCTGAAACATATGATTGTTCAACTAATTGTTTGACATCGCTTTGGCCATTAAAACATTTAACGATATAGCCATCTTTTTGCCAAGTGAAATTGACACTGGCTTTGAATTCACTATCTTCATAGTAATAATAGATAAAGTTTTCATATTTAGAAAGACTGGTATGAAATTTTCTATTCAATATATCATTTATTTCCAAATTAGTTATTTTGATATTAGAACTACAAATATCTACATCTTTAATCTTTTCTTTGAACAAGTCTTTGAAATCTTGAGTTTTCGTCAATAAAAGCAACTTGTTTTGATCAGATAATTTATCAATGACATTTTTATCATTTTTATAAATAGCAATTATATCATAACCATATGAATCAGCTACGCGATATATATTTTCATTTAGTAATTGTTTTAATTCTTTATTAGTATTAGGAATTTGGCCATCTTCTAAGTCTTTAATTGCTACTTCATCATAATCGATATCATTTTCTTCAACGATTGGTTTTTCCGGTTCTTTATCCATTTTTTCATCCCCACCGAAAGGATTAAAAATTAGTATGATGACTAGAATGATCAAAGCGATGCCAATCAATACTAAAAGAATGAATAATTTCTTGCGCACTTCTTTTTTTTCTTCTTCAGTCAAAGGTATTTTTTCTTCTTTTTCTTCGATTGGAGCAAATTCACCATCATTCAAATTATAAATATCATCATTATCAAAAATTTTGCGATTGGGGTCATTAATCATCTTAGAATTTTCTTGCCATTTCTTTTCTTTATCACTTTTCATATAGCCTCCCATTTTATACTTACATTATAGCATTGATATCAAGGATTGACAATTAATTTAGGTCTAAATCGTCAATGCTTACTAAATAATTTATTTCATCATCAGTCAAAAGAATATTTAAAATGACGAAAGCATCCGCCAAAAGGCCATGTTCTTGTTCAATCAATTTTTGACAGGCCTTATAAGTGCCACCAGTGGCATATACATCATCGACAAAAATGCAGCGTTTTCCCGTTATATCAACCTGAGGTAAAACGAGATCAATATGAGAATACTCAGTTGTATCACTCGTTTTTGCCATGACAAAACTGTCAGGAATTTTTCCCTGTTTGCGAACGGGAATGAGAGGTTTGTGCATCAAGGCTGCCAAATAACTTCCCCATATGAACCCACGAGCATCGGGAGATACGATATAATCGATATCACCACATTTAGCAAGGATTTTTTTCTTGAGATTTAAACAGATCTCATAAAATTTATCGGCATCGTTTAAAGATGGAGTTAAATCGACAAAGTTAACTCCTTCAATTGGCCAATCTTTTTGAATGCGATACAAAATATTATTTACTTCCTTTATTTCTATCATTTCTTTTAACTGTGCTCCTTCCCTTTTCTTTTCCACCACTTATTTTAATCGGATTGACATGTATGACAGTCAAATATATTTCATCAATTTTATTAGTTATCTCTTTTTCTAAATTGTCCGCTATCGCATGACTATCAAAAGTCGATAAATTGCCATCGACAAAAATCGTTAAAGAAATTTGATATTGATATCCGACAGGAGTTGAGTTGAAATGCGTGATCTTTTTAATTTCATCATGACTTTTGACGATATCTAATACTTTTTGTCGACTTTCAAAAGAAATCGATTTATCCATTAGAACGTTGTAACTGTCAATGAATATTTTTATTGAAGTATAGATGATCCAAACCGATATACCCAAACCGACGATTCCGTCTAAAAAGTAAATATTCCAAAGAGCTAAAAGACAAGAAAGCAGATTGAAAGTCGTCAAAATACAGTCGTTGCGATGATCATAAGAATTGGATTTGATCAAGAGATTATTGTATTTTTTAGACAATTTATTGGTGTAGATGAATAGACTCAATTTGACAATGATGGTGACTAGACAAACGATGATTAACCAAAAAGAAAATTGATATGTATTTTGATGAATGAGGGCTAATAATGAATTATTAAAAATTTTTAGAGCCATCAAAATCATTGCTATACTGATCAACATGGAATAAATGTATTCGGCTTTACCATGACCGAGATTGTGGTCCTCATCTGAAGGCTTACTAGCTATTTTATTTCCTATGTAAGTCATTACTGATGAGACGATGTCACCAGCGCTATTGAAACTGTCAGCAATCATGGCTTGACTATTGGTGACCAAACCTATGGCTCCTTTGATTATCAATAGAAAAATATTACCAAATATTCCTAATATACTAGCTATTTTAATACTACTATAACGATTCATACTGTCAACTCCTATTTGTATCTATTCTTTTGATTCTTTTTTTGACCAAGGCGATAAGTTCAAGAGATGCATCTATTTTATATAGAACTAGAAGAGCATCTTGCAGTTTTGTCTTTAGAGACATCTTTTCTTCTATTTCTAAAGCTTTATGGCGATAATCGAAATTGGGAATGGGATTATTGTCCAAAAAATCTTTTAAATAATTTTCAATATCTTTTAAAACATAAACTTTTAAGGGATATTCATCCATTTCCCTAACTCCATAATAAGCACCGACGATGTATTTGAATTGATCTTCTAGTTGCATATTATTCACCTCATATTTTCTATTATAATTTATTTTTTGAAAGTTTGATAGTATAACTTATGCATTATCATAAATTTATCCATAAAAAAATGATATCAAATGATATCACTTTTTTCATTATTTATTTGGATCAACAATGATTTTTATAGCATCACTAGTACCAGAAGTCAATTTTTCATATGATGCTTGTACATCCTCTAATCCTACGACACTATCAATGAATTTAGTTACTTCGATCTGTTTATTAGCCATCAAATTAACACATGTTACGAATTCTTCCTTCGTATAAGCAATTGCTCCTTGTAAAGTCAATTCATGCATGACAGCAATAGTCGTTGGAATAGTTATCGCTTCGAGAGAAACACCTACTAGGACAACTGTTCCTCCTGTTTTAACAGTAGTGAGAGCACTAGTTACAGCTGGAGCATTACCACAACATTCAATTATTTTATCAAAACCATCACCCGTTTTAGCCATGACATTTTCCATGAACTTTGGATCAGTGGCATCTAACCACTCATCAGCTACTCCAAGAGCAACAGATTTTTCACCACGAGCGCGATTAGTTTCTGAAACGACTACTAAACTTGCGCCTTCCATTTTGGCAAACATGGCAGAGACGAGACCGATGATACCTCCACCGATGACTAAGACTTTTTCCCCTACTTTGATATCGGCAAGTCTTACGGCATGAAGTCCAACAGCCGTTGGTTCAACCATAGCTGCTTCTTCATCAGTTACGTTATCTGGCAACTTGACAACCATATCTGAACGCGTAGCTAGACGTGGAGCAAGTCCTCCTGGATTAGTCAAAGCAAGTCCTGTAGCTTGATCCCATGTATGAATGCAGTATTGAGGATTACCAGAAAGGCAAGCATGACATTTTAGACAAGGAGAAATTGGTAATGCGGTTACGCGATCTCCTACTTTTAAATCAGCTCTATCACCTGGATCTCTTACTACTCCAGCAAATTCATGTCCCATGACGAGACCAACTGGTCCTCCAGCTACCCAATAGTGAATATCAGATCCACAAATACCAGTCTTTTTGACATCAATAATGACTTTTTTGCCATCGCTAACTGGTTCAGCGATTTCTTTAATTTCAAATTCTTTTACACCTTTTATTGCGACACTTCTCATATTTTCCTCCTATTAAAGATTTACTATCTTTCAATTATTATTTTAAACCAAACATCATCTTTAATTCAATAAATTAGTATGTCATTTGACGTAACTTGTCATAATTAGTCAATGAGTTATAAAAAATTAAAAAATGAATAAGATAATATTGGTGAGAAATAAAAATGAGAAAATTAAAAAGTGCCTTTTATTTATTACTGCCAATTATCCTTGGCAGTTTAGTTGGATTCTTCATTTCTAAAGACATCGATTACGTATCCCTAAATTTACCTTTATTAGCACCACCTAAAATCGTTTTTCCAATTGCTTGGAGCATTATTTACGTATTGATGGGAATATCATATTATCTATTTAAAAGAGAATTCCCAGAACCAACTTTTAAAGAGAGTTTCATCTATTATTTACAATTGTTCTTCAATTTATTATGGTCAATCATCTTTTTCACTTTTAAAGCTCGTTTACTAGCCATCTTTTGGATCATAATATTAGATGTATTAGTCATGTATATGTTATATTTGTTCTTTCGCAAAAAAAAGATATCTTTCTATCTCAACATCATTTATATGATATGGATTCTATTTGCGACATATTTGACTATTGGTATCTATCTTCTAAATTAAAACAGAGTTAACTAATAACTCTGTCTTTTATTGTTGCGATAAAACTCGCGTCTTTTGACCAATTTTTTATTGACTTGGCCTAGAGATGCCTCTTTTTCTAACATGGCCATTTCTTCGTTAAATATTTCTTTTTGTATTGCCGGAGTCATGGCGACTTGTTCTTCTTTTGAAGTGTTTTTAATCGTCGTATAAGCAAAGCGATAACTCAATTTTTCTTGTTCTTTTTCTAAGGTGTGTAATTTATTAAGACGATTGTTCAAACACTTTTTATTTTTTATTCGATCAGCTTTTAATTGTTTTATTTTTGCTGTCTGTTTTTTATTCAATAATTCACGCCAAGTATGGCCAAAATAATATTTGTCAACCATACCCATTCCCATTAGCGCTACACTGGATAAACATCCTAAGAAAAAAGAATACATGTTAAATTGGATGATGTTTAGGATAATACAACCAATCATCAATAAATAGAACATATCGAATAAACCGCGCAGAACAAAACTTTTGTTATTAGCTGAATTGATCTTCATAAGGCGTGAAATATTAGTATTTAAATTCTTATCTTTAATCTTGATATTATTTATTTCTTTTAATAAATCATCCATTTCATATTGTTTTATCTCTAAATCTTGTCTGACCATATCATTTTCGATATTGTATCCATCAACAGTAGTCATTTTCATCACCAAGAGTTATTGTAACACTAAATTATGATTAATAAAACTTTTATTTTATTTTGGCAAGTAATATAATAAATGATGAAATAAATTTATTAGGAGGTTTTATGGCAAAAGTTTCAGTTGTTTTAGGTTTAAATTATGGTGATGAAGGTAAGGGTAAAGTCTCTACCTTTTTAGCTAGTAATAGTGACATTGCTCTTCGTTGTACTGGTGGGAATAATGCTGGGCATACCGTTGAGTTAAATGGTCAAAAAATCGTTTTTCATTTGATTCCTTCAGGGATTTTAAATGATAAGACAGAGGCCGTCATCGGTAATGGTGTCGTCCTCGATCCCAAAGTGTTGTTCGAAGAAATTGATGCTTTGCAAGAACTGGGAGTGGATTTGAAAAAGTTACATATCAGTACGAGAGCGCATTTGATCTTCCTCTATCATCTCGTCGAGGACAAACTCCAAGAGTTTTTAAAGGGTGATGACAAAGTGGGAACGACAGCTCGTGGCATTGGACCATGTTATATGGACAAAGCTAATCGCATCGGTTTGCGCATCATCGATATGTACAGTGATACGTTTGAGAATAAGTTGCGACGCAATATAAAAAATAAAAATCAAATTTTTGAACTATATGGTTTCCCAACACTTGATGAGGAGAAAATTGTCGCTGATTATTTAAATTATCGCGATCGATTAAAGCCATATGTTTGTGATACAGTCTCTTACTTGCATAGAGCAATTGAAGAAGATAAGACAATCGTTTGTGAAGGGGCTCAAGCGACAGGACTCGACATGGATTTGGGAGACTATCCAATGGTCACTTCATCCAATCCCACTATTGGAGGTATTCAAACCGGTAGTGGTCTCGGCGCCAAAGACTTAACTGACATCTATGGCGTGTGCAAAGCCTATGCTTCTCGCGTCGGTGAAGGACCATTCATCTCTGAACAGAACAATGAAATCGGTGATACGATTAGAGAATTGGGCCACGAGTATGGTGCGACGACCAAACGTCCTAGACGATGTGGTTGGATGGATTTAGTAGCGCTCAAATATGCCGTTAGAATTAATAGTATAACATCTCTTGCGCTAAACCACTTGGATACCATTGGCAAATTAAAAAGGGCTAAATTATGTGTTGCTTATAAATTAAATGATAAATTATATGATGAATATAGCGATGACATAATTGGACACGAAGAAGAAGTCACCCCTATCTATGAAGATTTTGACACTGATTTTGATATCAATGGTCAAAAGAACTATGATGAATTGGATGAAAAAGCTAAAGTTTATATTAAAAGAATAGAAAAGCATTTAAATGTTCCAGTCAAATTCATTGGTACAGGACCTGATAATGACGATATGATAATAAGGTAATGATTAATCAAATAAAACGTTATGCCCATTTGAACATAACGTTTTTAATTTTTGAGAAAGTATACTATTAATATATAGATGATACATATCATTAGAAGTATGTAATTTTTATATGCTTTTTATTTTAGTTTTTTTAGAACCTTTTTCAGTTGGTAATTCATAGAGTTGTAAACCATCAATTGCTTCATCTTCAGAACCAACTACTTCAAATCCTGGTCCTGCATATTTTCTAATACCCATATCGATAACCTTTTCATTTAATTCTTCCAATTCTTTTTTCAAAGTTTCATTTCTATTAACTGATAAGCCGAAATTCCAACCAATAAAATGATCTAAAAAACGATTAATAAAATATTTTTGGGCCTCATCAAAATTTTCTTCATTTAATTTTTGATTTCTAATTGCTTTTTCGGTGATTATGAGATTTGCCCTTCCCTTATAGTCTTTATGTACTTCATCTGTTAATTCAAGCATGAAATAATATGGATCTAAGACAATTCTTTTATCAAGTGCTTGATTAAATATTCTTACCATCTGTAAAATGATATCATCTAAATTAGATATTTGACTGAACACCTTATCATTACCAATTATCAATTCACCATTTTGATAAAATTCAAAGCTACATGTAGGACGTCCATCATTGTATGGATAAAAATAAATTAAATTATTAGAAATTTCAAATGCATTGGTACGATCTTTTTTTATTTTTTTCAAATTATAGTAACATAGTTTTAAATCGAGGGCATTGGCAAAAATATTGATAAGATTATGGTCTTGTTTTAATTCTTGTTCACATTCTTTGCAACGTTTATGTCTTTTTAATAATTCAAAAATATCTTTCATAATTACCTCACTTCTTGTCTGTATATTATAACACAATTTAAAAAATATATATATTTATCTTTATATTTATAAAAAAAATCTTGATTTATTCAAGGTATCATTACGAAAAATAAAAACGTACTTGAATCAAGTACGTTTTCTATTTTTACTCGTGTCTTCCGAGTTTAATATCAATGTGGTGCGGGTAACAGGAGTTGAACCTGCAAGCCTTGCGGCGCTAGATCCTAAGTCTAGTGCGTCTGCCAATTCCGCCATACCCGCAAAGTGGTGGACCCTATAGGACTCGAACCTATGACCGTCCGGTTATGAGCCGGATGCTCTAACCAACTGAGCTAAGGGTCCATGACTTTTTAATAGTAACATATATTTTCAATAATTTCAACATTAAAATGTATTTTTTACTATTTATAAATCGATATTTTATAGAAAAATAATTGTCTGAGTAGAGTTTTTTTATTTTGAATGTTATAATGTTATTGAGGTGTTGATATGAACGTCGTAATTAAAGTTAGTGATCAGACTAAAGAAAAAATGATTAAATATTATGAAGGTAAAAAAAGAGATAAAGAAATACCTTATGTCGTCTTTCAAGCTGAAGAAGAAGATACGGTCATAACGATGTATACTTCGGGAAAAGTCATGTTTCAAGGGACGAGTGCTGATGTAGATGCGACGATGTGGAAAGAGATTGATGGGCAGAATATCAGCCAAAAAGAAGTTACCGAAGATGATAAAAAATATTACTACTGCTCCTCTATTGGATCAGATGAAGTTGGTACGGGTGATTATTTTGGACCAATTGTCGTAACTAGTTGTTATGTAACTAAAGATGATATTTCTTTTCTTGAAGAATTGGGAATAAAGGATTCTAAGAAATTAGATGATGACAAAATATTGAAGATTGCACCTCAATTAGTAAAAAGAATTAAATATAAGAGCATCATTTTAAACAATAGTGAATATAACGAAAAATATGGTGTCGGATATAATATTAATAAATTAAAAGCTATTATGCATAATAAAGTATTATGGCAAATGGTTCATGAAGAAAAAGATTTGTATTACGACTATATAATTATTGACGAATTTGCTAGAGAACAGCGCTATTACGATTATATTAAAGAAAGTCCTAATGTTCAAAGAGGTGTGACATTTATGACCAAAGCTGAAGACAAAAACTTGGCGGTTGCCTCAGCATCAGTCATAAGTCGTTACATATTTCTAAAAGAATTTGATAAATTGAGTGATTCCCTTCACATTCCTCTACCTAAAGGGGCTGGTGAACAAGTCGATAAGATTGGTGAAGAAATAGTTGTCAAATACGGAGAAGACAAATTGAGAGAAGTAGCTAAATTAAATTTTAAAAATACTGAAAGAATTCTTCATACGATGATATTTTAAAAAGAAAAAAGTAGATTGCTCTACTTTTTTTATTTGATCTCTGTACCGCATTCACTGCAGAATTTACCGGTAACTTCAGCTCCACAATTTGGGCACTTTTTAACTTGATTCAAGGCAGTACCACATTCGCTACAGAACTTACCAGTTACTTCAGCACCACAATTTGGACATTTCGTCGTCGTTTGATTTTTTTGATATGGATCATACTGTTGTTGTTGTGGTTGGTTATTGAAAGCATTTTGCATAACTCCTCCAGTCATTCCACCAGTTGCCATATTCATTACTCCCAAACCGACAAAACCATTAGCAGCCCCATTTTCGTTACTAGCAGCTTTATCCATGACGTCGAGTACTCTTCCTTGCTGCATCATTGAATTAGCATTGTGTTCGTATTCTTTAATCTTCTTATCAGATTCTTCATCAGGTGTTACAGACTCAATAGCAAATCCGACTAATTTAATTCCCCTATTGCGAATTGGTTCATCAAATACTTTGGAATCCATTACTTGTTTAATTTCATCAGTATTGCTAGGTAATTCCAATAATGGAATTTTGTGTTCACTATTTCCAAGTTCGTTTAAGACATTTTGGAAAGTTGCCATCACTTCTGAATTCATCTGATCAGATAATACATCTTTGGTAACGACATCAGCAGTTCCAGCATACATGCGCATGAATAGTGCTGGATCAAAGATTTTAAATGTATACTTTCCATAACATCTGACCTTAACTCCAAGCGGCATCAATGAACCTGTCATTTGATTAGGAATGGCATGTGACCAATCCTGATAAGGAATTGGTGTACCAGTTCCAAATTTATTATCCAATATCTCTTTGACATTGAAGTAGAATACGGCTTGTTCTTTAGCTGGTGTACCATTGTAAGTAAATCTTTGCCACATCTCTTTAAATACTGCGCCAAATTGACCAGCAAAAAAAGTTGGTGATGTAGATTGATCAAAGTTATAAGTACCCTCCTCAGCAGTCGCATCTAAAATTGTTCCTGAATCGTAGACAACAGCTACTTGTCCAGGTGCAACAATTATTCTACTCCCTTTTGAAATCTGTCCACTTTTAGTCGTCTTTTTCATCATCAATGTATTTTCATCCATATCTTCACATTTGATCAGATCTTCCCATTGATCACCTAAAGTTGAACCAATTGCGCCAACGGCAGATTTAATTAATCCCATATAAAATTCCTCCTTCTGGACTAATATAATCTCAATATCATTTATTCCTATATTATATATAATACATCTAAAAAATCACTATGACAATACAATGTCATTTTTCTAGACACTCTTTTACTTGATGGAAACGATGTTAGATAATACCCAATCGTGTTCACCAGTCGTAATAATGCTCTTACAATATTCGCATTGCCCAGCTGACGTGATCTCTGTTGGAGCACCACAATTTGGACAATTCGTCGTCGATTTATTACTCATTCCCATTTTTGTCAAAACACCTTTTTTACGATTAAAGGTCATTTCATATTTCATGAACCAAGTACGATTTGGATCACTTTCGAGAACTTCATTAGTATTGGCATCAACTACATAGTCATGCATAGTCGCATGAAGTTCAACGACTAGTACTTCTTTATCACCATCGACGTGATAATCGCGCAAACTGCAATGTCTAATAGCTATTTTTTCTACTTTATTAATTTTATTGTTTTTGATGTATTCATCCAATTGTTGATTGTGCTGATTAAACAATTCTTGACTTTCGAAAGGACGTATAATTTTCCAATTGCGATCAGTCCAAGCTTGTTGAATCTTCATGAATACTTCTCTTGCCCAACCGATGAAATCATCTTCTGAAAAGTTGGGGTCGACATTGCGAATGTTTTGAGCAATGGAATGACTTAAATTCGAATCGGGAATATTTTCACTCTCATGGGCTCTTCGCAAAGCATTTTGATTAGCATTCATAACTCGCATCTGTTTGAGTCTACCACTCTTTTTTAAATAAATACTAACACCGATAATCAAGGCAATAATAACTAATGTTCCAATGGGACCAAAAGTATCTACAAGAATGTAAAATAATAAAAGTATGTCCCCAGCATCAGCATCACTCGAACTACTACTTCCACTGTCAAAATCACCATAGTCACTGTACCCACCATAATCATAATCACTATAATCATTATTGTTGCCAACGTCTGCAAAAACGGGTGAATTGTATAGTAAAAAAACAGTTGTTAGTAACAATACGACGATTAATAAATATTTAATAATTTTTTTATAATTCTCTTTTTTCATATAGCCTCTTATCTTTTGATTTAACTCTTCATATATTCAAATTTTTATTTATCTCATTGTAATTGAACGATGTATGGATGAGCTGCGGTACCATCAGCATTGGAACCGACCATCGTATTACTCTTTAGATATGCCACCATATTAGCTGTACATTGTGTCAACAGAGCTGTACCAGTTACCGAACTAGGAGAATAAGTGACGAATTGACTCAAACCGTTATATGGCGTTGAAGTCCAATGACAACTATTTGAACTGACACTGTTCATCCAATTGCCGCTTCGACACTTGGTCATACTATTGGCAATGGTGCCAGATGACAGACTGCATTCCGTACTATTTGATGCTTTTAAATAGTCGGCTAATGAAACTATTCCAAAGGAATTCTTAGCTATTTCGGTATTGTTATTTATATTGGTATCCATCGAAGAGAAATAACTACCGACGTTGTCCGTACTATAAATAGCTCCAAAATAATAAACGCCATCCACTTTGAAAAGAGATGTATAATCCATATTGTTCCACTTGTTTTGCAAACTGTTGCGAAGTGTAGAACTATTTGTCCAAAATTGAACACCACTACCAGCTTGCGTACTACTCTTTTTATCTATGGGTTCAGTCGTTGCATCATCAAACATTATTTTGATAGAGCCATCATTTTCCAAGGCAATGATACGACCTGATTTAGTACCGATCTTTATGTAATTGCGAGCACTATCACCTGTGAACACATATCTTTTAGTAGCGTTAGTGACATCCGTCGTCAAACCGGAGTTTTGAACGTCTTCATTATCTAAAATCAAATCTCTTAGAGAGACGAGATTACCACTAGCTATGGCATTGGCTTCGCCCCCGACACAAGATACGTAGGTTTCATATTCATCAGTACAACTATAATTGTTAGCCATGTAACACATGTCTAAATTGACCTGTTTTTTAATGCATTTATTCAAGTAATAACTGACGTCCTCAGAAGCCATTGTCTCTTTATTATAAGTACTGCGCATAATACTTAAAAGAAGCATGAGAATCAATATTATCATAGTTAAAATGCCATATAACATCGTCGATATTGCAAATCCTCTATCATTTAAATTCTTCATAGCATCACCTATCATAATTATACAACAATAAAAAATTAAAGACTAGTTTTTTTATATATAATTAAATACTTATCACCATATTTACGTTCTTTGATGATTTCTAAAGTTTTTAAAGTACTATTTAAATAATTGTTATCGATTTCACAAACGATGACTCCTCCATCATTTAATAGATCATATTCCAATATTTTATCGATGACCATATTTAAGCACTCTTTTTTATATGGCGGATCTAAAAAGATGATGTCCATTTTTAAATCGTGGTCTTTTAAATATCGCAAACATTCCTCATAATCCAAATTTAAAATTTTTACTTTGTCATCCATTTTAAAATCATCGCTATTCTTCTTAATGACATCAATACACTTGCGATTTATGTCATTAAAATAACAAAAGCGACTACCATTACTGAGAGCTTCAAATCCCAAATTACCACTACCAGCAAATAGATCGAGACAAATACTATTATCTAGATATGGATTTATCATTGCAAAAAGAGATTCCTTGACTCTATCCATCGTCGGTCTCGTCCCTTTGATGTCATATCCAGCAATTTTACGTCCTTTTAAAATTCCACTAATTATTTTCATTGATACAACCCTTTTCATTCACTAATTCTTTTAATTTTTTATTGATTTCTAATACTAAAAAATATAGATCATTTTCTAATTCTTTATATCTTTTAACTTTGTCAAAATTAAGAATTTCTTTTTTAAGTGATACATATTCAGCATTATAAATGTCATTATGAGAATTCATCATCTTTAACTTATCCAATTTTTCTTTTAATAATTCATCTTTTAAAATATCATCCTTTAATTTTGTCATCGTTTGAATTTCTTCACTATTTTCAAAAATATTGATCAATTCATCCAACATATTCCAAATTTGTAAATCCATTTATTCATCAACTTCTTTTCTAATTCTATCAATAATTTTAATGACTTCTTCAGGTGTTTCCTTCAATAGTTCAACTCGTAAATTGTTGATGCCTAACTCGCGCATCGATTTGATATTTTTAATATTGTCAAGTGGTTCATAATGCATGATATGAGTGAAATGTTTAGTATTGATGATGGGATAGATATGACCATTATTATCCTTCAAGTAATAATCGTTTCCCATTGAACACAAATGGCAGTCGTCCCGGTCAGCATTATCAAACAATTTGATGGGACAATACTTCATTATCATCAATTCCATCGTTCCATAGACAATATATTCGACAGCGTCGTTAAAAAAGGTGCTTCTCTTTAAGTGTTCCAATGTCACTTCAGGTGAAATTGTGACCATATGGCATCCATTCTTCACCAAAAAATTGATCGTTTCGTGATTGAAAGCATTGATCGTGTAGTCGGCAATGACATCGTTATTCGAAGCATATTTGTTGATTGCACCCAATTCTGTCGCCACCAAATGTTCATTGGCAAAAGAAGGATATTTGGTCATGACGCGTGGCAAACGATAGTATACATTACCAGTATTTTTATATTTATCATATAAAATTTTAGAATCGGTATATATGCGATCTACTTTTTGATCAAGACAAGTTTTTAATTGTTTTTCATCACGCACTAAAATGGCTATTTTAATATCTTTACTATGTCGCCTTACTGGGTCACTATCAATATCTTTCTTCTCACTTGATGAGATAAGTTTTTTTCTAAAAGCATTTTGACGAAGCGAGATCAATTCAGAGA
Source organism: uncultured Bacilli bacterium (assembly GCA_947624275.1). Classification (GTDB taxonomy): domain Bacteria; phylum Bacillota_I; class Bacilli_A; order RF39; family UBA660; genus RUG11788. The sequence goes on from CANQJR010000003.1 coordinate 27,491, forward strand.
CAGCTTGACGGCGTAATTCATTGATTTCTTTAATGGAGACAAATACTTGATCAGAAATATTGACTGAAACGCTTTGCGCAACAAAAGGCGTATTGCCGAGTTTAGTCAATTGTTCAATCATTCGCTCTTCACTCATGGGACTAGTCTTAGATCTTTCGATTGGCGAACCCCAGACTTTCACTGTATTTTTGCCATCATTTAAAATTAATTCTAGAGGTTGACCCAACTGACAATTAGCTATTATTGCAATCGGAATTTTCTTTTCTTGAAGTTTGCGCAAACTGCTCATCAATTTTTTGTCAGTCGTCTTTAAAACTGTCCCTCTCTTATTCAAATTTATTTTATTATCAATGATGGCAATACATCCTTTAGAAACGGAATTGACCAATAACATTTTGTCATCGTACAAACGATTCAAAATCATTCCTTCGCCATTGGGTAGTCTTATTCCATCTTCTTGATTTAATGAATCAGACAATTTTATTTTGATGTAATTGGAGTCATATGATATGACTTCCCCAATCTCAACACCGATATGATTTGGGGTTTTAGGATTCATGATATCTTTAAATTTATCAGTGAACAAATAACCATCAGTAAACTCGCGATTATACACTTTTTTCAAATCGTATAAATCATTTGGATCAACCGTCATATCTTGATGATCATAATAATGATCAATCATCGTTCGATACAATTTGGTGACAAAACCTACGTATTCTGGGGATTTCATTCGTCCTTCGATTTTGAAACTATCTATTCCCGCTTCGATCAATTCTTTGATGTGAGCTAAGGTGTTCAAATCTTTAGTGCTCAATAAATATTCGCCATCTGTCTTCAATTGGTGATCATTTTTATAAAGTTGATATGGTAGACGGCAAGATGCGACACATTCACCACGATTGGCACTGCGACCCCCATTCATGCTGCTGAAAAGACAACAACCGGAATAACAGACGCATAAAGCTCCATGGACGAACACTTCTTTTTCGAGTTTGGTATCCAATTTTTGTATCTCATCAAGAGTCAATTCGCGCGCTAAAACCGCCCTTTTAACGCCCATTTTCTCTAACATCGCCAATCCTTCTGAATTGTGGTTATGACTTTGCGTAGAGACATGAATTTCCAAATCGGGATATAATTCACGCACCTTTTTGATCAAACCGATGTCTTGGATGATTAAGGCATCGACATTATGGCAATATAAAAAGTCAATATAATCTAATACCTCTTTCAATTCCTCATCATAAATTAAAGTGTTCACTGTGATGTATACTTTAACAGAATATAAATGACAATATTTGATGGCTTCAACTATTTCTTCATCATTGAAGTTATTGGCAAATTTGCGCGCTCCAAACTTTTTGCCAGCAAAGTAGACGGCATCAGCGCCATTGTGAACGGCAAAGGGTAATGTCTCCATATTACCGACTGGACTTAACAATTCAACTCTCTTCATAATATCACCCAAAATCTATATAAATAATATCACAATATTAAAATAAAAAAAAGATTTGACTAATTGCCAAAGAAATGAGTCAAAATCTTCTCTTTATAAATTTTTTCATCAGCATTATTGAAATCGACATCATCAGTGTGAGATTTGCGAAAAGAAATGCCACTACAAAGATTGTGAACTAACCATTCATTGAGCAGTGATTGTTCGCTCCTCTTCCAATTGGATGGATATTTTCTCTCATATTCTTGAAGAATTGCAATAATTCTTTGCATATCTTCACGATCAACAATTTTATATGATTCCATGATGCAGATATTGGGATCTTGTCTAAACCTCTCATCGATTATATAAATGGAATTAGCATCATCACTCGTCAAAGAAGAGCGATCTTTATTTGTGATATAGATTTTATAATTATCTAAAAACGCAAAAGGAACATCTGAATTAGCACTAGTAAAATCCTGATTAATAATATGGGATTTTCCATCTTCTCTAGTTGATAAACTTGGTAGTGCAATGGCAATTGAAGTCGTGGTGATCAACGCTAAAACTTTTTTGTATATCTTTAAATTTTTCATCTCATGCCACCACTACTTTCGCAAAGTACTTGGTGGCTTTTGATGGTCAAATGTATCTCTCTTTATCTTTTTTATTCTTTTATTGATCAACGTTTTGAGAACGATTAGACTGATGATGATGGCCAAAACTGCGAGAATCGTAACGACTAAGACCAATTTTTCAAAGTGAACATTCATCTTTTCTTCACCTTTTTCTTCTTCATCAGTAGGATTTTGATCGCTGGTATCATCGGAATCTTCGTCCTTAGGTGTGTTTTCATCTGATTCCTCTTCTTCATCGATCAAAGCAGTTACTTCTTTGTCATCAATCCTAAATACGAACTTTATATTTTCTCTTTTACCATAAGTTAAATTCCAAGTTAAGGTATGATTATCATTCGTCTTTTCAGTCGCATTTTCACTCACCACTTGGACATTGTTCGGAAAAGTAATACTATATTTAAAGATCATGTCATCAATAGTAGGTTCTTCATTACTCATACCGACTATTTCACCACTATGTTCTTTTTCGCCATCTGAGGTACTGTTCGTTAAATCAAAAATGAAATCAGCTGTATAAGTCGTAACAGTATCCTTTTTTTCCGATTTGAACAAAACTAATTTTGCGGTATCTTGATCAATTATTGTAGACAGATCGACAGTTCCACAATCGCTACTACTGATTTGATCAACACTATCATAAGTTTTACTCAATTGAAGACCTTGGTATTTACCATCATCATAATTTTTAACTTCATAACCCAATTCTTCATATTTTTCTTTAGAAGGGATTTCATAATCGTCTCCTAAATCAGCTCCTATTTCAAAAGCATCGATCAAATTGATCGTAATACTTTTGTCTTCTTTAATGGACATATCATATTCATATTTAATACAACCACTTAAGAAAAAGGTCATCAATATTAAAAAAATAATTTTAATTCTCTTCATCTAATCACTCCACTACTATATCAATTATAACATAATTTTATCTTTATACAAAAAAAATAAAAGCCGTTATGGCTCTTATTTTAAACATTATTATCGTTAGATGAAGTATCTTCAACCTGAGGTGGTTGCGTTTCTGAAACAGGTACACTAGGTTCTGTCTTCACTTCTTCTTGAGAAGTTCCCATTGGTGTAGGTTGTTCAGTTGGTACTGGTTTAACCTCTTCTTGATCAGTCACAGGTGGTACAACTTGTCCACTAGGTTCATTTTTTACTTCAACGCTACCTGGTCCTGGAACTTCATTATTATTAGGTTTTTTCTTTTTAGATACTTTGAGAACGACTAAGATAACTACTAATAAAATTAATAGAACGCCACCAATTACACAACCGTATAGAGCAGTAGTATTAGTCTTTGTAAATTCATACTTGATTTCATTAACTTTACCATATTCTAATTTCCAAGACAATTCTTTTCCATCATTGCTGACCGTCGTGGCATTATGTTCATCAGCTTTAACTGGCAATGTGATGTGATAATTCAATTCCATGCTGGTCATCATTGCCTCAGTCATTCCTTCAGTGTCAATCATATCATTACTAGTAGTTGAATCATCAGCCGTCGTAGATTCATCAGTTTCATCTGAAGAATCACTAGTTGTATCAATGGTGAAGTTAGCTACATATGTCGTTTTAAATAAAGAACTCTTCTTTTGGAAGAAATATTTTATATCTTCCTTTTCTGAATCCATTATATCTGATAACTCGACCTTGACACTATCTTTAGTACTGATTTTATCGATATTGTCATATTTCTTAGTATAGGTAAAACCAGTCCATTTGTCGTCTTTGTACTCTTTGACAGTATATCCTTTCTTTTCCAAAGCACTCTTCTCGCTATCGTCACTATCTGATGCATAGTCAGCTAAGCTGTTGGAAATAGCACTGGTAAGTGAAATAGAGACACTATTATCCTTTCCAACTTCCATACCAATGTCATATTTGACACAACCGCTCATCAAAACTACGACAGCGATGAGCGACAATAATTTCATCGTTTTTTTCATTTTCTCACTCCTATTTTAAATATTATTATTTTTTAAATTATAACACATAAAATTGCTGAAAAAACATTAAATTTGGAAATTACTGTCTAATTATGTTTAATAAGTTATTGGCCAATTCCATTTTATTACTGACATTTTCTAATTTGTCGGCAATTGTCAATTTTAAATCTTTTTTCATAATATTTTCTAATTCTTTTAAAGATATTTCATTTCGCAATATCTTTTTATAAAGATATGAATTATATTTCAAATACTGATATAATTCCCCATTTTCCCTAATCGCATAGATCAAATCGCGTGGCATTAATCATCCATGTGATGATATTGATAACGCGGTTGATAATTATTGTTACTATTCGTCGTATTTTTATTGCCGAAGTTTTGAATCAAAGAAATAGTATTCTGAATGCTATCAATACCACTCTGTAATTTTTCAAGATCGATAGTTTTAATGGTATTTATGATATCACTAAAAGAATTGCTCAAACGATTAGTGGGATTATCAACATTTGCATATTCACGCCAAACATCACTATTTTCACCATATAAATCATATATCTCATACAATTTTTGCCAGGAGATATTCTTATCGCGAACATAGCGAACCAGTTCTGGTTTTTTCTTTACAAAGGCCTTAAAATCTTCTTTAGACATAAAAAAATCACCTACTCTATCATATGCAGGTGATTACTTTTTTACTCATCGATATTGATGAAATCATCGATGGTCAATAGTCGGTCATCTATTTCTTTCAATGAGACTGTCGTCGTCTTTTTAGTATCTTCGATATTAGAAATCAATTCTTCTTTTTTGACGAGAGTCGGTTGTAAGAAAGCTGATAGCACTCTACCCTTGATCAATTGAGTACCCGTTGAATAGCGATCAAGAATAGGAATTTCTGTTTCCTTGAACATTTTGATATCGTCATTTTTGATACCGATATAGTCCTTGCTACTGGCGATGAAAACATTGACGATGCGATAAGGATTACTCTTGACTTCGCGCAAGATCAAAAGACCACGTTTAGCGCGAGAACTCTTTTCTAAGTCGGTCAATTTTATGCGTTTTCCCGTTCCCTTATCAGTGATGACGGTTACATATTCTGAGGAATTGATATCAAAGTTGATGACATTTATGACTGAATCATCCTTTAAATTGATGGCTTTGACACCACTAGCTCGCAAACCGACAATAGGAATTTCATTTATGTCATACCATAGACCATAAGATTTATTAGTAGCTATGAACACATCGTTGTACAAAGAGATGTTAGCCGTTAACAAGTGATCATTGCTCTTCAACTTCATACATATAATCGGTTTTAGTGTGCGACTTGTCTTAAACTCTTGAAGGCTAGTACGCTTGATCATTCCCTTTTCAGTAGCAATAGTTATATCTAATTTTTGATTGAAATCACGAATTGGAATAGCACTCATGACTTCTTCACCACTGTCGAGTTGAACGATATTGCTCAAATGTTTTCCCATGTCTTTCCAAACACAAACTGGAAGTTCATGAACTGGGACATAAAAATAATTACCAAAATTTGTAAAGATGAGAAGTGTATCGAGCGTATTCAATTCATATAGACCTAATAGATAGTCTCCTTCTTTCAAAGTCGTATCATCTTGCGTTGCTTGATAACTGCGCAATGAAGTTCGTTTGATGTAACCATCTTTACTGATGGTGACGATGACATCTTCTTTAGCAATCATGACCGTCGTATCAATCTTTATTTCTGTTATCTCGTTTTGAATATCTGTTTTACGTGGAACAGCATATTCTTTTTTGATGCGACGTAGTTCATCTTTCATGACGTTCTTTAAAACGTTTTCATCATTTAAAATTTGTTCCAATCCCTTGATCAACTTGCGCAAATTTTCCATTTCTTGTTCAAGTTCAACCACATCGGTATTGGTCAAACGATACAATTGTAAAGTGACAATGGCTTCGGCTTGAGTTTCCGTAAAAGCAAAACTCGTGACGAGATTATCTTTGGCATCACTTTTATTTTTGCTGGCACGAATCACTTTGATAACTTCGTCTAAAATAGAAATGCATTTGATCAATCCTTCGACGATGTGATAACGAGCTTTAGCGTGTTCTAGATCGAACTCCGTACGGCGCAAGATCACTTCCTTGTGATGCGTTATATAAGCATCTAGCATTTCGATGATGCCCAATTGTTTAGGACAGCGATTGACGATGGCCACCATATTAAAATTATATGTGATTTGTAAATCGGTATTTTTTAATAAATAGTTCAATATTAAATCGCGATTGGCATCTTTTTTACAATCGATGGCGATTCGCAAACCCTCTTTGTCCGATTCATCTCGCACTTCCACGATGCCATCGATTTTGTGTTCGATTCTGATCTCATCGATTTTGCGAACGAGAAGAGCTTTGTTGACCTCAAAAGGTATTTCGCTGATGACGAGAGTCAATTTTCCCTTTTCATCTTCCCAATTGACACGGGACTTTACAATAATTCGTCCGCGTCCATCAGTATAAGCTTTCTTGATCTCTTCTAGTCCTTCGACGATACCACCAGTTGGGAAATCAGGTCCTTTGACTATCTCCATTATCGTTTCAAGACGACAATTGGGAGAATCGATTCTCTTGATCGTCGCATCGATTACTTCCCCTAAATTATGAGGAGGAATATTAGTGGCATAACCTGCAGAAATTCCCATTGTCCCATTGACTAAGAGGTTGGGAAACTTAGCTGGTAAGACTGTCGGTTCCAACTCCGTATCATCAAAATTGGGTGCCATGACAACTGTGTTACGATCTAAATCTTTCAAAAGTTCATTACTAATCTTAGAAAGACGGGCTTCGGTATAACGCATGGCAGCTGGACTATCGCCGTCCATAGAACCATTGTTACCATGCATATCGATATAAGTCGTGTTCTGTTTCCACCATTGACTCATACGAACCATGGCATCATAAATTGAACTGTCACCATGAGGATGATAATTTCCCATGACAGCACCAACCGTTTTAGCACTTTTGCGGTAAGGATGATCATAGGTGTTCTTCTCGCGATACATACCATATAAAATACGTCTTTGAACTGGTTTCAAACCATCTCTGACGTCGGGAATGGCACGATCTTGAATGATGTATTTTGAATATCTTCCAAAGCGTTCGCCCATTATTTCCTCAAGGGAATATTCATATATCTTATCAATAATATTTTCCATTTTATCACCTTTTGTAACTATGCACTAGCATTAGCTTTGTTCTTATTTATGTCATAATCATCTTCTAGTGAAAAGATGACATTTTCTTCAATCCACGCCTTGCGTGGCTCGACGATATCTCCCATTAGGACACTGACTCTCTTTTCGACGAGAGCTGCATCTTCAATCGTCACTCTGATCAAAGTTCTGGAACCGGGATTCATCGTCGTCTCAGCAAGTTGTTCAGCATTCATCTCACCAAGACCTTTATATCTTTGAACTTCACATTTTTTATCTTTGGTCTTCTCTTTCATCTCTTCCATGCTATAGGCATATTCGACTGTCTTACCATAACTGATCTTAAAGAGAGGTGGTAGAGCGATGTAAACTTTCCCCGCTTCGATTAGCGGTTTCATATAGCGATAGAAAAAAGTCAATAACAAACATTGGATATGAGCTCCATCATCATCAGCGTCGGTCATGATGATGACTTTGTCATATTCGCAATCATCAAGTTCAAAATTGGGAGTAATTCCAGCCCCAATCGTATAGATCATCGTATTTATTTCTTCGTTTTTAAAGATGTCTTCGAGTTTCGCTTTTTCGGTATTGATGACTTTACCACGGAGCGGAAGAATGGCTTGAAAGCGACGATCACGTCCCTGTTTAGCACTGCCACCAGCTGAATCACCTTCGACTAAAAACAATTCATTTTTCTTCTTGTTGCGAGTTTGAGCTGGCGTCAATTTTCCTGATAAATTACGCTCTTTTTTACTCGCTTTACCTTTTCTTGCCTCTTCACGAGCTTTGCGAGCGGCTTCACGAGCTGTCTTGCTGCGCAAAGATTTTTCAATTATATCAGTCGCAATCTTTTTGTTCTCCTCCAAGAAGAATTGTAACTTCTCACTGACAAAAGCTTCAACGGCAACGCGCGCTATAGGAGAACCCAATTTACCTTTGGTTTGACCCTCGAATTGTAAAAGTGCTTCTGGTATCTTCAAAGATATGATGGCGGTGAGCCCTTCGCGGACATCACTACCTTCAAACGTTTTATCTTTTCCTTTGATATAGCCATTGTTTTTGGCATAATCATTAAAAACACGCGTCAAAGCGGTCTTAAAACCTACTTCGTGCGTTCCACCATCAACTGTTTTAACATTGTTGACAAAAGAAACGATATTCTCATTATAAGTATCAGTATATTGTAATGCGATCTCCATCTCAATACCATCTTTGTTACCTTCAAAATCGATGACATCGTGTAAAGTCGTCTTATCCTCATTTAAATATTGGACGAATTCTTTTACGCCTTTCTCATAACAATATTTGTTATCGCGTCCAGTTTCTTCATCGATTACTTCAATCGTCAAACCTTTGATCAAAAAAGCTGATTCCTGCATCCTTTCACAGATGGTACTAAAAGAGAAAGATATCGTCGAAAAAATAGTCGGATCAGGTAAAAATCTAACAGTTGTTCCCGTCTTATTAGTCGTCCCAATCTTTTTTAAAGGTTCTTTGACATGACCACCATTTTCAAAAGTGATGAGATACTCTTCATGATCCTTCTTAATATCTACTTCCATCCATTTGGATAGAGCATTGACAACGCTTGCACCAACACCGTGCAAACCACCAGAAACTTTATATCCTGCTTCTTCAAATTTTCCACCCGCATGTAAAATAGTATAGATGACTTCTGGCGTCGATTTTCCTGAAGAATGTAACCCAGTTGGAACACCTCTTCCATGATCTTCTACACTTATACTTTTATCATTATGAATTGTCACTTTGATATAATCACCAAAACCATTGATAGCTTCATCGATTGCATTGTCGACTATTTCCCATACTAGATGATGTAATCCTCTTTTATCAGTTGACCCAATGTACATACCAGGTCTTTTTCGAACTGCTTCTAACCCTTCTAGAATCTTAATCGAACTCTCATCATATTTAACTGTCATAAACTATCATCTCCTAATTTATTATAACAAAAAAAAACTACAAAAAAAAGAAAATATCTTTTTTTAAGACATTTTCTTAGTGTTTAATAGCCTTTTTTAAATAGTCATCAAAAGTGATTTGATCATCATTATCACACCTAAAACGCGGATATGTCTTCTGTCTAGCTTCTTCCCACGACGATTTGAATCCGTCGAAATCAGTATCATAATCTTCTTCTATTACTTCTTCTCTGATACTGGTACAACGCTGTATCTTGTCCAATTCATAAATTTTATAAAAGCGATAAAGTTCACGGAAGGAGCGATAACTTTGCATTTTTTGAATGACATCTTCACGATACGTTTCAACGTCTTCCATTAATTCTGAACTGATTGGACTATCATATTTTCCAAAATTGTCGACCATCTTTTTAGTGTGATGATAAATACCTAAACAATTGATGAAGTTTTTATTAAAATTGAAGTGTTCTTCCCCATTAAAATATTCGCGTTTTAAACAATCGAAGAAATCAGATTTGCCATCATCGAGTAACTGCATGAATTGATCGACGTAAGAAATAGTCGTCGCATCATGAGGATTGATGTTGTTTCCATTAGCTACTTGGGCGATGTGTGCAAGCGTTGGATCATTAAATGAGAGTTTAAAAGTGCTCATCTGTTTATTGTAGATGATTCCGATATAAGAAGTATTCATTTTGTAGTTAAATGGTGCATAATTATCACTCAAAGTCGTAATCATTTGATTGAAGTCTTCAAATCTATTGGTTATGGCATCGATAAAAGCCATCGTCTTTTTACTAACTTTCGCATCTTTCTTTGATTTATAAAAACTTTTTTCATCAGTAAAAGGCTTTATCTCCGCCAAATGAATAGAAGAATCACTGGCAAATTCAACGGCAGCTTGACCACCGCCAACTCTTTGTAAAATCAACATATAACGATTGGGAATGTTATCATTCATACTACCATCTCCATATTGCGCTAATTATATCACAAAACGCATAAAAAAGCAAGTTTTAAATATTGATCGGATTGAAATCGATGTCAATTTTAACGTTGTGTACATTTTTATAGTAGTTTTGAATCTTCTCTAACGTTGGATAGAGGTTGTCATCTCGCTTGTATTTGATTATTATGTTGAAACGATACGCATTATTGAGTTTAAAGACACTGCAGACTGTCGGACCCAAGATTATGCTATCAGATAAATCCTTGCGAAGGAGATTACCGATTCGCGTACTTTCATCGCGAGCACATTCATAATCTTTACTCATCACTTTAATGCTGGTCATATAAAAATATGGAGGATATGAAAGTGCGCGTCTTATCTGCATCTCTTTATTGAAGAATCCTAAATAATTATGATTTTTTGATAATTCAATGGCGTAGTGAGTCGGATTATAAGTCTGGATGATAACTCGACCCGTTTTTTGACCTCTTCCACTACGGCCAGCTACTTGAGCTAGGAGTTGGAAAGTGTACTCACTACTTCGAAAATTGGGAATCATCAACGAAATATCGCTATTGATCACACCAACTAGAGTGACGTTTTCAAAATCCAATCCCTTGGCAATCATTTGGGTACCGAGTAAAATGTCATAGTCGTGATTTCTAAATTTTTCAATTATTTGCTCATGACTACCCTTGCGACTCGTCGTATCGATATCCATTCGAATAGTGCGACAATGGAATAAGTTATTTATCTCTTCTTCAACCTTTTCCGTGCCAACTCCCAATTCTTTGATGGATCTTTCGCCACATTTTGGACATATTTCAATTCTCTTATTGCCATAACCACAATAATGACAGCGCAAAGTATTGCTAGATTTATGATAAGTTAGCGTGATGTCACAATTCGGACATTTCTCGACATAACCGCAATTAGAACACGTCACAAAAGAGGCATAGCCGCGTCTATTCAAAAAAAGAATGATCTGTTCGTTTCGCGATAGACTATCTTCAATAGCTTTTTTCAATTTGTCAGAAAAATAACTGCTTTTATTTTTTTCTTTATTCAAATCGACAATTTCTACTAAAGGCATTTTTTGATTATTGACGCGATTGGGCAATTCCAATAATTTATATACACCTTTTTTGGCACGAGCATAGCTCTCAAGAGATGGCGTGGCACTACCCAAAACTATTTTGGCGTCATGATATTTACTGCGCTCTAAAGCGACATCGATGACATGATATTTGGGATTGTTCTCCTGTTTGTAACTAGTGGAGTGTTCTTCGTCGACGATGATGGTACCTATATTCTTAAGTGGGGCAAAGATGGCACTTCTAGCGCCAATTACGATGTCGACTTCACCACGGGCTATCTTGCGATATTCATCATATTTTTCTCCCTCTGATAAACGGCTGTGCAAGATGGCAATTCTTTGACCAAAACGTTCACGAAAGCGACCGACGATTTGGGGAGTTAAAGATATTTCAGGAACTAAAACGATACTCGTCTTGCCCATCTTCAACATCTCTTCAATTATTTCCATGTAAACTTCAGTTTTGCCAGAACCAGTTACTCCGTGTAACAAAAAGACTTTTTTTTCGTTTTCCTGCAAGATGTCATCTACTACTCTTTGTTGATCGGATGTCAAAGGATGTTTAGTCTTGGTCTCAACGTCGCTCTTTAAACGATATTGTTCTTCTAACACTTCAGCTAATACGCCATTTTTGATGAGAGTGTTGGTACTTGATGACGATATTTCCGCCAATATGTCTTTTCGCACTTTACCATGTTCTTTTACATAATTAAAAATGTTTTGTTGTTTAGATGACAATTTAGGAATCATATCAAAATCTTTAACGACGACATATCTGACCATCTTTTTATTGATAGTGGTCTTTTTCTGAGCTTTTAAAGCTTTTGGTAACATTACTTGATAACAAGAAATGAGAGTCGATAAAGTCCTTTTACTCATCGTTTGACCGAGAGCTAATAATTCATCAGTCAAAACGATGTCATCGTCAACGACATCAATTATTTCTTTCAAATCAGCGATAGTGCTATCTTTAGTATCTAAGACAAATCCCTCAATTACTTGGTTCCCAAAGGGCACGACTACTCTTTTACCTATAGCAATTTTTCCAATCAAAGACTGAGGTACGACATAATCAAAAGTCTTATCTATATTTTTACTAGATATCTCAACTAAAACATTTACTACCATGACTACCTCCAATCAATAATATAATAACAAATTAATCAAAAAAAAGACAATAATAAAAAGAAAGATTAATCTCTCTTTTCATCATATATGTGATCCAAGTGATCACTGACTGGTTTAAACGTTTTGCGATGCTCGGGAAGAATGCCATATTTTTCGATGGCTTCAATATGTTGTTTCGTGCCATAGCCCATATTCTTTTTAAAACCGTATTCAGGATATGCTAGATCCATTTCCATCATCATTCGATCTCTAGTAACTTTCGCAATAATACTTGCGGCCGCAATGGAAATACTCTTCAAATCGCCTTTGATGATGGAAGTAGATGGTATATCTAATCGCTCCAGTTTCATCGCATCGATTAAGACGTGTTCGGGTCTTATTTTAGATCCATTGATGGCTTGATACATCGCCACTTTAGTAGCTTCATAAATATTGATGTCATCGATGACTTTCGCATCACACATTCCCAAACTGACGCTTACGGCATCACGCATGATGATATCATAAAAGAATTCTCTCTTTTTAGGAGTCAACTTTTTACTGTCGGTCAAACCTTCGACGAAATAGCCAACTGGTAAGATGACACAAGCCGTGACGACAGGACCGATTAGTGGTCCACGCCCCACTTCATCAACCCCCGCAATTAAAGTGATGCCCTGTTCTTCCAATTCTCTCTCATAAGAACGATTATCAATTATTTCTTTCATGAGGGCTATATGTCCTTCCAGCACGATTGACAAATTTTATTTGATCAGCATACTCCTCACTGACACGAACTTCGATTTGGGCATATTTTAACAATGTATAGTTATATAAGTTTTTTTCTTTTATGGAAGCAATTCCCAAATTGAATAATTTTTCTAAATCTTTAAAATGTAAATTTAATTCTTCATCATAAGCAATTTTGACGCTTTGACCATCATCTCTAATTTTGGTGCTGACTTCATTAGTCGTGTAATGACTGACAATTATTTCCATACTGTTGTCTAAATCATCATCAATCGTCAATTTGAGGTTGGTATTTTCATCATTATTAGAGATGATATAGTTTTTATCGGTTTGGAGTAAGTATTCATGTCTAATGGTCGATTTGTTAAAATCAGTCGTCAAGAAATCATTCTTGGTATAACTGCGCGTCTCTAAGATGATACCAATGAAACTACCAGCGATCAAAACAGCTGAAACTCCCATGAGTATTAAATATTTTTGATATTCCCCTCGTGCTTTAGACAACAGCGTTTTGATGATAAAGATGATGACTGTGAAGAAGAGAATCAAACCTAAGACAGTGATGAAGGGACTGATCAAATAGATGCCTTGGCGAAGATATCCGAATAAAATGCCAAGGATAAAAAGCGATGCGATATCGACGACGAACAAAGGTAATAACATCAGAGTTCCAAGTATTTTAATGATCGTTGCCACGATGGCAAAAACGCGTTTTTTAGTAGTCTTATTTTTTTGATCATTATGGAAGAAGACCAAAAAATCTTTATCCTTTTCTGCAATATCTAAGAGATGATAGATGGATGTAATGATGAATAAAAAATATGTAAAATTGACTACTACTGTCCAAATGCCACTCAAAATTCCTCGAGCCGTGGTACCAATTTGATAGATGATATCATTACCAATAACTATCATCAAATCAGCTACTATTCCTAATAAAAAGTATATGATTAATAAAATGAGTATTTTAATTATTGATTTAGTGACTGCCGAATCGTTGTCACGTTTAATAAATTTAGCGAACTTTTCTAATAATTGATACGTGTATTCGCTACCTCTATTGAGTATTTTTTTTAAATCTTTCATATTACACCTCCGATAATACAATTATACTAATTATTGTCAAGAATAACAAGTGAGTAATAAAAAAATATAACTCGATCACATGCGATCAAAAGTTATATTTCCCAAACGATTATCTTTTAAATCTCTAATGATGACTGCATAGACTTTATCATAGTCAATTTCGACACCTCGTAATAGCGCTCCACACTTAGTAGCTATGGAAGTCAAAGTGACATCGATGTCATCAAAATCGATTCTTTCAATGCCATAGCGCTCATGTAAATATTCTGGATATAGCGTAGACATTTTCTTTAAAATATGAATTGCCAATGCCTCTTTATCGACGATTTCTTCTTTGATAGATGAAAGGGCCGCCAAGTTATAAGCGTGGTCTTGATTTTCTATTTTAGGCCAAAGAATTCCTGGTGAATCCAAAAGTTCGATATCCTTATTTATTCTAATCCAACTGAGCGATTTGGTAACACCAGGGCGATCACCAATAGAGGCCGCTTTTTTACCGACTACGCGATTTATTAAAGTCGATTTACCAACATTGGGAACACCGACGACTAAAGCTCTGATGCTGCGCGGTTTCAAACCCTTTTCTCTTCTCTTTTCATTCATATCTTTTAAAATGTCTTGACTCTTCAAAACGATCTGTTTGACGATTGTCTTATCCTTCAAAAGATCACAACATAAGACGATATGCCCTAAACTTTCATAATATTTGACTATTTTATCCGTCTCTTTTTTATCGCACAAATCATATTTAGTCATTATTAATAGATGTGGTTTATCCTTGATCAAATTATCGATGTCAACAATCTTACTGCTGATGGGAATACGACTATCAATAACTTCATAAACGATATCTATTAAATTAATCATTTCATTTATTTCTCTTTTGGTTTTAGCCATATGGCCAGGGTACCAGTTTATATTAGCTTTATTCTCGGACATTTTTTCACTTCCCCACAACTTCATATCTTAAATATTTTAACATGAAAAACAAGTCGTTTTCAACGATCTATAAAATTGGAAATGATGAGATCTAGAACTCTTCATCAATGACTCTTATCTCAATTCCCATAACTCCATATTTATCTTGTTCTTCTTTAGAATAATATTTTTCCATGTCTTTAGGATTGGCAATATCATTTTCATCATATCCTAACGATATCTTATCAAAATGTTTATATAGTTCTTCAAAACTGGCATATCTATGCAGCTTGACCACTTCAACGACGATTGATTCGCTCGTCACCATATTAGCAAATTCAATCAAATCATGCTCATGCAACAATTGTCTCTTTTCATCGTTTAATCGCATTTCTATGGTCTTAGTTTTAGCTTTGATATGCTTGAACGGTTCATCATTTAATCTCATATAATATTTCATAACTACACTCCATAAAATCTTTAATCCATTCGATCATCTAATTTTACCTTGATTAATTTCACTAACTATCTTCAATTGTTCATTGTCAAAACGGTATTCATAATAATGTAGATTACCATTATCATTTATGCCAATAATGGGACCTTTTACATCCCAAACTTTATATGTGAATGGTTCAGCAAAATTACTTTTTAAAAATTCATATGCTTGGACATATAGAGGATCATACATATCAGACTCTTCCATATCGTCAACGCTAGACAATTTCTCATGATTAGTCAATTTTTTTATTATTTGCCATCCCAAATAATTCTTTTCCATTTCATGAGGAACAAATCCCATGTCAAGATAAATTTTTACAGCTAAACAAGTATGAGTTTGCGTGTGTAACAAAGTTTTTTCATGACCTAATTCTCTCATCTGTTTAAGCGTTTTAGATATTAATGGTTTAGCTAAATGTCTTCCTTGATATTCTTTTTTGATAGCTACCCAATGAACATTACCCGTTATGTCATCGATGGGCTTTTCCAAATAAAAGGCCGTCGCTGTCGCAACTTTCTCCCCTTGTTCATTTTCGATAAATATACAACGATTTTTCAATTCCTCATAATGCGTACCAAAATGATCTAAGAAGGTATCCATTCCTTCATCAAAACTCAAAAATTCCCCACTAGACATCTCGATATCGACCCAATCTTTTTCATCACCATCATTGAAAAAGACAAAGCGGTATCCCGGTGGTAGTTCATATTCCACGATGTCGTCTAAATGATCATTGACCAAACAAAGATCGACATATTTTAAAGTTCTATCTATTGTCTTCATATCCATTACCCATTCAAAATTATTTTTTCCATTCTTTGATGATGTCGGACAAGACTTTATCACGATTATTGGAAGTGTCATAACTATTGATGCCATACTGTTTGAACTTTTCATCAAAATAGTGGTTTTGATCGAGGAAGTAGCGGACATTGCCACGCAATTCATCATCATCGCACCAATAGGTCCAGTCGTCTTCTGTATCATGTTTTTTTATGGCGTCATACAATTCTTGCTCCGTCAAATGGTTAGAAGTCAAGCCGATGATATCATATTTTGCTCTATATTTATCACTAGTTAAAAAAGGGATTATCTTCTCAAAATCTATGTGAGTTCCCTCAATCACGGTTTGGATCCCATCATAAAAAATAGTTCCTTCCGAAAGTTCAACAAAATACTTGCACAAAAATGGTGCCAAATTAGTAGCGGTTTTTAAAGCGTCACCATCGTGACAAATATTAAGTTCTGGATAGGTTTCAAGCCCACTTACTATATCGTCGATACTTATCAAATTGTAATGCAATTCCTTGGCGAATTTTTTAGCCAATGTCGTCTTACCAGTTCGAGGCGCACCTATTATCAATATATTTTTAGACATTTTTATCACCTACCGCGCAAAATGAGAGAACTAAGTAAAAACAATCTATTTTTCTTTATCCTTTTCATCCGTATTCGTTTTGATATAGCTCATGATCTTATTCTGATTTTGAATAACTTTTTCTAGTCTATCATATAACAATTCCAAAATCAATTCACTCTTTAAATCCGTACGATAATCATTTTTATTTCTAATCGTATCCTTTTTAGCTTCTCTATTTTGACTCATCATGATGATGGGAGCTTGTAAGGCCGCTAGACATGACAATAACAAATTCAACAAGATGAAAGGATAAGGATCCGCGGCATGACTTGCCAAAACAACGCCATTCAAAACGATCCAAAAAATTAAGAAACAACTAAAACCGATGATGAAAGACCAACTACCAGCAACTGCTGATAACTTGTCAGCTACCTTATCGCCAAAAGTCATCTTTGAATCATTTTCTTTATCGACATCAACGGTGATCGACTCATTTAATAATAGATCAATGATCTCTTCTTCATCTTTTTCTTCCAAATTTTGATTTAGTAACATCTTTACTATTTCTCTTTTTCTCTTTTCCATAAATATTCTCCATCATATAAATATTTTACAATATTATTATAACAAAAAAATAGTAGTTGTAAAACTTTTTCAACTACTATTCCTAAGGACATGAATATCTATTCGTCATAATCATCTAAAAAACTCTTATAATTACCATTTCGTTTAAAACCTAAAACACAATTCAAATTGACGTTGTCCAAAGCTTTAAAAATGTTATAATCGACATCTTCGTTGATCTCGCGCAATTGCTTGATCAACTCTTTCATTTCTTTTCGCTTGCTGACGACCTCTCCACCAGTTGAAGTCTTCTCAGTAAAGCGACAAGCACAATTGAGAAATTTTAAATCATTAAAATTTTGCCAAGAAATGATATCGCGCTCTTTGACCAAATACAATGGTCTGATCAATTCCAATCCTTCAAAGTGATCACTGTGCAATTTAGGCATCATCGTCTTGATTTCTGAACCATAAAGCATGGATAGAAGCGTCGTCTCAATGACATCATCAAAATGATGACCTAGGACAATTTTATTACACCCTAACTCTTGAGCCTTGCTATACAAATAACCACGGCGCATTCTAGCACACAAATAACAAGCACTTTTTAAGTCAAAATGGCTGACGGAAGCAAAAATATCACTATCGAATATTTCTACTGGTACATTTAAAATGCGCGCATTTTCACATATTGCTGCGTAATTGGCATCACTATAACCAGGATTCATGACGACGTAATGCGCATTAAATCTTATTTTGCCATGTCTTTGCAATTCTTGAATACATTTAGCTAGTAAAAATGAATCTTTCCCGCCACTTATGCAGACCATTAAATTGTCATCGTCACTGATCAATTGATATTCCTGAACAGCTCTGACAAACTTGCTCCATATCTCTTTGCGAAATTTTTTAATTATACTTCTCTCTATCTCTTTATACTTTTCCAACTCACTCAATCTCCTTCAAAGGAATAAAACATCGATATTATAGCATTTTCCAGTTCAATAGTAAACAGAGATAATCCTAAATAAGAACAATTGAAATGTCTATATCAATGTACGGCCTTTTCTTCATCATCACCATATATTTCTTCAATCAGAGGAAAAGTGCTCCAAGCTTTTGGCCATCCTGAATAAAAAGCTAATTGGGTTATCACTTCCACTACTTCTTCTTTTGTTATGCCATTTTCTTTTCCCATTGTGAGATAACTCTTCAATTGGGGAAATGCTCCCGTTGCAAATAAGGCGGAAATGGTGATGAGAATCCTATCTCTAATCGCTAATTTGTCTTCTCTTGACCAAACCTCTCCATATAATACATCATCATTTAATTCGGCAAATTTAGGAGCAATATGTCCCAAATTATCTCTACCGGCAGTTTGTTTCTTCATAATCTTTCTCCTACTCTTAACACAATCGATAGATAAAAGACCAATTAGAATTGGCCTTTCTACACAATATTATTTTTTACTCTCTAATTTACGTATTTCTTCTTCCTCTAATAACTTATAATTTATTTTGTTATAAAGAGTTATTGGCAAAGAATCTCTAAACTCAAATTCTTTGGGAACAGAATAGACCGCTAATTCTTTAGAACATAAATCTTTTAGTTCCTTTTTTAATTTATTTGATGGTTCGACACCAGCTTTTAAAACGATAAAAGCCTTGGGAACATGCATCTTATAAGGATGAGGAATACCAACTACACAAACTTTACTGACAGAATCGTGTTTAGAAATAACTTTCTCAATCATCGATGGATAGACATTGAATCCAGAGACGACAATCATGCGTTTTAATCTTGATGTAAAGTAAACGACACCACTAGGTGATATGTAACCGATATCGCCCGTGTGAAGCCATCGCTCGCCATCCTTATGAATCTTGATGACATTATTTGTCTCTTCTTCATTATTCAAATATCCCATCATCAAAGTTGGACCATTTACGCAGATTTCACCTTCTTCACCAAAAGGCAGTTCTTCCATCGTATCCGGATCACAAATCTTATACGTATTGCCAACCATCGGAATACCGATACTTCCCGGTTCATTAGTTCCTGGAAAAGTATATGCAGTAGCGGCCACGCTCTCCGTCATTCCATACCCTTTCAAAATGTTTACTTTGGCTCCATGTTTATGCAAGAAGTTGTTAATTCGCGTCTCGGCTTGAATGGATAGTGAATCACCACCACTGATGATGTATTTTAGTTGTGACATGTCGACGTCATCAAATTTTTTATTTGACATCATTCCTTCCCACAACGTTGGAACTCCCAATATGACATGAGGTTTATCATTTTTCCATATTTTGTAAAAGCGTCCAGCATCGTACTCTGGCATCAAAATCGTCTCCACTTTGAGACAAATGGGAGTATGAATACAAATTCCTAATCCAAAGCCATGAAATATGGGCAAGACGGTAACTATTTTATCTTTTGGTCGCACATCGATGACGTTAACCGCACTCTGTTGGGCAATGGCATTGAAACTATAGTTGGAAATCATGATTCCCTTTGGCGTTCCCGTCGTTCCACCACTGTGGAGGATCAAAGCTAAATCATCACTATTCATCTTAGCGTGATATTCGCGAAGACTAGATAGACCATAACTCATAAATTTTTTCCAACTCATATAAGCAGTATCACTGAATGATGGCTTCTTAGTTCTGATACTACGCGTTAGAGTATAACCCAAATTCAAACCGAATGGCATGCTCTCTTTAGGTGAGACGAGAATGGTCTTATACACTAAAGTATCAGCAATTGCTTCTTTCATCTTGTCATAATTGAAATCGACTAAAAACAAAAATCGCGATTTGGATTCATTCAAATAAAATTTGACTTGTTCAGGACTGGATAATGGATGAATGATATCCGCAACAGCCCCTATTTTATTACAAGCATAAAAGACATAAATAGCTTCAGGCATATTGGGTAGACAAATAGTTACGACATCTTTTTCTTTGACCCCAAACTCTCGCAACGCTCTAGCACAGGTATTGATATTCCTAAAAAAATCATTATAACTAATTCTATTTTCAAAGTAATTCAAAGCTATATAATCCAAATCGTTACCGACTTCGTCCACCATATAATCATATATCGATTTTTTAGTAAATTTAATAGATCTCTCTTCGCGTGAATAATAATCCAACCATGGTTTATCAACACTTTTTTTCTTAAATAATTTAAAGAAAAAATTACTTATTTTTCCCATATTCTTCTCCTAACGTTCTATTTTAATACTACATAACATATTTTAAATCATTATTTAATATTTTACAAGATGCCCTAGAAATAATTATTTTAACTTCTATCACTATAATATGAGACTCCTTTTATTTTAATCGATTATATCTCATATATTTATTCATATTTCTTTTGATATGAGGGAAAGCTTCGAAAATACGATTATAGCGTTTGATATCACGCATGATGTATTTTTTAACTTCATTGCGAAACTCTTCAGTTCTATCTTGATGAATCTCTCTATTAATGTTTTTTAACGCCAAAGCTACTCGCAATGAAAAACATATATCAATTATGAGATTTATTAAAATGATCAACGAAATGATATGAATAACTAAATTGGGTAATTCATTTAGATATTTAAAAATAAATGGATTTATGAAATATAGAATGAGTATTCCACCGACTCCAAAATAGACTAAATTTTCTAGACAAATGCGACCATTTAATTGAAATTTTTCCTTGGAATAGTCCCACCATCTAATTTTAAACATTTTCTCTAAAAAATAACTCGTCAAATATTCCAATAGACCACATATTAATAGACAACCAGAAAACATTAAAAAGATATTATCCGTATCTTTGATCAAAATGGTGATGATTAGAGCACCAAAACCATATATTGGACAATATGGTCCGATTAAAAAACCTCTATTGACGAACTTTTTATCTTCGATTGCACATTTAGTCGACTCGATTATCCAACCCAAAATGCTATAGATAAAAAACAGTAGTAAATAATTTTCAACGATACGCATCAATTGTCATCTCCCAATTCGGTAAATATCTATTCTATCACTAAAATATTATTCATCTAGAAAATATTATAACATAAAAAGGAATCAGAAGATTCCCATTTAAAACTCTTTTTTTAATAGAAAATGTAATGATAGACGATAAGATGTATAGATGAAGACGATTCCTAATCCAATTATTATGAAAACCCAATAATTTTCTAAAGGCGATAAGACATTTAAAAACTTGGCTAAATCAACATAATTGATAAGAATACCACCGATGATAGCAATGCCAAATATAGTGACAAAAATGGCTATTCGAGCTTTCTCAATTCCCAATTTATAAATGATTGGATACATTAAAGATAGCACTATTATCGTCGCAAAAATATTTCCTAAAGTCGTCAAAAGAATATTTTCATAAGCTAAAGATGATGTTTTGCTATGAGCGATGAACAATGATAAAACAGTCGTTATCACAGCCATCAATAATATCAATAAAATCGTTATTAAATACTTAGCTCTGACACTATTTTTTCGACCATTGGGAAAAGTTGATGCATAACTTTCCCATTTATTGAACTCATCATAACTGAAACTGGAAATCATCACCATGACGCTCATAAAAGGCAATATGAAGGAGATGTCCATCTCATCCGTCACTCCCATCACGGCATAGACGATTATTAAAATGGCCAATAATTTAAAATTGCTCTTGATCATGGCCAAATCTTTCATCATAAATCCACGCATTATTTAACCCCCTTTATCATTAAGAGCATCAAGTCATCTAAGGTTATTTTATCGATGACTTCAACATCATAACGCTTTTTAAAGTCTCTTTTATTTTCAACTAAAACTTCATAGCCATATCGATCTTTTTTATATTTGACGTAATCTTCTTTATTGATATCCTTAAATTCTTTTTCACGACATTTGACAATTCCATACTTGTCCAACAATTCATCACACGTCTTAGATAGGACAATTTCTCCATCATTTATGAAAGTGATGTAATCAGCAATTCTTTCCAAATCTGTCGTTATGTGACTGGAAAGCAGAATAGAACATTCTTCATCTTGAATGAAATCTTGAAAAATATCAATTATTTCACTACGAGCAATTGGGTCGAGACCCGAAGTCGGTTCATCCAAAATCAATAGTTTGGGATGATGAGCTAGAGCTGTCGCAATTTCCAATTTTTTACGCATTCCCTTGGAAAATTTCTTTATTTGTTGCTTAGGATTCAAAGAAAAATCCTTAAGATAAGAATTAAACATTTTTTCATCCCAATTTTTATAGATGTATTTCATCGAATTATTGATATCGTTTGGCGTTAAAATTTCGGGATAGAACATATCATCTAAAACGACACCGATATCTTCTTTGATCTTTCCTTCATCTCTTTTACTATCCAATCCAAAGATTTTAATTTCGCCACTATCTTTTTTGATGATGTTCAATATGGCTTTGATCGTCGTCGTCTTACCTGCTCCATTTTCGCCAATAAAACCCATGATCATCCCTTTGGGCAAATCAAAAGTGATGTTCTTCAATGCAAAATCATCATACTTCTTATTCAAGTTTTTAACTTCTAATATATTTTTCATCATTCATCCTCCAAATATAAAATATCAAGCATTTCAACAATCGTCTTTTTAGTAATTTTATTCGTTTTAGCAATAGTTATGGCTGAATCTAATAGATCTTGTATTTTATTCAATTGTTCTTCTCTTGCTAAGTCTCTATTGATTTTAGCGACGTAAAATCCTTTGGCGGGAATACCTTTGACATAGCCTTCTCTCTCCAATTCTTCATAGGCATTTTTAGTAGTTATGACACTACATCGCAAATCTTTGGCAAGAGCTCTAATTGAAGGTAATAATTCGTTTTCTTTCAATTCACCAGATATAATTTTATTTTTGATCTGTTCTTTTATCTGTTCATAAATAGGTATACCATTGGAATTGCTAATTATTATTTCCATAATTGCCTCCTGTACATATTAATTATATACAGTATATACACAGTAGTCAATAGTATTTTATCAATAAAAAAAAGCTTATCTTCACCTTTTGGTGATGAAAGCCATATATATGAAATAGATAGAGAATACTAAAAATATACCTATCGGTATGAAGAGCGAATATGTTTTATGGACGATGGCATAATATGAAGAATAAGTTAAAAAGCCAAAGTAATAAATAAAGAAAAATATTTTAAAAATAGTGAAAAAAATATTAGCCAATCTCTTTTTATTGAATAGTAAAAAAATGGTTTCTAAAAGAATGGCAATCGCACATACTAGAAAAAGAAAAATGATTAGTTTTGCTAATGAATTGTTTTTAGGAAAAGCCCAAACCAATACTATTATGGTCATTAAAGCCATAACTATTTTTCTAATCAACACAACTCTTACAATCTGTTTTTTCACTATATCACTTCCCCATCTTCATTATATAATAATTATTGAGAATATGCTAGGATATAGAGAAATAGAAAAGGCTTATGATTTTTTTCATAAGTCTTTTTATCATTCATTAATATCTTTCTTTGATGATGTTTTTACTACAAGAATAAGTGATCAAGAGATAGCCTCCATAGATGATGACAAGGAATATAGCTGTGGCAATGATAGATGGTAATAATTCATTTGTTCCAAATACTTCCAATATTTTAAGGGCAAACATTATACCAAAGATAGAATGAATTAAAGCTAGTATTAAAGGTAAGATGAAGAAGATAGCTATTTGTCTAAATAGTGCTCTATTGATCATCTTTTCATCGGTACCAATCTTTCTCAACGTTCTAAATCTTTCTTTGTTATCACTGCTCTCCGACAATTCTTTCAATCCTAAAATCGCTGCGCTACTGACTAAGAAAATCACTCCTAAATAAAGACCGATAAAGGTGACCATGGCTGATAAGCCTACTGTTGCTTCTTTAATAGCCAGTTTCGTTGAACCACTTGGAAGTAAATAAACACTCGCTTTTGACTCTTTATCTAACTCATTTATATTATTTTCTATTTTTGTTATCTCTTCTTTGGCCGTCGTTTTATAATTACCTATCAAATGATTTTGTACTAAATACTCTTCATCGACAATATTATCAGGCACTAAAATAATTCCTGTATTAATATGTTGACTAGACATTTCTAAAAATCCATCTTGGCATGAGTCATATTTAGGTTTTAGAGTATGGCCAAATAAATTGATGTTTTCATTATTGGCTAAAGCAAGATTTCTTATTTTAACCATCGAAGTGAAATCAGCAACAATCATGTATTCATCATTATTTAAAGAATATTCTTCGATGCCATAAAATTTTGCTACTCTATTATAATCACTAATTTTCATAATAGATTCCATTGTATCATAAGCTAAAAATGGAAATTGTGTTCTAACACTATCTAATCTTGAACCTAATGTATGATTTAATGTTAGATCTGGTGTTGCATAAGTATTCACTTCGATATAATCTTTAAAGTAAGAAGTGATGTCAAAATCAAACAATTCAAACATTTCTTTAGCTGTGTAGTGAGAGTTTTTTATTTGTGAATCATTATATCCATAGTCTCGATATTTTTCATAATACTTATCCATATTCATATTGACTGTGAACATGGCATCTACTGGGGCCAGTTCTTTAATATTGGCATTCATCGAGTTTTTCATAGTGAGACAAGATGATAATAAACAGATCGTTATGAATAACATTAAACAGATTATTGTCGTCGAAAAGACAGTTGTGTTAATTTTACTTGAGAATTGTCTTAAAGTGAAACTGTTTAGTCCTTTGTAATAGAACTTCTTAATACTCATTGCGATTCTTAAAATTAATCCTGATAAAGACCAGAAGATAAAGAAGGTACTTACTGATCCCATTATAATCGGTTTTATTATATCAGTTACTTCTTGTAAAGTAAGAAAATCATGAGTAACTATATAATATGCTCTTCCTAGAACTAAACAAGAAATGATAAAAATAATAATACATAAATAAGGATTTTTTAGTTTAATTCGTTCACTTGTTTTAGAACCATTTAATAAATCGATCAATTTACATTTACTGACACTTATAGTATTGAATATCATGACGAGTAAATACATGATACTAAAATAAATAATCGTTTTAAGACAAGCAGAGGAAGAGAAGACAAAGGCAAACTTTGTGAGATTGGCTTCAAACATATTGGCAACAACTAAACTCATAGCTTGTGATAGTAATACCCCAAGTCCTAATCCAACTAAGAGTGAAATAATACCAATAAATAATGTTTCAAAGAATAGTATTAAAGATATTTTTCTTTTACTCATACCTAAAGTTAAGTAAATTCCAAACTCTTTATTTCTTCTTTTAATTAAAAATCTTGAAGCATATATGATGAGAAATCCTAATATAAATGATACAAATACACTAACCCCAGATAACATCGTCATCATGAGATCAATTATCTCTTGTGTTGAAGATGAAACATCCATCATGACTGTTTGACTATCAAGGGCATTAAAAACATAAAATATTGCTACACCAAGAATGAGTGTAAAAAAGTAGATGGCATAGTCTTTAATACTCTTCTTGATGTTTTTAAGTGATAACTTACAAAGCATCATTCA
>CANQJR010000004.1 GCA_947624275.1 uncultured Bacilli bacterium
GCAGGAAGATTCTATTGTGTTGATTTAGCGTATGACTCTTATTTGTATCACATCGGTAATGAAAGTGATTGCCATTATTTTGGTGTTTATGATAAAAATAGTTTTAATCGTTTTCATGTACCTATGGAAACAGAATTGATAACCGATTATACTAATAAAATATCACTTATGGATGACGTTGATTTAGCTAATATTAATAAATATTTTCATTCTTCACTTCAAAAGATGAAAGTAATGCAGTACGTTCGTGATAATAATACTTCATTTATCATTAGTGGCTTACAGATTCTTGGTGATAAGACAACACCGTTATATAAGTATTTGTATTGTGATTATGCGGAAAATGGTAGAATGAGTAAATCAAAAATCTTGTTATCAGAAATGAACTTTTTTGAGAACATCAACGTTAAAGAAGAATTATCTAATCAAATAAAATATTTAGAAGGCATTAGTAATAATGATAATACTTTAAAACAACAGGAATTTGAATTAAAAGAAAAATATGCTTTAGTAAAGAAAATAGATGATTACATGGTTAATGTTTTCTTAGATGATGAGAAAATTGAAAATATGGGAGAGGTAAATTACTTAGGATATTTTGAATATCAAAATGGTGAATTTAACGTTATGAACAATCCTAGTAATTTAGAA
Organism: uncultured Bacilli bacterium; assembly: GCA_947624275.1. Taxonomy (GTDB): domain Bacteria; phylum Bacillota_I; class Bacilli_A; order RF39; family UBA660; genus RUG11788. The sequence goes on from CANQJR010000004.1 coordinate 652, forward strand.
AGAAGTGTCATTAAGTCACGTAAGTACCGAAGAGATGATGGTAGTGTTTTCATCATCGAAAGAGATAAGAATGTCAATGGTTTATTCTATTACAATTACTATGAGTTTGTTACAACGGATAATGGTCTAGAATTAGAAGAAAATCATTTTATAACCGATAATGATTTAATTACGATAGCGAAAGAGTTTGATAAATATATTGCTAATGTATTCTTCTATAAGAAAAGACTATTGAGTTGTATTAATGAACTTGGTGGTTACTTAGGATATTGTAATTATGGAAATTAGAGTTCTTTATGAACTCTTTTTATTTTCATTTAAAGTTATTTATTATATAATGATAATGGAGGCAAGTTATGTATAGTTATATCTTTGGAAAAATAGAAGAAATTACAGGAAGTTATATAGTAATAGATAATAATGGTATTGGGTATCAAGTATACACACCTAATCCTTATGCTTTTAATGAGGGAGAAAATTATAAAGTATATATATATCAATTGATAAGAGAAGATGAAAATAGTTTATATGGTTTTAAAACACAAGAAGAGAAAGACTTGTTTTTAAAGTTAATTAGTGTTAAAGGTTTGGGATGTAAGATGGCTCTTCCCATTTTGGCAACTGGTTCGATCAGTGGAATAGTTGATGCGATTGAAAGAGAAAATCTTTTGTATTTAAAAAAATTTCCTAAGATTGGGGAGAAAGTGGCCAAACAGATCATTCTCGACTTAAAAGGAAAGTTGAATATGCAGATCAGTGCTGACTATGTTGAAAGTTCAACTGATGAATTGATTGAGGTTTTGAAAGGTCTCGGTTATAAAGATAAAGAAATCAAAGCTATTGTTCCGAAAGTAGATAATACGTTGACGATCGAAGAACAAGTTAAGGAAGCTTTGAAATTGTTACTAAAATAGGTGGAATATGCGAATTGGAATAGATATTGATGATACGATTGCTGATACTAATGAAATGTTAGAGGCATATGCTGGAATTTATGATAAACTTTATAAAGATGGTCATGGAATAATTGATGAGAATTGTTATACATTTAATGGAATGTATGATTGGAATGAAGAAGATCGCCTCGATTTTTTAAAGACTTATATGGTTGAAGTTTTAGAAAATGTCGAAGTGAAAGATTACGTCGTAGAAATAATTAGAAAACTTCGCCAAGAAGGGCATGAAATCATTTTTATCACGACTAGAGATGGTGAATACATCGATGATTGTTATGGTTTGACTAAGAAATGGTTAGACGAAAAGAAGATAGAATATGATATGATCATTGCTGGTGATAAGAGAAAGAGTGATTATGCTGAGAGTTTGCAATTTGATCTATTCATCGATGATAGCGTCAAAAATTGTACCAAAGTCAGTGAAAAGGGAATAGAAGTTCTATTATTTGATACTAGATATAATCGTGATAATAAAGAGTTCAAAAGAGTTAAGAATTGGTTAGAAGTATATGAATACATTCATGATATGAAAAAATAAAAATAGTTGGAGGTGCCTATGGAAAGAGATAGAATCTTGACGAGTGATGAAATAACTGGGGATGATTTTGAACAGTCAATTCGTCCAGAATTATTGAATGATTACATTGGTCAAAAGGATGTCAAAGAGAACATCAGAGTTTTTATTGAGGCCGCTAAATTGCGTGATGAACCTCTTGATCACGTCTTGTTGTATGGTCCTCCTGGACTTGGTAAGACGACACTTGCCTATATCATCGCTAATGAACTTGGAAGTAATATCAAAACTGCGAGTGGTCCAAGTATTGAGAAGAGTGGAGACTTGGCCGCTATTTTGTCTTCTCTTGAACCTGGCGATGTCTTATTTATTGATGAGATTCATCGAATGCCCAGTTTCGTTGAAGAAATTCTTTATCCTGCCATGGAGGATTTCACATTGGACATCATTGTCGGTGGTGATGGTAATAGCCGCAACTTGCGCATCAATTTACCACCATTTACTCTCGTTGGGGCAACTACTAGGGCTGGTGATTTGACTTCACCGCTCCGTGATCGCTTTGGGATAATTGCCAAATTACAATATTATACGACTGATGAGTTACAAGACATAATTAAGAGAACTTCTCGCGTTTTGGGAATGCCAATTGATGAAGATGCTTCTTTTGAATTGGCCAGTCGCAGTCGTGGAACGCCGAGAATTGCCAATCGTCTCTTTCGCAGAGTGAGGGATTTTGCTTTGGTCGATGGCGATGAAAGCATCAATTTAGAAGTGACGAAAAAGGCTTTGAAGAGATTGAAAGTTGATGAGGCTGGTCTCGATGATACCGATCACCAACTATTGCGTGGCATCATTGAAAAATTTAATGGTGGACCGGTTGGAATAGAGTCAATTGCCAGTGTCATTGGAGAAGAGACGACGACGATTGAAGATGTCTATGAACCATATCTCTTACAATGCGGATTTTTAAAACGCACCCCTCGTGGCCGTGTCGTCACTGAAAAAGGTTATCGTCAAGTCAATATGACTTATCAAAATAGCCTATTCGATATGGAAATAGAAAGTGAGGATGAGGAATAGATGAACGTCCAAGACTTTGATTATGATTTGCCTGAGGAGTTGATTGCTCAAACGCCACTAGCTGAACGTTCTTCTTCTCGTCTTTTAGTTTTGAACAGAAAAACTGGTGAAATTGAACATCGCCATTTTTTTGACATCATTGACTATTTAAATCCAGGGGACACTTTAGTCATGAACGATACGAAAGTCATACCGGCCAGATTGATCGGTGTCAAAGAAGAAACAGGTGCTGTCATTGAAATATTGCTTCTCAAAAATATTAATGATAATGAGTGGGAAGCTCTAGTAAAACCAGCTAGAAGAGTTAAAGTTGGGACCGTCGTCTCCTTTGGTGACGGTTTGTTGAAGTGCCGCTGCATTTCTGAACGCGAAGAGGGTATTAGAGTTTTTGAACTCTTATACGATGGCATTCTTTATGAAATTCTCGATGAGTTAGGAACGATGCCACTTCCACCTTACATCCATGAAAAATTGGAAGATCAGAATCGTTATCAAACAGTTTATGCTAAAAATTTGGGTAGTGCTGCTGCTCCGACAGCTGGTCTACATTTCACCAAAGAATTGATGCAAAAATTGGAAGAAAAAGGTATCAACATCTGTTATGTGACTCTTCACGTCGGACTGGGTACTTTTCGCCCTGTCAATGTCGATAACATCCTAGAACATCACATGCATAGTGAGTATTATGAAATTAGTGAAGAGACTTGTGATGTCATCAATGCGACTAAGAAAAGGAAAAATCGTCTCGTTGCCGTTGGAACGACAACTGTTCGCACTTTAGAATCAGTCATGCAACGCTTCGGCGAATTAAAGCCATGTTATGGTACAACTGATATTTTTATCTATCCGGGCTATGAGTTTAAAATAGTCGATAATTTGATAACGAATTTCCACTTGCCCAAATCGACTCTGATCATGTTGATAAGTGCTTTGTGTGGTCGCGATAAAGTTTTAAATGCCTACAAGATTGCCGTTGAAGAAAAATATCGTTTTTTCTCTTTTGGTGATAGCATGTTCATCATTGATTAATAGTCAGTACTATTTTTTCCCAAAATGGCATATGCTTTATTGGTGATCTTATGAAACAATACATATTAATAATAGTAGTAATGTTTACAATTGCTACTTTTTTTATCATTGGCGATAAAAAGAGTGAAGAAAATCCTAAAGGCGATAGAACGACGATTAATGTTTCAGAAAAAAATGATGGGACAAAACTGTCCAATAATAAAATTAGAGCTATCTATTTCTCTTATATTGAATTAGAAGAATACATCAAGGGAAAGAGTAGTGATGAGGCAAAAAAAAATATCGATGATATCATTGACAATTTGGCCAAAGATGGTTTCAATTGGTTGATTCTCCATGTCCGTGCTTTTTCTGATAGCGTCTATCCTTCAAAAATATTTCCTAGTAGTAAGAATGTGACTGATGATGAATTGCCCTTTGACATCTTAGATTATTTTATTAAAAAAGCTCATCAAAAAGACATCGAAATCCACGCTTGGATCAATCCCTATCGAATAGCGAGTGATGATAATTTTGTCATTGATAAAAATCATCCTGCTTATAAATTTTTAGGTACCAATAACATTCAAAAGATTGAAGGAAAAGGTCTTTATTATAATCCGGCTAGCGAAGAAGTCATCGCTTTGATCGTAAGTGGTGTTGCTGAAATAATCAATAACTATGATGTCGATGGCATTCATCTCGATGACTATTTTTATCCGAGTAAAGATATCGATGACGTCAATTATATAGAATATCAAAAAAATGGTGGTCAACTATCGCATTCTGAATATCGTTTGGACAACGTTTTGAAAATGATCAAAAATATTCATGATGTCATCAAAAAGAAAAGTGATAAAATTCTTTTTGGCATTGCCCCAGAAGGAAACATTGATAACAATTATTCAAGCAATTATTTAGATGTTAAAAAAATATTGAGTTGTCATGACTATGTCGATTACATCATGCCGCAAATCTACTTCGGCTTTTTGAACGAAAATCGTCCTTATCAAGAGAATATCCAAGATTGGGAAAAACTGATCAAAGATGACTCCCTTTTATTAATACCAGCTCTAGCACTATACAAATCAGGCAATGATGACAAATATGCAGGCAGTGGCAAAAATGAATGGATTGACAACACGGACATTTTAAAAAAGCAAATTGTTTATTCACAAAACATTCCACACTATGCTGGTTTTTCTATTTTTCGTTACGCATTCTTTTACAATTCTAAAAAGCAGAATGATAATATGGTGAGGGAAGTTCAAAACATTAGAGAAATTTTAAAATGATGATAACTTCGGTTATCTTTTTTGTTGTATTTTAGACTATTAAAGTTTCTCAAAATAAATTATAATTATATTTAGATGACTATATGAATAATTGATGGAAGTGATAGTATGGATATAAACTTTTTAGATGATGATAGCGTTTTAATCGTTCCCCATTCTGTAAAGACGAGCATTTTAAAAAAAATAGATGAGAGCGGTAATTTGTTGAACGTCAAGTTTATGTCGCGTGAAGAATTCATTGAAAAGAGTACTTTTTCATACGATGATAATGCTTTGTTATATTTGATGGATGAATACGATTATGATTATGGTGTCGCTAAGACGCTGATGGATAATATGCGTCTTGTTGAAAAGAGAGAATATCCGAGTTCCAAATTAAAGCGATTAGTATCTTTGAAAGAAGAGTTATTACAGAAGGATTTGATAACTATCGATTCCTTTTTTCCCCGTTATTTGCAAAATAAAAATGTTTATATATACGGTTATCAACACCTTGACAATCTGTTTTTGAAATCGTTAGAGAGTTATCGTTATCAATTCATCACAGAACCAAAAAATGATGTTTCTCAAAAGATAGTCGTTCATCGTGCCAACAGTTTAGAAGAAGAGGTCGATTTCGTTTTTAATCGCATCGGTGATCTGATCCATAATGGAGTAGATATAAACGATATTTTCATCGTCAATTTTTCTTCTAAATATGAAAATACTTTTGCTAAGTTATCAAAATTTTATAATCTACCAATTGAAGATTTAGGGTATTCCATTTATTCGAGTGAGATAGTTAAAGAATATTTAAAAATATTAAGAGATAATCAAAGTATCGAACAGGCTTATGACTTTATAAAGAGTAAGTATGATTCTTTCGAAAATAGTAAATTGTTGAACATCATCTTAAATGTCTCTAATCGTTTTAATGATTTAAACTATTCTTTTGATAAAGTTTTTATCTTGATCGAGGATGCTTTAAAAAACAGTTTTTTAAAAGTGCACAACTATGAGAATAAAATATCTTTTGGTGAAATGAATCCTGTCTTATATGACGATACTAAATATGTCTTTTTGATCGGTTTCAATCAAAATGAATTGCCACATTTATATGGCGATGAAGATTACTTGACTGATGCAGAAAAGAAATTGCTTGGGATGGAGACAGCCTCTTTGAAAAATCAATTGGAAAGAGAAAAGGTTACGGACTTTATTGAGAGAGTTCCTCATTTGACTTTGTCTTATCCCCTCCATCATTTATCTGAAGAATATCATCTCTCCAATCTTGCCATTGATAACAATTATGAAATCGTCGATGTCAATTTATCCGAAAATAATTATTCTAAAGATTATGCCCGTCTCAAACTGACCAAATATTTGGATGATTTTGTCAAATATGGAACGATTGAGAAAGACTTATTCAAATATTATAACAATTATGAAATCAATTATTTGACTTATAATAATTCTTTTAAAGGGTTATCTAAGGAGCGCTTATTAAAAAAGATCAATAATGAATTGATATTGTCTTATTCCGCCATCAATAACTACAATAAGTGTCATTTTCGCTATTACGTCGAAAACATTTTGAGATTGAACAAATATGAAGAGACTTTCCCCATCAAAGTTGGTAACTTATTTCATTATTTATTGAGTTTGTGCTTTGACGATGATTTTGATCTCGATAAAGAGTGGGACAATTATCTATCACAAATGAATTTGAGCGATAAAGAGCAAGTGTTTTTAGTCAAGTTGAAAGAAGAGTTTTTGCTCATTTTAGATTTTGTCAAAAACTTGCATCATGAGACTTCTTTGACCAATACTTTGATGGAACATAAAGTATATGTTGATAAGAGCCGTGATATCGATGTCAAGTTCATGGGTATCATTGACAAGTGTATGTATCGCGAAAAAAATGGGGAAACGCTAGTCAGCATTATCGATTATAAAACGGGTAATCCTGACAACAATTTGTATCAAGTAGCCTATGGCTTGAACATGCAATTGCCTATTTATTGGTATTTGATAAAAAAAGGTAGTGTTTTTGCTAATAGTAAATTTGTCGGTTTCTATATTCAAAAAATTTTACATAGTGAACTGAAGAAAGAAGAGAGTAAAAATTATCATGAAGCGAAGTTGAATAACTTAAAACTGATTGGATATTCTACTGATGATAGGACAAGATTAATGGCCTTTGATCCGACTTATGAAAAGAGTTCATTCATCAAGAGTATGTCCGTTAAACAGGATGGTGAGTTTGGTTCTCGTGCCAAAATTATCGATGACCAAACTTTGGACTTATTAGTCGAGTATATCGATAAAATAATTGAGAATGATATAAATAATATTTTGACATGTGACTTTTCTATCAATCCTAAACAGATAGGTGATGATGACGAAATAACTAGTTGTGTGTATTGTCATTACAAAGATTTGTGTTATCGCCGCAACGAGGATGTTTCCAAGAAGAGTGAATATCATAATTTCAGTTTTTTAGGAGGTGATAGTGATGCCAGATTGGACTAGAGAACAACAAGAAGCCATCGATAAAGAGGGATGCAATATCATCGTATCAGCTGGAGCTGGCAGTGGAAAAACAGCTGTTTTATCTGAACGCGTCATTCGCAAATTGAAAGATGGGGTTAAAATTGATGAAATCTTAATCTTGACTTTTACTAATGCCGCCACTTTTGAAATGAAAGATCGCATTCGTAAAAAGATGTTAAAAGATGTCTCATTAAAAGATCAACTCGATCTATTGGATTCTTCCTATATTACGACTTTTGACAGTTTCAGTTTAGCGATGGTCAAAAAATATCACTATCTCTTGAACATCGATCGCAATATTTCTATCATCGATAGCAGTATCATCTATAATGAAAAAATAAAAATTCTTGATGAAATAATGGATCGATACTATCGCGAAAAGGATCCTGATTTTATCGAATTGATCAATGACTTTTGTGTTAAAGATGATTCTGATATTAAAAAGTACATGATCAAATTGAATGATAAAATGGATCTGTTAATGGATAAAGAAACATTTTTAGACGATTACATTGCTAAATACTTTGATCCATCATTTATAGAAAAAAGAAAAAAAGAATACTTGCACAATGTCAATACGAAATTTTCAATGGTCAAAGAAAGAGCTCACGATTTATTATCTTTAGCTGAAAAAAAGTTGTATATCGATTTAGAACCTATCGTCAACAAGTATGATGAAGCCAACACCTATGATGACATTTCTGATTGTTTGACTTTGAAATTGCCAACGCTTGCTCCCAAAAGTGCTGATGAGTTGAAAGATGCCAAAGAAAAGTTGAGTGTAGCCATAGCTGATTTAAAAAAATATATGCCTTTTAGTTCGGAAGAAGAATTGGTTGAAAAAGTAGAGATGACTCTTCCATACAATCGCATTATTGTCAAAATCATCAAAGAATTGAATGAAAGAATTATGGCCTTCAAAAAGAGAAATAATGCTTATGAATTCAATGACATTGCGCATTTGGCCATTGAGGTCGTTCAAGACAATGAAGAAGTAAGAAAATCTTTGCGTGACTCTTTTAAAGAAATTATGATTGATGAATATCAAGACACATCTTACCTTCAGGAGTATTTCATCTCACTCATTGCTGATGACAATGTCTATATGGTCGGTGATATCAAACAATCGATTTATCGTTTCCGCAATGCTGAACCATTGATCTTTAAAAATAAATATGATAAGTATTCTCTTGACGATGGGGGATACAAGATCGATCTGTTGAAAAACTTCCGCAGTCGTTCTGAGGTGTTGAACAACATCAATCTCATTTTTGATGCCATCATGGATGATTGCTTTGGCGGAGCTAGATATCGTGAATCGCATCGTTTATCGTTTGGCAATAATTCTTATGAAGATAGCGGTAAGACGACTCAAAACTACGATATGGAAGTCTATAACTATGAGCTTTCTAAGGACGTACATTATACATCTGATGAGATTGAAATCTTTATCATCGTCCAAGACATAATTAAAAAAGTAAAAGAGCATTATCAGGTCTTTGACAAGGATGATAAAGTTTTGCGCGATGCGACATACAGTGATTTCTGCATTCTTTTAGATCGTGCCACCAAATTTGATCTATACAAGAAAATTTTTGAGTATTTTGGTGTGCCTTTGACCAAATTCACTTCGACTAACATCAAAAAAGATGATGAAATCATTTTGATAAAAAATATTTTATCGCTCCTATGTTGCCTTCAAAATGAAGATTATGGCGTCGATTTTAAATATAATTTTATGTCGATTGGCAGAAGTTATCTCTGTTGTTATGACGATGAACAATTATTTGATTATCTAGATTCTGATGCGTATAAAACGAGTCAACTATATCAAACACTCATGACCATTTTGAAGGATGCTGAGACTCTTTCATTATCGAGAATAATCGAAAAAATTATTGACCAATTCGCTTTTTATATGAAAAGTATTTCGGTTGGTGAAGTGGAAAAAGTTAGCATTCGTCTAGAGTATATTATCAATTTGGCCAAAGAAATGGAAAAGATGGGATTTGGAATAGGCGAGTTTAAAGAATACTTGGAGAGAATCATTGATAGTGAAGAAAAAATGGAATGCGACATCAGTGATAATATTGGTGATAGCGTCAAAATCATGACCATTCATAAATCAAAGGGATTGGAGTATTACATATGTTATTTTGCTGGATTTAAAAATGAATTCAATTTCCGTGATTTGAGTCAAAGATTCATATTTCAAGAAAAATATGGCATAATCTGTCCATATTTCGAAGAAGGAATAGGGGATACTTTTTATAAGATTATGAATCGCGAAGAAAATTTGATCGCTGAGATAAGTGAAAAAATCAGGCTCTTTTATGTAGCTCTTACCAGATGTCGTGAAAAAATGATCATTGTCTGTCCACTAAAAGATCAAGATATGTCTTTATTGGATGGGACAGTCGATACAAATATTCGCAATAAATATAAATCTTTCTTAGATATATTCAATAGTATTTCTTCCATCTTAAATCCCTATGTCAAAAAGGTCGACTTGGAAGAGTTACATCTAACTCGTGACTATAATTTGATTAAAAAAACTAATTACAAAGATAAGATTGTGAAGACTGATGAATTGATCGTCAATTATGAATTGTCCATTCCTAATGAAGAAGTTACTTCGCTCCATTTTTCTAAGAACAGTGCTGATTTACTTCCAGGCGAAGTGCGCGATAAAATGAAATTTGGTACGAAGATGCATTATTTATTCGAGATGTTCGATTTTAAAAATCCTGATTTTTCCACAGTTGATGAAAGGGATCGAAAGTATCTAGAAAAATTTCTAAATAGTGGTCTTTCATTTGATGGTAAGATATATAAAGAATATGAATTTTTATATGAAGAAGAAAATATAGTCAAACATGGTGTCATCGATTTGATGATTGAATATCCAGATTTGATCAAAATAATCGATTATAAATTAAAAAACATTGATGATGAGAACTATCTAAAACAATTGAGTGGTTATCGAAATTATGTCATGAATAAAACCGCTAAAAAAGTGGAGATATACTTGTATTCAATCATCGATGGAAAATTACAACAACTTCAAAATGGCGGTTTGGAAAAAGAAATCGTAAACAGTTAATTTTTAAGAGGTGAGAAGATGGAAAAAATTTATGTTTTTGGACATAAGAGACCTGATACTGATAGCGTTTGTGCTTCTATTGCAATGGCACATCTATTGAATTGTGTCGATGAAGATGTTGAGGCAACACCACGCATATTGGGTTCAATTAATAATGAGACGCAATTTGTTTTAGAACATTTTGGTGTCAAGATTCCCAAATATTTAAACGATGTCAAAGTGCACGTGCGCGATGTCAATTATTTGCGTGATTTTTATATTGATAAATGTGACACCATTAAAAATGCTTATGATTTGATGATAACTGAACAGACCAGTGCCATTCCCATCGTCGATATCAAAAATAATCGTCAATTAGTCGGATTGATCACTTTAAAAGAATTGGCCAAAGAATTAGTGGATGGCAATCGTAAAAAGATTCATACGTCATACGATAATCTTTTAAAAGTTTTGGATGGTAAAGAGTTAATTCGTCATGATGATGAAATCGATGGTAATGTTTTGACGGCCACTTTTAGAAGTACGACGTTTTTACACGATGTCGAATTGCGAAGCGATACCATTTTAGTTGTCGGTGATCGCCATAGCATTTTAGAATACGCTATCGAATCTGGCGTAAAATTGATCATCTTAGTTGGCAATAGTGAGATCAAAGCTGAACATTTGACTGCTGCTTTGAAAAAGCACATCAATATCATTCGCACGACTAAAGACAGTTTTGAAGTCAGTAACATCTTATCACTTGCTAATTACACTACGACTATTTCTTCTCAAAATCCGCCCGTGACCATTAGAGAAAATGACTATTTGACTGATTTCGAAGAGATTTATAGCAAACTAGCTTACAGCAATTATCCTGTCATCAGTAATGATAATCAGTGCCTTGGATTGATCAAAATAACAGATGTAAACGATAAAAAAAGAAAAAAAGTGGTCTTGGTGGACCACAATGAAAAAGATCAAAGTGCTGATGGATTAGAAGAGGCTGAAATCATGGAGATAATTGATCACCATCGCCTAGGAATGTTTTCGACTTCCTCACCAATCAATTTCCGCAATATGTCAGTTGGCAGCACGTGTACCATTATTCACAGTCTATACGAACAATACGGAATTGCCATACCCCGAGAAATCGCCGGTTTATTGTTGTCAGCCATCTTGTCAGATACGCTCCTTTTAAAAAGTCCAACTACTACTAATATCGATATTGCTGCTGTCCAAAAACTAGCTGATCAATTGGACATCGAATATGAACAATACGGTTTGGAAATGTTTAAAAGAGGATCGAGTCTACAAGATAAGACGATTGAAGAAATAATTTATCAAGATTTCAAACAATTCATTGCTGAAGATAAAAAGATTGGCATTGGTCAAGTCTTCACCATCAATTATGATGAAATTGATGTTAAAAGGGATGAATTCGTTAAGACTATTAATGAACAAGCCCAAAATAATAATTATGACATCATCTGTCTCTTCATAACGGACATCATTCATAACGGTTCATACGTCTTGTACAACGATAAAGCGCGCAATACGATTTCACTTGCCTTTGGTGTCAACGATATCGAAGAAGGTCACTTTTTAAATGATGTCGTTTCGCGCAAAAAACAGATGATCACAGCTATCATTGATGTCATCGAAGGAAAATGATTTCATCATATGAAAAAAACGGGTTCATTATACTTGATCTCTGGTTTAGATGTCGTCTGTTCGACGTTTTGTTGTTTTGGCGTTTCCTTTTGACCATCATCTTCATTGATGGCATTAGCTATTTTAAAGATGGTTTTGGTATTGTTCCAAAGTGGTTTAATTTGATAAAAAATAGGTATGGCTTGATTGACGACATTTAGTGTCCTTTGAGCGCCATTTAAAATATCTCCTAAATTTAGACCGCGTAATCCACCAAAAAGAGAGAAGCGTGGGGCCATATTGGAAAAAGGAAAGTAGGGGTAACTATTAAACATTTTATTCCTCCTTTACATTATTATATGAATTAATAAAAAAAAGTTTAAAATTGAAAAAAGGTATGTTATAATTTAAGATAGAATGATGATAAGAGGGTGCTAGAGTATGCGTGAGGCGATAAGATTTCCGTTGACAGTTTTACAATATGCTTTAAAAGGTATTTCTTATTTACACAGTTTAATATCTAGAAAAGATTATGATGTTGACCCTAATCGTTTGGAAGGGGAAGAACTAGTCAAAGAACTAGAACGTGTCAAAAAGCAGAGTAATGACTTCAAAAAAGTTAAAGAGATAGATAAGAATGAAGAAAAGGGTAAATTGCAATCATTCCGTTACGTCGTCAAGAATGCTATGGGTGAAAATGTTAAAGGTATCTTTGATGCCGTTGATATGACGGCGGTTAGAGTTTTCTTGACCAATGAGGGATATGAGATAGTCAGCATTACTCCTCGTGGAAAATTTGATATCGATTTGAGCTTCGGTAGTGGTAAAATTCGTACTGCCGACTTGTCATTCGCTCTAATTCAATTGTCAACTTATATAAAAGCTGGTATTCCGCTAATCGATTCCATGCGCATCTTAGCTAAGCAAACGACTAATGCTAATCTTAAGAGAATTTATGATAAAGTAATTTATGAATTGGTAATTGGACAACCATTTTCAGTTGCTTTGGAAAAACAGGGAACAGCTTTCCCAAGCATTTTGATCAACATGGTTAAAACCAGTGAGATGACTGGTGACCTTGCTGGTACTTTGGATGAAATGGCTGATTATTTTACGGATACTGAAAAGACGCGTAAAGAGATGATGTCAGCCCTCATTTACCCAGCTGTTATCTTTACGTTGTGCGTTGGTGCCGTTTTCTTCTTAGTCATGTTCGTCGTACCACAGTTTATTGATATGTTCTCCAGCCAAGGAGCTGAATTGCCAGCTATAACTAAGTTTGTCATTGCAGCCAGTTCATTTTTGCAAAGTTATTGGTGGGCTATCATTCTCGGTGTGGCCGTTACCATTTTTGTCGTCAGATGGTTGTATAAAAATATCAAGGCTGCTCGTAAGGCTATGCAAGTGTTTATCATGAAGTTGCCAGCTTTTGGAAATACGATCATTTATGGACAAGTGTCAACGATTACTCGTACGTTCGCATCACTTTTAAATCATGGTGTATTCATAACTGACAGTATGGAAATCTTGACTAATTTGACCAATAATGAAATATATAAAGAGATTTTGTCGAGAACATTGATCGGCTTGAGTAAAGGAGCCAAATTGAGTGAAACCTTTAAAGGTGAATGGGCTTTTCCAGTCGTTGCATATGAAATGATAGTTACAGGTGAGTCGACAGGTCAATTGGCATTGATGATGCAGAAAGTTTCAGAGCACTTTGGAAACTTGCACCACAATTCAGTCACAGTAATAAAGAGTTTGATTGAACCAGTTGTAATCATCTTCTTAGCAGTAGCGGTTGGATTTATTCTAATGTCTATCATTTTGCCAATGTTCGATTTGTACGGACAAATCTAGGGGGAATTTTTGTGGAATTGAAGTTATACATAACATTTTTCATGTTTATATTTGGATTGATTTTTGGATCTTTTTTCAACGTCGTCGGTTGGCGTCTTCCGGCTAAACTATCACTGGTAAAACCAGGTAGTTTTTGCCCTAAATGTAAACATAAATTGCGATGGTATGAATTGATTCCTCTTTTTTCTTATTTGATTCAAAGAGGAAGATGTCGCAATTGTCACGCCAAGATACCAAAGTTTTATTTCATCATCGAACTGTTGACTGGCATTTTATTTGCTCTGTCATTTTGGATATTTGGATTCAGTTTCAATTTTGTCTTAGCCATTTTATCAGCATCTTTTTTTGTCATCGTCATCGTCAGCGATTCCAATTATTTGGTCATTCCTGACGAAGTCACCATTTTCTTTTCGCTTGCTGTCATCTTTGCTAGAATAGTTATAAATGGTGTTGGCAATGCTTTGAATTACTTGGTTTGTGGCATAATATCTTTTCTCATTATGTACGTGTTGATGCTTTTGGGGAATTTTCTCTTTAAAAAAGAATCTTTGGGTGGAGGAGATATAAAACTGATGTTTTTCATCGGTTGTACTCTAGGCTTTGAAATGTCTATGTTTTCCATCTTTTTATCGAGTTTCATAGCTTTACCACTTTCTTTGATTCTTTATTATAGAAGTAAAGATAGTGTCATTCCATATGGACCATTTCTTTTGGTAGCAACTTTTATCATCGTTGCTCTGCAAATCAGTCCAGCTCTCATCTTGAATTTGAGTATATAGATTTATATACTTTTTTTATTGCCTATATTTGTAAAATCATTTGTCTTTTTACATATCTTCAATGTATAATAAATTTAGGTGATAAGAATGATAAAAACAGAAACTTTATTTTCAATGGATGAAAAGAGTCAGTTATCTTTAAAACAAGAATTTATCAAAGCTTTAAAAGATTCTGATTTCACTAAAATGGTCAACGATTTGAAATGTGATGAAGACGTTCTTATCAAATATACGAGTCGTTTACAAGAATGTTGTTTGGAGAAGAAAAATTGTCAAAATTGTCAGGGAATATTCGATTGTCATAATCGTGTTCGCGGATTTGTCTTGACACCTACTAATAATAAAAAGACGATCACTTTTTCTTATCGCGGATGTCCTTTCACTAAACGTGATGAATATCGTGGCAATGTTTCTTTTTTTGACATATCCAAAGAGATCAAAATGGCTTCTTTGGCCAATGTCTATACTAAAGATAAAAATCGTGTCAACGTTTTAAAAAAGATCAAAAGTTACTACAGCAATTATTTTACGGATAAAAGAGATACGGGCCTATATCTATATGGCAATTTTGGAAGTGGCAAAACTTATTTGTTGGCGGCTTTATTGAACGAGTTAGCTAAAAAGGATGTCAAGAGTACGATCGTACACGTGCCCGAGTTGATTCGTGGTTTGAAAGAATCGTTCGCTACTGATTATGGTGAGCGCTTTGCCATTTTGAAGACGACGCCAATATTGCTTTTGGATGACATTGGGGCTGAACATTTAACCCCTTGGTCACGCGATGAAGTATTGGAGCCACTTCTTCATCATCGCATGAATGAAAATTTACCAACTTTTTTCACATCGAATTTGAGTTTAGAAGAGTTGGAACAGCATTTCATCATCAATGATACATCGATCGATATGATCAATGCGAGAAGAATTATAGAGAGAATAAAGAGGTTAGCAGAACCAGTTGAATTAGTGAGTAAAAATATCAGGGAGTGATTTTGATGCACATGGATTATGACCAGCGTATCAGCAAAATAAATGGTAATAACAGAGATGAGTATAAAAAGACTTTATCTCTCATAAATGCTTTGCGCAAAGAACTCAATGGCTTCAATTACGAGGGGGATTATCGAAATCTATCCCATTTTTTAATAAAGATAAATGAACTGCGTCCCAGTCTCAATAGTCGTAAACAGAAAGTAATTGATGTGGAAATAGTTAAATTGCATAAGATGGTTCGCGATTTAATCACCTCAAGACCTAATTACATCACCAAAAGAGATAGTAATTTTTTGGAGTTGAAAACCATTATTGATAATCTTGAGGGTATGAATTTGTCTTATATGTATCATTATATTGACCAATATGATGGCGATGCATATAATTTGATTCGCTATTTGTTATTTGAAGAAAAAAATTTATTTTTTGTAAAATATGCCTTAGAGCGTTATCCCCATTTTATGAATATCAGAGATGGCGAAGGAAACGGCATCATTTTTGAAGTCGTCGATAAATATTTACAAGCCATTAATGATTATATTGCCAGCGATTTGAATTATAGTGATGATCTATTTTTCTTTGACCAAGTTTTAGAAATAGTCATCAATTCTGAAAAAATGGATTATTCTTTAGAAATGACCCGTTGTTGTCTAAAGAAAATCGATGACTTTTTAAATGATTTTGATTACAGTAAATTAAATGGAGAAAAGAAAAATAAATTAATTTTTTGGGCTAATGAATTGAAAAATAAGTTAGAGGGGAAAGAAAAAGAAGAGACATTAGGACATCTATCTTATAAAACGGATATAACGATCGATTTCAATGAAGCGATTCTATCCGAGAGTAAAAGGTTCGATATCGACTCTTTACAACGCGAATATAAAAAGAGACGCTTGATCGAAGATGAATACATAATAACGGTCGATGGTGACGAAGCTGAAGAAATAGACGATGGCCTATCAGCTTGTAAATTAGAAAATGGTAACTATTTATTGGGAGTGCACATCTCTGATCCGTTTGGTTATTTGAATAAAAATAGCATTTTATATGATGAAGCTTATCGTCGAACTACTTCGATATATTCACCACTGGAGAGAACTAGTTCGATGTTCCCTGAAAATTATGCCAAAGATTATATGTCTTTGACGGAAAATAAGAATCGTTTTGCAACTAGTTATTATCTAGAGATAACGCCAACCGGAGAAATTTTAATGGATAGTTGTCGCTTTGAAAAGACTGTTGCCAAAGTCGATAAAAGTCTCACTTATGAAAAGTTCAATGAGTTGGTTCAAAGAGGAAGCAGTGATTCCCGTTTAGAACAGACCATTGGTATTCTCCAAGAGATATGTGATGTCTTGAGTAAGAGAATCGTCATGGATGAACGATATCGCATTGCTAATCGGGAGACGTTGAACACGAGTGGTACCAATATTATTGGTAATGGTAATGGCGAGAAAATCATTGAGTATGCCATGATTGCCGCCAATTCAACGGTGGCTAATTATGCTGCTATGAAAGGAATTCCTTTCATTTATCGCGGTCATGAGTTGAGTCGTGAATATTTGGAAAAAATCGATTACTTCAGCAATCTCTTTGAAGAAAATCCCACTACTGAGAATTATGACGTCTTCGTCAAATTGTTAAAGGGAACTTATCCCACAGCTTTTTATACGACTGACCAAAACATCAAACACATGGGAATTGGTATTCCGCACTATTGTCATTTGACCAGTCCTCTCCGCCGTTTTGCCGATTGTTTAGCTAATGAAGCTTTGGAAATGTTCTATTTCAACACGCCACCCGATGATAAGAAAGTTTATGATTTTGAGGAGAGATTGAAAGAGGGATGTCGTCACATTAATGAAAAAAGGAAAACGATTGATTATTTTACCAAACGATATATCAATGCTAAAAAATAAATTTTCATGATATTGACAAAAAAAATAAATATGATATTATATGAATAGTTAAAAGCGTTGACAAGAAATATGATTGTATGAGTATTTTTAATAGAGAGTTTGTGGTTGGTGGAAACAAATATGAATCTCATATAGTTACTCTTCTTGTAGCTGGACCGTAATGGGATTCCCGGGGTGACTCGTTAAAATGAATTGAGTTAAAAAATGGATGGTACCGTGTTCGCACTCCTGTTATATATTATATATAATAGGAGTTTTTTAATTGGTAGAGAAGATAAAAAATAATAAGAAAGAAGGAATGAAAAATGATTAATGTAAAAGATGATGAAAGATTGGCAATGTTGAACCATTCATGTGCACATCTACTTGCCCAAGCTGTTAAACACTTATATCCCAATGCGTTGTTTTGGGTAGGGCCTGTCATTGAGAATGGCTTTTATTACGATATTGATTTGGGCGAGGAAGTTATCAAGGAAGAAGATTTAGAAAAAATTGAAAGAGAAATGAAAAAATGTGCCAAAGATGGTAAGAGAATCATTCGCCATGAGATATCTAAAGAAGAGGCTTTGGAACTCTTTAAAAATGATCCTTATAAAATAGATTTAATTTCTAGAATGGATGAGAATAAACAGATCATTTCTTGTTATACGCAAGGAGATTTTACTGATCTCTGTCGTGGTCCTCATGTAGATACGACTAAAGAGTTAAAATATTTTAAACTTCTAAAAGTCAGTGGTGCCTATTGGAAGGGTGATTCTAATAACAAGATGCTTCAAAGAATTTATGGTATCTGTTTTGAAAGTGAAGATGAATTGAACGAATATCTCCACATGCTTGAAGAAGCAGAGCGAAGAGATCATAAAAAGTTGGGAAAAGAATTAGGATTATTCATGATGAGTGAATATGGTCCTGGTTTTCCATTCTTCTTGCCCAAAGGAATGATTTTGCGAAACGTTTTAGAAAACTTTTGGTATGAAGAACATACAAAAGAAGGATATGAGTTCATCAAGACACCAATCATGTTGAGTCGTGAACTTTGGGAAGTGTCTGGTCATTGGGAAAACTATCGTGAAAACATGTACACTTCTACGATTGATGAAAAAGAATTTGCCATTAAACCGATGAATTGTCCTGGTGGTATGTTGGTCTACAAAAATAGTCTTCACTCATATAAGGATTTACCAATTCGCTGTGGCGAGTTAGGTCAAGTTCATCGTCATGAGGCAAGTGGAGCCTTGAACGGTTTATTCAGAGTGCGCACCTTTACGCAGGATGATGCCCACATCTTCATGCGAGAAGATCAAATTGAAGAAGAAATAATTCGCTTGATTGCTTTCATCGATCGCATTTATTCAATTTTTGGACTAACTTACGACATAGAATTGTCAACGAGACCAGAAGAAAAATATATTGGAACGATTGAGTCTTGGAATAAGAGTGAAAAGATCCTCAGTGATGCTTGTCATCGCGCTGGTCACGATTGTAAAATCAATCCTGGTGATGGAGCCTTTTATGGTCCAAAACTAGATTTCCATATCAAAGATTCACTTGGAAGAATTTGGCAGTGTGGTACTATCCAACTAGATGCGAACTTGCCAGAACGTTTTGATTTGACATATGTTGCTCAAGATGGAACTAAACAGAGACCCATCATGTTGCACCGCGTCATCTTCGGTTCAATCGAACGTTTCATCGGCATTTTAATTGAACACTTTGCTGGTGCTTTCCCAACGTGGTTAGCTCCTGTTCAAGTAAATGTCATCCCTGTCAATGTCGAAGCACATAGCGATTATGCCAAGAGAGTAGTTGAGCGATTGAAAAAGGAAAATATAAGAGTAGAACTAGATGATCGCAATGAAAAATTGGGTTATCGCATGCGCGAGAGTCAGACGATGAAGATTCCATATAGCATTGTGTTGGGAGATAAAGAAGCTTCGACTGATAGCGTGACATATCGTCTTTATGGTGAACAGGACACCACGACAGTGACACTTGAAGAGTTTGTTTCAATGATTAAAAATGTCATCGATACAAAAGCCTTACTAAAATAGAAGTTTGTCAAAAAATGTAAAAGAAAATTAATATACATTGTTGAAATACTTTACTTAATTACACCCATGCTATAGACTTATAGATAGGTGATAAAGATGAATGGTGAGAATAATTGGAACAATCAATATAATGCAAACAATGATAGCTTAAATATGGACAATCAGTATAAAGCAAACAATGATAGTCTAAATGCGAGTAATCAGTATAATGCAAACAATAATGATTTAAATATGAGCGGGCAGTATAACACGAATAGTGATACTTTTAACGCAAATGATCAGTATGGTGTTAATAACACAATGGGATTTGATCCTATTAATAATGATACAAATAATTTTAATATGAATGGATCAAATAATGGTATTAATGAAAATGGTGAAGAACCAAAGAAAAAGAAAAAAATTGGCGTTTATTTGGTAATAATTATCGTTTTTATCTTAGCGGTTGCTTTCTTGGTTTATCACACAGTAGCGTCAAACAAAAAAATGGATAACAATGTGAACAATAATGAAAATGATAATGGTAACGAGGTCACAGAACAGCCTCCAGAAGATAATCCTGAAGAAGGTGACACTAGTGGTAGTACTACTGGAGATGAGAAAGAGCCAGAAAGTACAGTTCCTAAAAAATTATATGTTTCTTTTCGCTCTTTTGAAGAAGTAAAAAAATTGCCCAATTATGTCCAATTATGTGGAAAAGGAAAAATCGTTTGTTCTAATTATGAGTTGAGTGGTTCTTCTTATCATTTGTTGAATGAAAATTATTCGTATAAACTCAGCAAAAAAGGTGTCGTTTTTTATGATAATGCGACTGGTAAAACTGTAACTGTTGACGAGAGCAAGGAATATCATGTACTTGGTGATAGTACTAGACTAACTACTTCAGATGCTATAACGAGTAGAAATAGTAATAAATACGTAGTTGTTGCTGGCAACAAAAAAGGAACTGGTCTTATAGATTATAAAGGAAAAAAGATAATTGATATCAAATATGACGATTTGATGTTAATCAATAATGATGAAATGATAGCTCTAAAAGATGGAAAATATGGTGTCATTAATGCCAAAGAAGAAAAAATTATTGATTTTAAATATGAAGAAATGCAAAAGCTTAATGAAAATTACTTGGTCGTTCAAAAAGATCATAAATTGGGAATAATTGATACCAAGGGTAATGTGGTAGCTCCATTTAATGAGAAAATGGCTGATATTGGATCTTTTGCTTTAAGACTTTGTTGTTCAAACGAAAATAATTTTAGCATAATAAATGGTGAAGATGAAATCATAATATCATATAAAGATGCTTCAAAGATAGATGACCATATGAGATATGGATATGGTGATTCTTATCTCATCATTGATAGTGATGGAAATTATCGCTATGAAGATGAAATTTATCAAAAATATTACAATTATAGCAAAAATTATGTTTATGTATTGATTCAAGGTTCAAAGATTAATATATATAATCAAAGCAAAAAGTTGGTTGCTTCTAAAGATTTTGGCAAGGAAAATACGGTTAGTGTTGAAGGTTATTTGGATACAGAAAATTTAGTCATTAGAACTATTGATGATAATCTTGATGACATGAGATATTATTATAATAATAATACTCAAGAGATAGTTACTGATAAAGAGTTGGACAAAAAGGTTAAGGAAGCTGCTGATGAGGAGAATGACAAAATATATGCATTAACTTCTGAAAGTGGAGAATTAACCGTCAATGCAGAAGGTAAGGATAAAAAAATATATTCACCAAATAAAAAGTTGATCCTAACAATTAATAAAACCGATGATATTGAATACCTATATGATAACTATTACGTAGTTACTAATAAAGATAAGGAAAAAACATATTATTACATCAATTATCCTGCTTATAATATGTATAGTTAAATCAATTTAGTTAAATAATTAAATATAAAAATAATTAGACACATTTATGTAAAGTGTGTCTTTTTTTTTATTTGTTTATTTACAAAGTGGGGAATAAATAGTATTATATACTTAGCAGTGGTTGATTGTGGTGAAAAGTGGGGGATGCAAAATGCTCATGGGAGAGTTCCATCATAACATTGATGAAAAAGGAAGACTTACTTTACCATCTAAGTTTCGTGATGATCTAGGTGATGAATTCGTCGTCACTCGTGGGTTTGAAGGCAGTTTATTTGTTTATCCCCAAAAGGAATGGGAAAAGATTTATTCTCGTTTGAACAGTTTGCCATTCACCAAGAAAAATGCACGTGATTTTAAACGCTTTTTCCTATCCGGTGCTACTGCGACAGTATTTGACAAACAAGGTCGAATCAATATTACCTCTCCATTGATTGCTTACGCCGATTTGCAAAAAGAGTGCGTCATAGTCGGCGTAGGTGATCATCTAGAAATTTGGTCCTTAAAGAGATGGAACGATTTCTATAATTCGAATGAAGCTGAGTTGTCAGATATTGCAGAAGATTTATTTGATTCAAATTGGGAAATCGGTGATTGATATGCATATCAGTGTATTGTTGAATGAGTCAATCACAGGACTTAATTTGAAAGAGGACGGTATCTACGTAGATTGTACTTTGGGATATGCTGGTCATTCCAGCGAAATTTTAAAGCGAATAAGAAGGGGTTGTCTTTTCGCCATTGATCAAGATAGTGATGCCATCCGCTACAGTGAAAAAAAATTAGCAACCATTGGCAATAATTTTGAAATAATAAATACTAATTTTGTAAATATAAGAGATGAATTAGAGAAGAGAAATGTTTTTGAAGTAGATGGTATATTGTTCGATTTAGGTGTTTCATCACCACAATTGGATGATAAGGACCGTGGATTCAGTTACCATCAAGATGCACCACTTGACATGCGCATGAATCAAAAACAGGCGTTATCTGCGAAAGTAGTAGTTAACACGTATGAAGAAAAAGCCCTTGCCGATATCTTTTTTAAATATGGTGAGGAAAAGTATGCTCGTAGCATTGCCAAGAACATTGTCAAGTATCGCGAGAAAAAAGAGATTGAAACGACATTAGAACTAGTTGAAATAATCAAAAGTTCAATTCCTGAAAAGGCTAAGAGAGATAAACATCCTGCTCGCAAAGTTTTTCAAGCGATTAGAATTGAAGTAAATGATGAATTAAATGTATTGACTGAGGCCATTATGGAAAGTTTATCACTATTGAAAGTTGGCGGAAGACTTGTCGTCATAACTTTCCATTCCTTGGAAGATCGAATTGTCAAAAACATATTTAGGGAAGCGACTGAAATCGATCCTAAAGTTAAAGGATTACCAGATATACCTTTAGAGTATCTTCCCAAATATCGTTTGATAAATAGTAAAGTAATCGTGCCTAGCGATGAAGAATTAGAGGCTAATAATCGTAGCCGCAGTAGTAAATTGCGCATAATTGAAAGAATAGGATAAAAAGGAGATAGATCATTGTGAAAAAGAAGAAGACAAGAATTGTTAAGAGAAGATTTTTCTTTACTAAATTTGAGTTGCTTTTGTATGGATTTACATTGTTTTTAATAGTAGTTTCACCACTTGCCATCGTCTTTTCACAAGCTACTTTATCAAAGATCAATTATGATGTAGAAAGATTAAAAAGTGAAGTTACTAGTCAAGAGAGAACTAATGAAAGCTTATCGATGAAAATAAGTGAACTTGCTTCCTTAGAAAAAATTCAGGAAGTTGCAGATGCTGAAGGATTGAAGTATAATAATAGTAATATAAAGTCAGTCAATACTTCAGAATAGGATAGTGATACGATGAAAAGTAAAAAGAAGACCAAAATTAATTCGAATACGGTAAAATTACCAGTATGGCTAATTATGATTGGTCTTCTTTGTTTTGTTGCTCTGATTGCCAGATTATCAGTATTAGCTCTTTCTTCGACGATTGATGATATTGATATTCAAGCCTTTGCGAGAAATCGTAATAGCACGACCAAGACTTTGTTGGCCAAGAGGGGAACGATCTATGACGTCAATGGCAATGTACTAGCGGAGACTGTCTCATCATATACTCTAATAGCTTTTCTATCACCAGATCGAACTACTAATCCTGCCAAACCACAACACGTCGTCGATATCGATTATACGGCTACTGAACTTGCCAAAGTCATCAACTTGGATTATGAGACAATTGTCAGATATTTATCCAAAAAAGATGTGTATCAAACCGAATTTGGTAGTGCTGGACGTGGTTTGACCGAACTTCAGAAAGAAGAGATTGAGAGTCTAAATTTGCCAGGAATCGGTTTTATCGCTACTCAAAAGCGTTATTACCCTTATGGTGATTTTTTATCATATACTTTGGGTTATGCCAAAGAGAAGACAATTGTTGATGAAAATGGTAACGAAATAACCACGCTAGTTGGGGAAATGGGCATTGAAAAATCTTATGATGAGATTTTGCGCGGTACCAATGGTTATACTTTTTATCAGCGCGATCGCAATGGTTATAAAATAGCTGATACCAAAGAAATCACGGTCGAAGCAATCGATGGGCAAGACGTGTATTTGAGTATCGATGCCAATGTTCAACTGTTTTTGGAACAAGCCCTAAAAAATGCACAACAGAAAAAGTATAAGTGGGAATGGTATACTATTTTGATTGCCAATGCCAAGACGGGAGCCATTCTAGGATCAGCTTCTAATCCTTCCTTTGATCCAAATAAGCGCAATATGACCAATTATCTCGATTACAATGTCGCATATCCCTTTGAACCAGGTTCGACGATGAAGACTTTTACTTATATGGCAACGATGGAAAACAGCAAATATGATGGAAATGATCGTTATAAGTCCGGTACTTTTGTCACACAAGATGGTACAGAAATAGGTGACTGGGATCGTCATGGATGGGGAAGAATAACGTATGATCGCGGTTTCACTCTATCTAGTAATACTGGTATTATTTCTCTTCTTCGCAACAATATCAATCAGAGCATTTTAAAATCATATTTCAACAAATTGGGCTTCGGTTTGCCAACAGGAATAGAACTGCCAAACGAATCGAGTGGAAAAGTGGCTTTCAATTATGAAACAGAGTATTATAATGCCGGTTTTGGTCAAGGAATTACGACCACGCCAATTCAAAACGTCAAAGCTTTGACTTCGATTGCCAATAATGGCATGTTATTACAACCTTATTATGTTGACAAAGTTGTCAATCAAAAGAATGAAGTCACTTATCAAGGTGAGCGAACTGAAATAGATCAAGTCGCATCGATTGAAACTGTAAATAAAATAAAGGATTTGATGGAAGGCGTAATAAGTGGTAATAGCAGCACTTGTACTGGTTATCCTTATTATATGAAAGGTTATGATGTCATCATCAAAACCGGTTCAGCCCAGGTTGCATCTAGTACTGGATATAATACTGGTGAAGTCATCAAGGGAATTGCTGGAATGTTTCCTAAGGACAATCCTCAGATAATCTTATACATGGCTGCCAAAAAACCATATGATGGAACCGGATTCAACGTTAGACCGATGTCCACCGTTTTCAAAGAGATAATTAAAAATATCAGTAGTTATTATGGAATATATAAAGGAAAAAATAATAAAACGGATGCCGTTCCTACTTATGAAGTTGAGAGTTTCATAAATAAAAAGACGGCCGATGTCCAAAAGGTATTAAATGATTTCGGTTTGAAGACGATCGTCATTGGTGATGGCGATAAAATAATTGAACAATATCCAAAAGAGAATATGGTTTTGACGAAAAAAGATATGGTCATTCTAGTCACCAATGATAAAAAGAATATTAAAATGCCTAACTTTAAAGATTGCAGTTTAAACGAAGCTAAGACGATTCTATCTTATTTAGGTATCGACTATGAATTGGTTGGCAATGGTTATGTGAAAAAACAGAGCATTAAAAAGGATACTCCAATAAAAGACGATATGAAATTGAAGTTGACTTTTGAAGAGTACTACGTTCCAGAAGAAAAAGAAGAAACTCAAACCGAGGAAGAAAAAAAGTAGTGCTAAAATCCATTATATAATTCAAAAAAAGAGACATATGTCTCTTTTATATTGCTCGATATTTTTCCTTTCCTTTAAAAGGATTATTTTTATCTATTTTGTCAGTGAACAATATGCCATCCAAATGGTCATATTCATGTTGGAAGGCTACCGCTAATTCTTCACGAACGCGAAATTTGACCGGTTCGCCATCAGTATTATATCCTTCCATTGTGATTCTCGCATGCCTTGGAACAATTCCTTCAACCGGGCGATTGACGCTCAGACATCCTTCTCCTTCTTCGACGTAAATCATCTCACTAGAGGAACTGACAATTTTGGGATTGACGATGACATAATTTTCAAATTTACCTTCTTCATACTCATAGACGACGACGAAATAGCGTTTAGCTATTCCTAGTTGAATAGCTGCCATTCCCATTCCAGGTCGCAAGTTGTATTTTTCACTCTCTTCTGGTATCTGGCTAAGAGTCAAATGTTCAATCATCTCATCAATGATCTTTTTATCTTTTTCATCCATCGGAAAGATTACATCTTTGCTTTTCGTATGAAGAATTTTATTCTTTTCATCTAAAATATCTTTATCTTTTAGCATGATAATCACCACAAATAACATTGTAACATAAAAGTTTAGATAAAGAAATAATATTGACTCAAAAAAAGAAGTAGTAAAACTACTTCTCAATAGGATTGTTATCTTGCAAATCTAGATCCAATGACAATTACTAATAAGATAAATAGTACTAAAATAATGGCATAATATGATGAATTATTGTTTTGATATTGCATTGGATAGTATGGATAAAATGGATAACTATTGTTTCCACAACACGTTGATCCTCCACCATAATAATACATAGCCTGACCTCCTTTACTATTACTAATATAGTTTATTTAGAATTTTTAAAAATGACACAACTATAGTTTATTCCTATCGTTGTTCGATTGTAATTTTATTCTTTTTGCGTTAGAATTAAAGAAGTTTGGAGTTGATAGTGTGCAATCATTTATTAAAGGAAACTACAAAAGAAGTTTATTTCAAGGAGATAATGGTTATTTAGTCGGTCTTTTCAAGATCAAAGATGCTGATGAAGAGAATCAGAGTTTGATAGGAGAGACCATTACTTTTACTGGCTATTTTCACGAAATAAATGAAAATGATACTTACATTTTAAATGGTCAATTCGTGGTTCACTCCAAGTATGGCGAACAGTTTTTAGTCGATAGTTATGAAAGATGCATGCCCGAAGAAAAAGATGCTATCGTGGAATTCCTATCCAGTGGATTGTTTCATGGCATCGGTGAAAGAAAGGCTCAAAAGATCGTTGATTTTTTGGGCAAAGATACTTTAAATATCATCATGGACAATCCAGATAACTTGTTGTTGATCAAGGGCATAAAACCGAAAGATATTTCCATATTACACGATACTCTTGAAGAATATCAAGCGAGTTATAAAATAATTGTCGCTCTAAACGATTTTGGATTTGCAACGCGCGAGAGTATGTTAATATATAATAAGTATAAAAATAGGACTTTAGAAATAATTGATCGAGATATCTATGAGATATATGAAGACATCAAAGAGATATCCTTCAAGAAAATCGATTCCATCGCTTTAAAAAATGCTTATCAGTTCGATGATGAAAGGCGAATCAAAGCTTCAATCATCTATGTCTTAAATGAAGTTTGTAATGCGATGGGACATTGTTATTTATCATTGGAAGATATATATTATTACACTTGTCGTTTCCTCAATTATAGAATGGAAGAGGAAGTCTTTAAAAAGAATGTTCAAGCCCTATTAGTTGATCTAAAAATTGTCAAAGAAGAAAATAGATATTACTTGAAAGCGATATATGAAGATGAGATGTTAATCGTCAATCGCGTCAAATATTTGATGAGTCTAAAAGATGCCAATCCGCAAAAGTTGGATATCATGATTGGCGAATTAGAAAAATACTTGGAAATAGAATATAATGATGAACAGCGTTTAGCTATTAAATATTCGCAACAAAAACACTTTTTGGTAATAACTGGTGGACCGGGAACGGGAAAGACGACAATCGTCAAAGCCATTGTCGATCTGTATGATGAAATTGAAGGCATTGGTCGTCAAAACTTGAAAGATGAAATAGCTCTTCTTGCACCGACAGGACGAGCTGCGAAACGCCTTACAGAAACCGTGGGATTACAAGCTTATACCATTCATCGCTTTTTAAAATGGAATAAAGAGAGTGATCATTTCCAAATAAATGAACACAATAAAAGTTTGGTCAATTTGGTCATCATCGATGAGGGCAGCATGATCGATGTTTCACTATTTGCGGCTCTGTTGAGAGGCTTACAAAGCAATACGAAAATAATTGTTGTCGGTGATTATAACCAGCTGCCAAGTGTTGGTCCAGGCCAAGTCTTAAAGGATCTGATCGAGAGCAAAAAAATCAATCTCGTCGAGTTGAGCGGCCTCTATCGCCAAGCCAGTGATTCCAACATCATCAGTTTGGCCTATGACATTAACAATGGTTTGATCAATCGCCATTTGTTCAACGCTGGTTCTGATCTCTTATCAAGAGAAGTCGAGTCAGATTTGGTCTTGGAAGAGATTAAAAAAATATGTAATAGTTATCATAATAGCGATTATAAAGATTTTCAAATTTTAGTTCCCATGTATAAGACTAAGAATGGTATCGATAATATTAATAAATTAGCCCAAGAGATATTTAATCCAGCATCGCCATTAAAAAAAGAAATTAGAGTTGGCGATGTGATCTATCGTGAAGAAGATAAGATTTTGCAATTGTCGAATATGCCAGAAGATAATGTCTTCAATGGCGATATCGGTATTATTGACAGCATTGAAAAAAAGGAAATAATTGTCAATTTTGATGGCAATTACGTGCGCTATACACCAGCTAATTATAACAAGTTCATGCATGGATATGCGATCAGCGTCCATAAATCTCAAGGAAGCGAATTCAAAACGGTCGTTTTACCAGTGGTCAATGACTATGGCAAAATGTTATATCGCAAATTGTATTATACGGGAGTGACACGAGCTAAAAGAGAATTATATGTCATCGGTGATTTGAACGCTTTAAAAAGAGCGGCTTTAAATGATGATATCGATATAAGAAAGACATCTATTCGCGAAAAGTTGATCAAAGTGATGAAGGAAAGTGGTGATTGCGATGAAAAATAAACGAAAAAAAATAAATGTTTTATTGGTGATATTTTCCATCGTTCTTGTAGTAATAGCAATTGTAGAAATAGTGATGTTTAAAAAATATTATGATCTTCCTCACGATAGTCAAAACGTCGAAAGGGAAGATTCGAACAAGATTCATCCCGATGAGTCATTAGATAATTATCCCTATATTGGAATTTATAACTATAGTGAAGAAAATGATGAGTGCAGCGAATCTATAACGCTTGCTTTGACCAGTGATTATCGGGCTATTTTCTATGTTGGCAATTGTTATAAAAAAGCTTTTTATTATGGCAAATATCGCATCGCTGATCACAAGATCTATCTTTATTCATTAATATTAGAAGATTCTAGTAGTGATGATGAATTGCGCGTTGAAGATGAGGAAATATATTTCAACTTGACGGATGATTCTGAAGTGATAACTTCCATTTATGGTCGTGATGAAAGCGTCAGATTGAAAAAAATGTATAACGTCGTATAAAAAAAATTATTTTATTCATAATATTAGTGGTATATACCAATCATATTTTTAGAAAGAAGGATTTTTGTGAATAAAATGATGAAAATTCTAGCTCTTGGAGCCATGGGCTATGGTGGATTCTGGTTATATAAAAAATATAATCCTGATTATAAGAGAGATATTAAAAAGTATGTAGACAAAATGGCTAATAGAGTAGAAGAAATGAATGAAAATATGATGTAATGAATATCAAGAGTTAGGCTCTTGATATTTTTTATGTCGACATGCTGATAAAATGTGTCAAATACTGTAATATATTGGAACACATTTGACATAATTATGTTATGATAAAAATAGGTGGGTGATTATATGTTTGGCAGAAAACATAATTCTGAAAAAATTGATTATGAAGTCTTGAATGAACTGATCAGATTTTCACGTAATTTCGTCAAATTGATTTTTGGAATAAGTATCGTAGCTCTAGTCGTTTTGATTACACATATGAGCAAAGAGTTAAAACTGATAAATATATTGGGTGATATCTTAGGCATTTTGTCACCATTCTTCATCGGTGTCATTTTGGCTTGGCTCCTCGATCCAATCGTCACCTTTTTACAGAACAAAGGTGTCAAAAGAGGAATAGGGGCAACGTTTATTTACATCGTTCTGATTGCCGTAATCGTTTTAATAGTAAATTTATTGATACCTTCACTTGCTGATCAAGTCAATGAAATAATCGCTTCAGCTCCTAGTACGATTAAGAGTTTGACCGAAGAAATAGATACGTTCATAATTAAGATATCTAATAGTTATAATCTCGATTATGAAGTTATTAAAAACAATATATTTGAGATCTTCAATTCCATCACTATTGATGCGCCAACGACCATCATCTCCTTTGTCAAGAATCTCATCAGTGGTGGTTTGAACGTCATCATCGGTTTCTTAATCGGTTTCTACATGTTACTCGATTTTAAAGGAGTTAGAAAACAATTGTCTAAATTCGTTCCTAAAAAACATCATGAAGAAGTGAGCAATTTGGCAGATACTCTAAATCTCCAATTGCGCAAATATGTCTATGGAACATTGATAGTCATGTTCTTATTGTTCATTTGTCAAAGTATCGGTATGTCAATTGCTGGTATGAAAGCGCCATTGGTATTCGGTCTTTTCTGTGCCGTGACTAATATCATTCCATATCTAGGTCCATACATCGGTGGCATTCCTGCCGTCGTCGTTGCTTTTACCATTTCGCCACGTGTCGGAATTGGTGTTTTGATTTCGGTGTTGGTCTGTCAAGGATTGGAAAGTTATTTGTTGACACCGACGATTATGAGCAAGACGATGAAGTTACATCCAGTTACGATCATCATTGGCTTATTGCTATTTGGTCATTTTTTTGGTATACTTGGTATGTTATTTGCAACACCAATCATTTCTTGTTGCAAGATAATTGCTAATTTCTTCATAAAGAAATACGATTTGTTTGACTTTGAAGAAAATGATTAAGATGCGTTGAAAAAGATGAGTATGATTCATAAAATTTTCATAGAGAGCTCTGGTTTGGTGAAACAGAGTAAAATTTTGATCAGAAAGCTACTTTTGAGCATCATCGGAAATTTCCGTTATTCAATCGAGACCAGAGTAGGATGGTACCGTGTCTTTGACACTCCTACGTTTTGGTCTCTTTATTTTTAGGAGGATTTATATGAGTTTTAAAATTGCTATTGATGGACCAGCTGGTGCTGGTAAAAGTACTATTGCTAAATTATTAGCTAAACGATTGAATATTGTATATGTTGATACAGGAGCCATGTATCGCGCCATTGGTCTGTTTTGTTTACAAAAAAATATTGACATTGAAGATGAAGAAAAAATTAATGATTACATCGATGACATTGAAGTTGAAATTATTTATGACAATGGTAATCAACAAGTCATTTTAAATGGCTGCAATGTCAGTGATGACATCAGAACAGAACAGGTCAGTTGGGCTGCTTCAACGACTTGTAAGTACGCTAGAGTTCGTGAGAAAATGGTTTCACTCCAAAGAAAACTGGCTGAAAAAACTGATGTCGTCATGGATGGAAGAGATATTGGTAGTGTCGTCTTGCCAAATGCTGAATTGAAAATATTTTTGACGGCCAGTCCAGAAGTTCGTGCGCAAAGACGTTATCTCGAAAACTGTGAAAAGAACATATCTTGTTCATACGAAGAAATTTTAGAGAATATTAAAAAGCGTGACCTTCAAGATACGACGCGTCAAAACTCACCACTCGTTCAAGTGGAAGATGCCATTTTATTAGACTCTTCTGATATGACCATTGACGAAGTGACAGCAGAGATCATGAAATTAGTTGAAGAAAGGAAAAAGTAATTATGAAAAAATTGAGTAGTACAGAAATTAGAAATTTATGGCTCGATTTCTTTAGAAGTAAAGGACATAATGTCTTGGAAAGTGCTTCTCTTGTTCCCTATGACGATGATAGTCTCTTATTCATCAATGCTGGTGTGACACCTTTGAAGAAATATTTTGATGGAACTGTCGTACCTGAGAATAAGCGCATTGCGTCCATTCAGAAATGTATTAGGACGACAGATATCGATAACGTCGGTGTGACGAAGAGACATCAAACATTTTTTGAGATGATGGGCAATTTTTCCATTGGTGACTATTTCAAAGAAGATGCTTTAGAGTTTGCATACGAATTCTTGACTAGTGAAAAATGGGCAGATATTCCTAAAGAAAAAATTTATGTAACTGTTTATAAAGATGATGAAACGGCTTACGACAAATGGATTGAATTGGGATTGGATCCAACTCATGTCATAAGATTAGAAGGTAATTTTTGGGAAATTGGTGAAGGACCTTGTGGTCCCGATTCAGAAATCTTTTATGATCGTGGTGAATCATATGATCCAAATGGTGACGCCTTAGAAAAGTTTAAAAACGATGAAGAACAAGAGCGCTATATCGAAATTTGGAATAATGTCTTCA
Organism: uncultured Bacilli bacterium; assembly: GCA_947624275.1. Classification (GTDB taxonomy): domain Bacteria; phylum Bacillota_I; class Bacilli_A; order RF39; family UBA660; genus RUG11788. The sequence continues at coordinate 33,023 of CANQJR010000004.1, forward strand.
GTCAGTACAATTCTAAAGCTGGTTTGAAAAGAGAAGAGTATCCTGAACTTCCCAATAAAAATATTGATACAGGTGCAGGACTTGAGCGTTGGTGTTGTATATTCCAAGATGTTGATTCGACTTTCGATACTGACTTGTTCGTACCCATCATTCAAAAAATTGCCGATTTGAGTTCTAAACCATATGATGGCGAGATGCCATTCAAGGTCATAGCTGATCACATCCGTGCTGTCACGATGGCTTTGTCAGACGGAGCTGTTTTTGAAAATACTGGACGTGGTTATGTCTTGCGTCGTCTACTCAGAAGAAGTGTGCGAATGGGAAAAAAATTGGGATTGAATGAACCATTCCTCTACAAATTGGTCGATACAGTTGTCACTATTATGAAAGATAGTTATCCCGAATTAGAGAACACTATGGGCAATGTCAAAGCTCTCGTTCTCCAAGAAGAAGAATTGTTTCATAAGACACTTGCTTCCGGAGAGAGACGCCTAGCTCAATTGATCGAGGAGAGCATTGATAATACTGTAAGTGGTTATGATGTGTTCAAATTGTATGATACATATGGATTTCCTTTTGAGTTGACTTTGGAATATTTGGAAGAAGCCAATATGACGACTGATCGTGATGAATTTGAAAAATACATGGAAGAACAGAAAAAGATTTCGAAAGACACTTATCATCAAGAATCTAGTATGAATATTCAAAATGATGAATTATTAAATTTTAAAGATAAAAGTGAATTCGTTTATGATGTCTATGAGATGGACAGCAAAGTAATCGGTCTAATCAGTGATGGTCACTTTGTCGATGAATTGTCTAGCGACGGTTATGTCGTTTTGGATAAAACTTGCTTTTATGCGACGAGTGGTGGTCAAGTTGCCGACCGAGGGGCTATGAAAAATGATCACTTCAAAGCCAAGGTCATTGATGTCGTCAAAGCACCTAATGGCCAACATCTCCACAAAATCGAATTGGTTGAGGGAAAGATAAAATTGGGTGATGAATGCGAAATAAAAATCATCGAACAAGATCGTGAAAGAACGGCATGTAATCACAGTTCTATTCATATTTTGCAAAAGACTTTACAAGAAGTTTTGTCAGAAAACGTCCATCAAGCTGGCAGTTATGTCGATAGTGAACGTTTGCGCTTTGACTTCACTTTTACTGGTAAGATTAGTGACGAGGATATAATAAAAATTGAACAGAGGGCTAATGAGCGCATTCAATTAAATAGTGATAGCGTGATTGAGACTATGCCCCTTGAGGAAGCGAAGAAAAGAGGAGCTATGGCTCTATTTACGGAAAAGTATAAAGACATAGTTCGCGTCGTTAAAATTGGTGATTCACTCGAATTGTGTGGTGGTACTCATGTCAAAAATACGAGGGAAATCGGTTCTTTAGCCATTTTAAAATTGGAATCTAAAGGTAGTAACCTCTATCGTATTGAAGCGGTCACTGGTGAATTGATCGAAGAGAGCATTCGTCAAGCTGTCAATAGTTACGTTAGCGAGATCAAAAAGCAGTTGGACAAAGCTAAGTCAATATTGAAAATGGCCAAAGATTTGGGAAAAGATTTAGAGTTTGACATCGTGCTCGATCAAGTTCCTATGAACTCTTATAGTGCTATCATCTATAATCGCAATCAATTGGAATACATCCAAAACGAAGTCAAAAAACTTGAAAAAGAATATCAACAATTAAAAACGCAAGACATCGTCAGCGATTTGAGCGCTTTTGAAAGTGATAAAGAAATGATAAATGGTGTCACCGTCATTTTGCACGTGACAGAAAATTTCGATGTTGCTGCTTTAAAATCGATTGCTGACAAATTGGCCAATGAAAACGCTAATGCTTTTGTCTTGTTAGTCAATAATGACAATGGAAACGTCAATTTCATTTGTCGCAGCAATTCTTCCATCAATGCTGGAATGGTCGTCAAGAGTGCTTCCGTTCAATCGCTAGGCAATGGTGGCGGTTCAGCAACATTTGCTCAAGGTGGCGGAAAAACAGATGAGTATATAGAGGAAATATTTGCCAATATACGCAAGATGATTGCAAATGATAAAAACTAGGAAATGTCAATTAGACATTTTCTTTTTTTCAAATTTATATATAAATGTATCATTATGTGGTATTTTATAGTATGGAGGAATAAATATGAATATGAGTTATCATTTTAAAAAGAATTTTTTGATGATCATTTCTATTTTAAACACTATCGCATTCTGTTTTTATTTTGGTAGTGAGATAGCGTCTGGCACTTCGATAACGGGAATAATATATTTTATATTAGCTGTTGTCAATGCTTTAGCACCTTTCATTTTATTGAAGTTTTTTGAAGAAAAAGTGTCTTTTTACTTTTTGAGTGTCTTCTTTGCCATTGACAGTTTTATCAGTATCAATATTCCCCTTTATCTAATTGGTATCATCTCTTTAGTCGTCTCTTTATTACCGTGTGACAAAGAAAAAATTTCCTTGGCGAAAATCATCAAACGCCATCCGTTGTTCGCTTCGTTTACCATCATAATTAGTGGTATGAGTTTTCTGCAGTCATCGAGTGTTTTGGAATACTTGGGCGATTCTCTCTATGGTTTTGATATGTTGGGGGAGTTGATTGCCTCCGTATTCATCTTTGGTCTCATCATGCTCTCTCGAAAGAAAAAGATCGTTTATCAGAATAATGGGGCGATTCAAGATGCTTTAATGGTTAGTTTGCCATTCATTATTTTCATCATCTATTTAGCGGTTGGTCTATTGTCGGTCAATATCGCTTCAGGTAATGCTTTAATTACCATTGATGAAATAGTGATAACTATCATATTTTATTTGGCCGTCGGTTTCTTTGAAGAATTTTTAATCCGCGGCATGGTTTTGAACATTTTGATTGAAAAGTTCGGCAATGATCGAAGAGGAATATGGAAGTCAGTAATCTTATCCAGTACCTTCTTTGGGCTAATTCATTTTGTCAATATTTTGACTGGTGCTTCTTGGCAAGGCGTTTTGATTCAAATGATTGCGGCGACATTCATAGGCATCTATTTGGCATCGATCTATTTGCGTAGTGGCTCTGTTTGGACGACGGTCCTTCTTCATGGAATATATGATTTAGTCATCAGCATTCCAACCTTTTTTGTAACTGATGAAATAGTCGATACGATTGTTCAATACGCTGAAAGTATTTCTAATTACAGTTGGGCGAGTGCTCTTTTTGCCGCCATTTATGTCTTGTTGGCTCTCTTTCTTCTCCGCAAGAAAAAGATGGCCGATGTCGTGGCCATTAGAGAAGGAAAATACATCTATGATAAGCACGACGATTTGGCCAAAGTCATCGTTGTCATCTTCATCTCTAGCTTTGTCGCTCTATTCAGTTATTCCATTTTTAACTCTTTCATGAGTCTTCGCCATTTAGCGGATAGGGCGTATCAAAGAATAACTATGAATGGTGATCATTCCTATCAATATTCTTTGCCATTTGTCAATGGCGAACTGACATATGAAAATATGAGTGATGAGATGCGCCTTTTGTTGGCGATAAAAAATCTAGAAGACGATGATTTTGAATATTCCCATTCCATCAGTGACGCTGAGGACGAGGTTAAAGATCAAGCGATAATCACTTATGTCAAAGAGGAAAAAGTTGAAAAGTCATTACAAGAAATATTCGGTCAAAAAAGTTCTTTTCAAGCTGTTGATGTCGATATCAGCCATAAGACCACTTGCAGTTTTGAATCACAACAGAAACGCTATGTGTGCACTACGACTAATAATGACCAAGATGACAATATTAAAATCTATTCCAATATCAGCGAGATAAATCTCGAAAGTGGTACCGAAATAGAATACTCAGTCTATTATTTAGTCGAAGATTTAAACACGAATACTCTGTATACCGATATCGATCTGAAAACTGTTTTGGCCTATGATACGACGATTAAAGATCTAACTGGTGATGTCACCTATGATGAAAATGATGATAAAAATACAGAGTTTTGGAAAGCAATAATGGATGCGATGGGTGAAATACCGACATATCGTTTGACTTTTAAAAGTGATTCTTTGATGGAAAACGTCTCTTTTCAAAAGAGTGAATTCATCTTTGACAGTGTTACAAATGTCATCAACAAAGAAGAAAATATTGCCGACAGCACTTATCAATATGACACCCAAAATTATCATTTCATCTTTAATAAAAAAGATTTCTCCATTCTCGAAGAGAAGAATAGAACTAGTCTAGTCAAAAATGGTATCATTCAGCTAAAAATAGAACAAGTAGCGAGTGATGATTGGCTCCCTAAATATAAGAATAGTAATGGAAGAGTTACTTTTGGCAACAATGAGTACGCTGTTAATAAAAATGAATATTTGATATATAAAAACAATTTCTACATCATCGAGATGAATGAATCGACTGATAAAAAATTGCGAGATAGTTTGATCGATGTATTGAACACTTTACAATTTAAAGATCATGGATAAAAATCTGTGATCTTTTTGTTTAAATTATCATTTTTGGTCCATTATATAAGTGAAAGGAGATAATGAAATGCCATTGAATTATGAAGAAGTACCTAATAATATTTTAACTGGTAAAGATTTAGACTATTTAAGTGATATGTTTGAATGGAATTATGGAGCTTATAAGAAAACGACGAACGATGAGAAGAACATTGTTGATCAAGATCTGAAGATGGTCTTTGATGAATCTGTTCAAGCATTTGACAACAATTTGAATAATATTTTAAAAATATTGGAAAGCCGAGGACCAAGTAATGAATAATAAAATTTCTAATCCCAAAGTAGAAGTGCCAGAAGGACTAGCTCTGAATGAGAAAGATTATATCACTTGTCTTTTGACAACTTTGAAAGATATGGTCAAAAATTATGTCATTGCGATGACAGAAGCGAGCAATAAGTTTCTCTTCGATTGTTACTATGAATCTTTTTCTAACTTGATGATGCTTCAAAGAAAGGTATATGACGTCATGTTTAGAAAGGGATGGTACCAACTAGAAGAACAAGAGAAAACGAAAATTGATACCAAGTTTCAAACTCTCTTAAAAGAATATCAAACTCTTAGTAACTAAGAGTTTTTTATTGCTAAAATAGATAAATCTGTTATAATAGTCTAAAAAGTGGGTGGACTATGAAAACGATTTATTTAATATTATCTAGTGATTATGTATCCATCAAGGAAAATATCGATGCCATTTTAAAAAAGAATGAATTGAGTAAAGACGATTTGATAAGATATGATTTGAATGAGACATCTATAGATCAAGTCATCACTGAGTTAGATACATATAATTTTTTATTGCCACGCAAAATAGTTGTTTGTGAAAATTGTACTTTTTTGAATGGTGGTAAAACTAAAAATGCGAACGATCAAAAACTTGATGACTTCATCAAATATTTAAACAATCCCAGTCAAGAAAATATTTTAATTTTAATAACGGATAAATTGGATGAGCGAAAAAATGTCGTCAAAGTCTTAAAAAATAATGCGGTGATAGTCGATGGTGCCATCAATATTGAAAAAGTTTTAAAGAGTCATTTAGACGATTTTAAAATTGATGGTCAAACCATTCAATATTTGATCAATTATTGTAATGGTGATAATGAAAAAATTTTGAATGAATTAGAAAAATTAAAAGATTATAAAGGAAACGACAAAGAGATTAAAAGAGAGGATATCGATCGAGTAGTCATCAAAAGTTTTAGTGATAATATCTACGATTTAGTCGATGCGATCATGATGCGCAAACGACAAAGAGCTATTGATATATACAATGAATTACTTCATAATGGCATCGATTTAAATAGGATATTGAACTTGTTAACTGATCAATTTAGAATGATTTATAATGGCAAAATTTTATTAAAAGAACATCACAACAATTATGATGGAGTGGCAGCACTACTAGGTATTCATCCATATCGTTTTCGAAAGGCTATGGAGAAGAGTTATAATTACTCAACTAGGGATGTTTTACAAAAGATAAGTGACTTGGATGATATCGAAATAGCTATGAAGACTGGTAATGACACTAGCGCTAGTTTTGAACTTTTCATCTATAATATTTAGTGGTATAGGGGTAATGGTATGAAATTTATAGACTATGAAAAAAGAATAAGAGATAGTTTTCCCATCTTGATTGAATCTTATGTCTCCCAATATGGGGAAAAGTATCGTGAACACATAACAAGTACTTTAGAAAAAGTCAAATTCTGTATCTATGCCAATCCGTATAACATCACTAAGTATTTAGATCGCAAAGAAGTGGATGACTATATGAAGGCAGTTTTAGACACTTGTTCCGAAATCGGACTTGATATTTCTAAGATAACTCTTGTAGATGATAAGATGCAGATTAGAGATGAAAAGTTGTCATTGTTCATCGAGACACTCTTTGGTGATATAAATACGCCAAAAGGACTTTTGGCTTTTGATGAAAAATATAATTTTTTAGATGCAGAAGATTTCATCGTTCAAGAACGTATGAAGGTATTAGAGTTTTTTCGTTTTAAGGATGCAAAAACGGATACCAATACTTATATGTGTGCTGATGATTACGACAAGTATTATAAAATTATAAAGGAATTGTTACAGATATTTAAATCCAAGTTAAAACAATACAACGACATCGATTATGATGAATTGTATCAATTTGCCAAAAAAATTGATGGCGATATGAATGATTTAGTACCAATTTTTCAAAAAAGATTTTTCAATTTGATCAAAGATTATCTGAGTGAAAGTGATAGACAAAAACTAGAAGATGATCAAGAATGCGATTTGCGCAATTTGGATTGTTATGACATTTATTTTGATGAGGATAAACTGAAGGATAGGGATATCGTTTTTGCTTTTGCCACAGGTGGTTTGATCGACTATTTTAAAAAGTCCTATACTGATCAATTGATGGATGATAACACGAGTTTAGGAACAAAAAAAGAAATCGTTGAGCAAAGATTAAAATATTTGAGATCTGTTGGGGTTGATACTAAATATTTTGACTGGCATAAATTGTGTTGTGATTGGTATCAGTTGGCTGCGCTTCAATCCTTTTTGCCATCACAAGATTATTTAGACGAGGTGTTGGCAATCAAGCATCAATGTGAAACAGATTTATTCAGTCAAATGGCTCAAATGTGTGTACTCAATGATTGTCAGGTAAATGGTGATTGGAATTTAATCGATGCCATCATCAGTGGTGAAAACTTAGGAGAATGTTTTCCTGATGTACAAAATGGTTATGATGCCAATAATCAACGCTTTATTGTGGTCATTGATGCTTTAAATGAGTGTTATAACAATTTGGATGTCACTATCGATCATGAATTGCGTCACATCATTGAAACTAGCTTGCAAGAGATGGAAGATGGATTACTATCGTGTAAGACGGGTGTTTCTGAATATGTCATCGACTTACATAAAAGTGAGCGTCGCAATAAATTGAAGGATGATGTGGATAAAAAAGAGGAAGTAAAATTTTTAAATTATAATGAAGGCGTTACTGAAAAGTTATCAATCGAGTCTACACAAGCGCGTTGGTCTAAAAAACAATATATTTTTGCGGATAAATATGCTCCCATCATCGTCGATACCAATTCGACATATCAGTCTTATTTAGAAAATATTGATATCTTTTTCAATTCGATGAGAGAAGATTTGATCGATGCCCAAATAAATGCTGATAAGAGTCGCATTTTTAAGATTATCCCATGTGCTATATTGCAAAGAATTAATGATGTGATCCAAGATGTATCTCCTAAAAATCGTGCTTATCTTAACGGACTAGTCGATGGTTTAAATTGTTCTAAAAGAGAAAGAGACCAAAAAGTTAAAAGGATAGGAAAAAGAGAAATGTAGTTATCATATAATTAAGTGGTGAAGTATATGTTTAAAAATTTATTCCCACTTTTCTTTTTTGTCTTGTTATCTCTTTTTTCTTTTTATATAACTTCAGTCATGATTGACTCGATCAAACATTTAGATCCCATCATGCACGATATCGAAAATAATAAACTTTTATATGAAGTACCAGCAATCGATGCCAATATTGATGAAGAGAAGATCGTTCCTGGCATCAGCGGTTTTAAAATCAACATCGATAAGAGTTATCAAATCATGAAAAAATATGGAAAGTTTGATGACAATCTCTTAGTGATTGAAGAGGTATCGCCCAATTTATCTCTAAACAATTATTATGATAAATATATTTCTTTTGGCAATTCTCGTTCTAATAATGTCAGTCTAATTTTTAAAATTGAAAATGCCAATTACTTAGAAGAAATAGTTGAAATATTACATGAAAAGGGCGTCACTGGCACTTTTTTTGTCGATGACATCTTTCTTAAAAACAATCAAGATATGATTAAATTATTATATTTGAATAATCAAAAAATTGAATATTTATCTCATAATTCTGAAAATTTATCTTCATCGATCAATGAGATCAATCAAGTTTTAAAGAGTTACGTCAATCAAAGCCTTTCTTATTGTTATAGTGATAATCTCAATAATGATCTTTTAAAAGCTTGTGCCAGTAAAAAATTGCACACCATCATTCCCAGTGTCAACACTGATAAATTTCCTTATTATGAATTAAAGGATAAAATTCAAAATGGTTCAATCATCAGCTTGGAAAACAATGCTCAAATCGTTGAAGAATTGAAATATATCATCAATTACATAAGACAAAACAATTATAAAATAGTCTCTTTAGAAAAATTGTTGAAAGAATAGATTTCGACAATTTTTTATTTTGAGTAAATATATACTTTAAATGGTGGTGAAATGAAAGTATACATCGATTTAGTTTTTTTATTGAATGTCTATTTAGATTTTTTTATTCTTCTCACGACTTCTTTGATATTGAAAAGAAATGTCTCATTGAAGAGAATATTTTTGGGTAGTGTAGTAGGTGGTTTGACCATCGTCTTATTATTTATAAAATTAAATGCACTACTTTTGTTCATAGGTAAATTCCTATTCAGCATTTTGATGATCTTAGTGACTTTTTCTTATCAAAATTTCAAATATTTCATCAATAATTTGGGCTATTTATATGTTACTAGTATCATCTTAGGAGGGGGATTATACCTTTTCGATTTAGAGTTATCACTCGATAATATCATTTTTGTCTTAATCATCAGTTTGGCCATTCTATATTTTTATTTAAAAGAGATGAAGAAGATGCGAAACAACTATAATAATTATTTAAATGTTGAAATAGAATACAAGAAGAATAAATACAATTATATAGGATATGTCGATAGTGGTAATCATCTAGTCGATCCATATCAAAAAAGGCCCATAAGTTTGATAGATATCGATGATTTTGATTATGAGTATGAGGATATTATTTTTGTTCCCTATGAGACGGCAAGTGGTGATGGACTGATGAAATGTATCAAGGTTGATAAAATGATTGTCGATGGCAAGGTCTATCGAAAAAGTCTAATCGGTTTCATGCGAGATAAGATCAAAATGGATGGTGTTGATATCATCTTGAATAATGAATATATTGGAGGGAAAGAATGATAAGTATTATTTTATTAGTTATTGAATTATTGGATAGATATAATTGTTTTTTTTATGTTGGGGCAACTGATAAATTGCCAGAACCTCTGAGCAAAGAAGCAGAGGAATTCTATTTAGTCATGGCTAGTGATGGCGATTTGATGGCTAGAGATAAGTTGATAGAACACAATTTGCGATTAGTCGTCTTCTTGGCTAAAAAATATGAAAATACGAAAGTTGATTTAGAAGATTTGGTCAGCATTGGGACGATTGGATTGATCAAAGGCATTAAGACTTATAGTATGGATAAAAATATAAAATTGGCCACTTATGCTTCCCGCTGTATCGACAATGAAATATTGATGTATCTTCGCAAAAACAAAAAAGTGAAGACGGAAGTCAGTTTTGAAGACTCATTGAGTTTTGATGGAGAGGGCAATGAATTACACTTAGAAGATGTTTTGGGTACCGATTCCAACATTGTGACACGACCATTAGAAGATGAGTATGAACGAAAAATTGTTTTGGACGAAATAAATAAATTGCCACCGCGTGATAAAGAAATAATGGTCTTGCGCTATGGATTGGGTGATAGAGAAGAGATGACTCAAAAAGATGTCGCTGAACTCTTGGGCATCAGTCAATCATACATATCGCGCATTGAGAAAAAGACGATCAAAAAATTGAAAGCTATGATGAAGAGTTGAATATGATGCGATTATCATATTTTTTCTTTATCTTTTGCCTCAGATATGATATCTTTGATTTATGATAGAGGTGATAATTTGAAAGTGACCATATTGGGAACAGGAGCATACGCTGTTGCTCTTTCCTTGATGTTTGATAAAAATGATTGTGACATAACTTTTTGGACCAAAATAGAAAAAGAAGCCCAAATGCTAGAACGAGAAAGAGAAAATAGTATCGTTTTACCAGGAGTTGAGATACCTAAAAATAGTGTGATTACGATGAGTATGAAAGAAGCAGTTACTAATGCTGATCTAATTGTCATTGCTGTGCCTGCTAAATATGTCGACTCTGTCAGTAGTGAACTAAAAACATGTATCGATCCTTCTCAACACATTTGTATAGCGTCAAAAGGAATTGAACAGGAGACTTGTTCCTTTGTCTCTGATATTTTGATGCGCTATATCAAAAGTGCGAATATTGCCGTCATATCTGGACCATCGTTTGCGAGTGACATTGCCAGTTTTGCTCCAATCGGTCTAACTCTTGCGACGACTAATGCTAAAACAGAGAAATTGATTAAGGCGGCTTTACAAAACGATTCTTTGAAACTGCGCACTACTGATGATTTAATTGGTGTCGAATTGTGTGGAGCGTTGAAAAATGTCATTGCCATCGCTTCTGGTATCATAGCGGGAATGGGCTATCCCGAGTCGACAAAGGCGATGTTCGTGACAGAGTCTCTCCATGACGTCAAAGAGTTGATCAAATCGCTCGGTGGGAAAGAGAACACTATTCTGTCATTTGCCGGTTTTGGTGATTTGTTATTGACGGCCACCAGTTTGAAGAGTCGCAATTTTAAATTGGGATATTTGATCGGTTCCAAAGAAAAGAAAGAAGTTATAGATGATTATATAGCTAACAATACGATTGAAGGATTGTACACATTAAAATCAATTTATAAACTTTTGCGCAACAGAGAAGTTGATATGCCCATAATTGATTTGATATATGATATAATTTATGAAGAACGCGATATTAATGATCTGATTAAATATTTGATTTACAAATAGAATGGTGGTAAATATGGAACAGTTTTCAAGAACAGAACTATTGTTGGGAAGAGATAAAATGCAGCTTTTAAGTCAGAAGAAAATTGCCATTTTTGGCATAGGAGGAGTCGGGTCCTACGTCTGTGAAGCTTTGGCACGATGTGGTATCAATAACTTCGTTTTAATCGATGGTGATAGCGTTGACATATCTAATATCAATCGTCAAATCGAAGCCACTTTAGACACTGTTGGCAAGCGCAAAGTCGAAGTAATGAAAGAGCGCATTCTCTCCATCAACCAAAATGCTAAAGTTGATATTTATGACCAATTTTATCTACCTGGTGATGAGTTGAACATCATCGATTCCAGTCTTTCATACATCGTTGATGCCATTGATACTATCTCTGCTAAAATAGATATCATCATACGTGCTCAGCAATTAAATATACCAATTATTTCCGCTATGGGTGCTGGCAATAAATTGGATCCGACCAAGTTGGAGATAAGTGATATTTATAAGACTAGCGTCTGTCCACTAGCTAGAGTTATGCGTTATGAATTAAAAAAGAGGAATATAAAATCATTGAAAGTCGTTTACTCTAGAGAAATACCCATTAAATTAGATGATGCCCCTATGAATAGTCAAAATAAAAGAGTTCCTGGATCCATATCTTTTGTGCCATCAGCTATGGGTCTAATAATAGCTAGTGAAATAATTCGTGATATCATTAGCTGACATAAGCATACAAAAACCACTAATCTAGTTAGTGGTTTAATATTTGTAACGATACTTTCCTTTAGTCTTAGTATATTTATTCGTTTCTCTATTTTCATCATCAACGTGATTATTGCCACTTTTATTGGGCAATTTATATTCCAATTCATTTAATATATAAACTTTATCACCAAAGTAAATCTGTTTAAAACAGGCGTCTTTAATATATTCATTTTCAAAATTGCATTCCATGTCTATCCCTGTTGGTAACGTTTCTTTGCTGGTACAAATATTAGATATCGATGGAACACGAACTGTTAGTGGGACATTGCAATTGGAAGGAATTTCAAAATTGTGCCCATGGCCATTAAAAGAGATTGATGGCGTGATAGATGAATCGACAGTCATCCCTTTAATGCTGTGAAACAAACGGATTAAATCATTTTTTAGGGCAATATAGGTAGTATTAAATCCATTTATGATGATATCGTGACGATAATTATTAGTTATTTCTATGATACTTTGCTTACCGATAGTTAAACCGCTCAAGTCGTGATCACCACCGACAGCAAAAGTTAAAATGTTTTTATCAAAAGGGTAGTGTTTCACGAAGAAATCGATTTGTTCATATAATGAATCAATGGTTTTAATACCTTGACCAAAACTGCCATCAATTAGATCGCCACAACACAAAATTATATGAATGTCATTGGCTACACAATATTCAAAAACTTTTGAAATAAGTTCTTGATCCCATTTTGAATTGCCATAGTGTAAATCAGAAATGATAAAAGTGCGTAAATTTTGTTCATCAGCTTTTAAGATGATAGAATTGATTTTATTACAATCATTGATATTTTTAAGTGTTTCTAAATCATTGATAGGTCTGTAAACTATTTCTCCATTGGCGTGATACAAGCGCTGCAAAAACAGACCCTTATTCCTCAAATTGGTCAAATTGTTGAAAAGTTGTTTATTAGATAGATTCAATTCCTGACATATCTCATTACAACTTTTCTCTTCGTTCAATAATTTAATCAATTTAACAGTTTGATCTGACATGTTTTCACCCTCGTTTGTTATCAACTAATCAATTTTATTCTATTATTAAAATAGCGAAAAGTCAAATTGGATTTCTTTGACTATTCTTTTCATAATTCTATTTAATTTTTCCCATGTACATATCTTGAAAAATGCCAGGAGTTTCTCTCAATTCATCAAATTTTCCTCTTTGTACAATTTCTCCTTTATCGAACACCAACACGTAATCACAATTTTTCAAAGTGGTCAATCGATGGGCAATTGAGATTACCAATGTTTTATTCTCTTTTTGTAATAGTTCTATTTGTTTTTGAATGTATTTTTCCGAAGTGTTATCCAAAGCGCTAGTAGCTTCATCGAGTATCAAAATCTGCGGCTTTCGCAAAAAGACTCTAGCGATAGCTATTCTCTGTTTCTGTCCACCAGATAGATTTTTTCCTCCTTCAGATACAAGCGTGTCATAACCATTGGGTAGTGACTTTATAAAATCGTCTATATAGGCTTTGTGAGCTGCGAGTTCTATTTCTTCGTCACTGACTTTTTCATTCACGCCATAACATATGTTGTCGCGAATAGTACCAGCGATGATAAAAGGATTCTGGGGAACTAATGCCATCATATCGGCAATATCGTGGCGTGATAAATCTTTTAAATTTTGGCCATCGATGATGATTTCTCCTGATGTGTTTTCTTCCAGTTTAGTCAATAATTTGATGAGAGAAGTCTTACCACAACCAGATGGACCAACTATGCCGATAAATTTTTCTTTATCGATGTCCAGATTTAAATTGGATATGACTTTTTTATCATTATTTTTATAACGAAAATCAACATTTTTAATTTTGATGAAAAATTCGGAATTGTTCCTTTTCTTTTTACTTTTATTTTCATTACTTTCGTAAGAGAAGTCACGCTCTAAATCGATGATATTAAAATATTCTTTGGCCAAGATGGTCGATTCGGATAGTTCATCAAAGATGCGATGGAGTTCGCGCAGTGGCGTCGTCAATTGGGTAAAGCATAGATATGCCGTTAAAACTGTACCAATACTGATGACGTTTTCACTAGCTAAATAGGCAGAAGTACCAATTATCAAAACAGTGAAAACGGCCTCATTAATAAATTTTAAACAATCATAAAATGCCATGGCCTTATGATGTTTCATTTCCTTTTGGCGCAAATACTCTGATTTGTCCGTGAAACGATTGACTTCATTTTCAGCACTATCAGTCACCCTGATCACTTCAATGCCGTTGATCAATTCTACCATCGTTCCATCCATGGCAGATTTTTCTTCTAACAATTCAACTCTAATACCTTTTTGAGTATATATCTGTCTAAAGACGATGATGATTCCAATGGGAACGACCAATAACATTAAAATTGATAAAAAGACTGGCAACTTTGAAAAGATGACGATTATGGCAGCTATGCCACTAAATATGGCTGGTGCAAAATCCATGAACATCAATTTTAATAATTTGATAGTTCCCTCTAGACTTCTGTTCAATTTGCCATGAATGTTACCCGTCATATTCTCTTTAAAATATGAGAATGGGGCATGTAGAAGTGAATTAATAGCTTCAGAACGGGCCTTTTTTTCACATCTCGTACAAGTGTCTTCAACGAGTATTCTTCTTATTACTTTAATTATTTCATTGACGACCGTCACAACTAAGATGAACAAGAGAAATGGTATTACTTTGATGAATGATAAATTGCTCTGTTTTAAAATGTCATCAGTCAACTTCCCAATGGATAGTGGTAATAATTGACTTAAAATAGCTGATATGATCATTATTATAATTATGATGACAAAATTAATTTTTTGTCTTCTGTTCAACATTTGATAAATTCTCTTAATTAAATTTGGTTTTTTATTCATATTTTTCATCCCAATGTTTTAAATTTTTACATGCCATATTTTAACATCTATTTAAATGGTTTTCAAGGTAATTTGATATGTATAAGAGAATTTAGTAGAGCAAGTATTTGTCAAATTATAAGAATGATTAATGAATTAAAAGGTACTAACATTAGACCAATTAAATTTAGTAATGAAATTGCAAGAATTAAATATGAAAGGCATATACTTACAAAAGAAGATAGAATAAGAAAATTACATAAAAAATTAGAAAAGGCAAATGAAATTGAAACTTCAGAAGATTATTTTAAAATATCAAATAATGTTTTTGGTGAAAGAAGAGCTACATCTCGTCAAAAAATTATAAAATTGAAAAAACAGTTATAAAATAAATTTATAAAAGCTATTATTTTAACATATTAGTAATAAACCAATTAGTATGATTTTTCTTTTACACACCATTATTTGCTAGCGAATAGCGTAGTGTGTTACCATTTCGGAAAATGTTTTTTAGTCAAGTATTTTTAATTACTTGGCTTTTTATATGTACAAAAAAACTAACATTTATGTTAGCTGCTATTATCTCGAAATTATGGTTCGAGTTTCCTATCATAATGGTGCCGATAGCGAGAATTGAACTTGCCTCTGATCCTTACCAAGGACCTGTTTTACCACTAAACTATATCGGCATGACTAAATTATAACATATATCTAATTAGTTTTGCCATACTAATGATGGTGAAAAGATGAAATTTATTTTATTTATCGTGATTTAAACATTAATATTTTAGTAAAGTTCATCCTCTAAATTGACATTTTAATCTCTTCATAGTATTATAATAGTCAATTTTAGGGGGATATTATGAATTTATTTATAGTTTTTATGCATTTTGTTTTTACTTTACCACTTTTTTTCATAACAGAATATTTTAACAAAAAAGATATTTCTATCATTCAAAAAATTTTAATTCCAGTCATTTATATCATCATCGTGGCTGGATTGTTTAGTGAGATAAAGAGTAATATTTATTTGATTGTCGTTTTTGAAGTTATCCTACATAGCTTTTATACCAATAATATCGTCAATAAAAATATCTTATTAAATAAGAAAGAGTATTATATAAATTCAATTGTAAGTATCGTTTTATCTATTTTTATCTATGATTATTTCATTTCTAAAGTTGACGACATTTTGCCAGTGGCTAGTGAGTTTAGGGGATTGCTTTGGTTTTTGGTAATCATTTTCCTCTATGATTTATTAAAAAACAATCTTGTTAAAGTTAAAAGTAAAAATCAAAATAGTTCATTAGATCATCAAAATGAATATGTTGTAATGATGTATGCCAAAATGAAAAATAAGTATTATAAATTGATAAAGAGTAAAGAAAAGTTAATAAATAGACTTACTTATGCCATTATGATTTATGAAAATTATCGCATTCCTTTCATTTATCGCAAAATAAATAATATGAAAAATCGTTTTATTAAAGGAAATAAAAAATATGGAATTATGCAAATCGAATCAGAATATGAAATAGATGATGAAAAGAGTATCAGATTGACAATGAACATGTTAGATAAAGATTATTCAAAAATGGATAAAAAACTTAGTGATGAAAAGACAATTATTAATCTTTTAAAAAAGAAATATGGTGATGAAGAAAGTATTAATTATGTTTTATCCATATATAATCGACTATTGGAGTTTGATAATAAATAATATAAATATAATTGGATAAAATATTAGTATGTCATTTATGAGCAAAAAATAGTTGTCAAATAATTTATGTTATGATACAATTATATTGCTCGTGTTTATGGCGATGTAGCTCAGCTGGCTAGAGCGCCTGGTTCATACCCAGGAGGTCGGGGGTTCGATCCCCTCCGTCGCTACCA
>CANQJR010000005.1 GCA_947624275.1 uncultured Bacilli bacterium
TTGACTATAAATGTGCTTATGATATAGAATTAAAATATAAATAAATGGTGCGGTTGAAATTTTAATAAAGAAAAAAGCTTGTAAAAAAGCTTTTTTTTAAAAATTTAACATAATCCATTCCGGTTTAAATATTAACAGTATTCCCATCAATAACATTAAAATACCACCGATTATTTTGATCAATTTATTGTACTTAGTCGTCATTCCAGCAATCGTCAAAGTACATACTGAAATAGTGAAGACAACCATGTCATCTATCATGTAAAAAATGACATAAACTATCAAATAGATAATGCGAGCAATGCCACGCACACCATTGGCCACCATAACTTCACTAAAAATCATTGGAAAGCCGGCACTACATGCCAATTCGACCATGTTGACAGATATGGCCAACAACACTATTCCCCCAAGAGCCAAGAAGAAATTATTGGCATTTTTTATCTTTTTAACTTTGCGCATGATACTCTTGCGCTTTTTTTCGTCAACGACTTGACATCCATCTTCCAATTGGCGATCGCGAAAATAGACATATAAATTATAAATTCCAAAAGCGATGGCCACGAGACCGATTAAACTTCTAATCTGCGTTATGGAAACAAAATCTAAAACTAAATTGATTCCCAATAGCGAAAAGAAATAAAAGAGTCCAGAAGTGAAGAGAAAAGTGAAACCTAATATGAACATTTTCTTTCTATCATTCATGCCGATGAGCATACTTATGATAAATAATAATACCCACATGGCACACGGATTAAAACCGTCGACAAATCCTAAAATGACAGCCGCTACAGAAACAGCTGTATCACTAGCATCGACCTTACCCAAGAAAGGAATTTCAACTTTGTTCTCCTCTACGACAGTATCTTCTTTTTCGATGTCATCGAGTTCCAAATTGAGTCTAATCTGTTTTTCCAAATCGCTACCAACCCATTCAGAATAACCCGAATAACTCTTTTCACCAATGGCAGTAAACGGAACAGCGCCATTGACAGTTTCACCAAATCTTTTTTTAACTTCTAACATAGTTTGTTTATTGGTGTTATTCGACCACGTCTCATAGCGATAAATCTTAATTCTATCCTGATATTTTTCTTGTAGTTGATCAAGAACTTTTTCTTCTTTAGCACAATGAGGGCATCCATCGCCATAGAAAAAGTAAATGTTGACTACTTCTTCTTTGACTTCGACGTTGACGTATTCATGGGCAATATCTACATAACTTTCATTCAAAGCATAACTACTGATTGGCCAAAAGACAAATAAAACAATTAATAAGATTCCTATTTTTTTCATAATTACCTATTTCTTTCTATAGCTTCATATATTTCTTCTTTACTCTTCTCACCAATTAAACGTTCTACTTCGACGTCTTCATTCATAAAAATAACAACCGGCAAAACTTTGCCAACTTCATATTTTTTAACTTCATCTTCATCAAAATCATAATCTAATTCTTCGATATCTAAATCGCCATAATCTTCTTTAGCCTTTTTCCAAATCTTATTATCGATAATACAAGCTGGACACCAAATGGCACTTATTTTTATGATTTTCATCTCTTTCACCTCAAACTAGTAAGTCTATTATAACATTTATCAAATACTTCTAAAAACTTTTCTATCTCTTCTTCAGTCGTCTTATAAGACAAACTGATGCGAACACTCGATTTACTGCGATCGCTATCCTTGGTCAAGGCATAGACCGCTTTCGATTCATCGTTTTTACTACTGCAAGCTGTTTGGGTCGATATGTATATCTCATCATTTTCGAGTGCGTGTTGCAAAACCTCAGGTTTCACTCCCAAGACACTGATATTTAAAATGTAAGGCAAGGCATCACTAGGACTATTGATTCTGACCTTGTCATATTTAGTCAACTGTTGACGCAAATAAGTATTGATCTTTTGAACATAGCGATTGTGTTCATCCATATCAGTATTTACCAAGCGCAAAGCCTTGGAAATAGAAGCGATGAGAGGAGTTGCTGGAGTACCACTGCGATAAATAGTAGTGCTCTTGCCCCCATGAATCAATGGCTCGAGATCTATTCGCTCCTTCTTCATCAAAACGCCTACACCCTTTACCCCGAAAAATTTATGAGCTGAAAAACTGGCCATATCGACATTGGACAAATCAATTTTTTGTTTGCCAATGCTCTGGGTCAAATCGACATGAAAAAAAACTTTGGGGTAGTCTTTCAACAATAGACCAATCTCTTCAATGGGCTCAATTATACCTATTTCACTATTGACAGCAGTTATGCTCACTAAAATGGTATCATCACGAATTAAACTTTTCAAATCATCGAGATCAATTTTTCCATTATCGAGCGTTTTGACAAAATCCACATCAAAACCGTGTTTCTGCAGATAACCCAAAGGTCCATAAATTGAAGAATGTTCAAATTCAGTCGTGATGATGTGCTTACCACGATTTTGATATTTATCACATATTCCTTTGATGGCCAAATTATTGCTTTCACTCGCACCAGATGTATAGATTATTTCTGATGATTTAACTCCTAAAATATCGGCTATCTGTTTAGTCGATGCGTTGATGAGAGCATTGGCTTTCACTCCCTCTTTGTGTAAAGAATTGGGATTGGCCCAAAAATCTTCACAAGCTTTAGCAAAAGTTTTGATGACCTCCCCATCAACTGGCGTCGTCGCCGAATAATCTAAATATATCATTTTTTCACCTCTACCTACACTTTATAATACGCAATTGAATGACCATTCGTACCTAACTTGATCAAATAACTGGACACCTCTTGCGGAACTTCAAAAGCGACAGTAACCGTTCCGGATTCATTGTTCAACACTCCGGTCTTTTCATCTAATGTCGTACTCTTGACGATTTGTTTCACTCCATTTACGACAAAAGAATTGTCATTTGTATCAGTCACTTCCAAATCCAATTTGACATCGCTACCAAATGATTCCGTTTCAAAATTGATCAATGTCACTTCATAGTCCAAAACGACTAATTTATATCCTTTTTCAGCAACAACTTTAGCATCTTGGTGTTTAGCATTATAATCGTTGATGATCGTATCGACATCATCATATATTTTCACTAATTTGACATCGACATCGCGATAATCTTCTAAAACGGCATTGTATTTACTCGCAATACCGACACTGCCAATTTTTAACGGATTGGTCTTACTAGATAAAATGCCTACGCTTTCTTTCTGTTCGACTTGGGTCTCATCAGCTGCGACGTCGTTCAAATCACTTCCTGCTTGCTCTTGTTCATCACTCAATTTTATAGTGCATCCCGTCACAAAAAAAACTAATAGCATAGCTAAAAAAATCTTTTTCATACTCTTCACCTCAACAACTCTATTCTTTCTTCTAAATCATCACCATTTAGCACAAAACTGCCACTTACGACCATGTCGCTCTTGACCAATTTAGCTGTTTCTGAATTGATGCCTCCATCGACACTGATGATGATGTCGCGATTCTCGATCATCTTCTTTATCTCCGAAATGCGTTTGACGCTATCATAGATGAACTCTTGTCCTCCCTTTCCCGGAACGACACTCATGATCAAAATCATGTCGATATCATCTAAAAACGGTTCTAAATAATACAAATCGGTATTGGGACAAATGGCTAGACCACATTTAATGCCATAAGATTTAATGTGTTCTAAGAGAGCTAGAATATCTCTTTTCAATTCGCAATGAATAGTTATATATTCACAATTCAATTCACTATAATCATCGATATATTTTTTAGGATCTTCAACCATGAAATGAACGTCTAAACGTTTAGTCAAAGCCCCTTGAAGTTCCTTTAATTCTCTAATGGGATTAAATTTGTTACTGACAAATTTTCCATCACCGACGTCGACATGAATGTAATCGGCCGTCGTATCGCACAAATCGATCAAATCATCCTCAATATTATCGCTACTCAAAAAAGAGACCGATACCTTTTTATGTATCATCAAATATCACCTACTATTTTTTGATAATCATTATAACGCGTTGCCAAAATTTCGCCATTTTGAACAGCTTTTTTAACTTCGCACTCTTTTTCATTCAAGTGCATACAATCTTTAAATTTACAAGAATACTTTCTGAATTCTACGAATGAATCACGAATGACTTCTCTACTGATATTATTGAACTCCAAACTAGAAAATCCTGGTGTATCCAAAACTTTTCCATCAAATAATTCGATCAATTCGACATGTCGCGTCGTGTGACGACCACGTCCTAAAGACTTGGAAACCTCACCTATTTGAAAATTCAATTGAGGATTCAAACGATTTAATAGGGAACTTTTACCAGCTCCCGTCTGACCAGTAAAAACGGTTATCTTGTCTTTAAATATCTTTTTGAGTTCATCGATATCATCATTAAAGAAAACAGAATAACCAATTTTTCGATAATAATTTACATACTTTAATATTTCTAATTTTGCAGCATCATCTATTAAATCCATCTTCGTAATGCAAATGATTGGTCTGACGTCATTAATCTCCATCAGAGTTATCAATTTATCCAATAATATCGGAGAAAAGTCAGGTATTTTGACACTAGTGACGATAAGACCTTGATCAACATTGCTGACCATAGGTCTTATCAAGCGATTCTTACGTTTTTCCACTTCTAAAATATATCTATTCTTTTCATCAATGGTGACATAATCACCGACGACAGGTATGATGTTATCCTTACGAAATTTGCCACGACTATTACAATCGTATAAAATGCCATTACAATTGACAGTATATAAATTGCTTATTATCTTAACGATCTGCCCCTTCATCTAAACACCATCACTCGAACTGCTAGAAGAAGAACTAGAACTTCCGTCAGTAGTCGAATCACTGCTCTGACCACTATTATTATCACCATCAGTCGTATTGGAAGGCTTTTCCATCTCTTTAGCAATAGTTATGACAAGAGTGGCACCACTAACTATTTTAGTATTCGCCTCTCGTGATTGACGAATGATACTACCAGGTGCATAATTGGATGTCTCTTGATATTTCTTTTGAAGACTAATGCCATAAGTACTGCAGAAAGTTTCGACATCGCTGACGGTCCATTGCTCATTGACAAAATCAGGATATTTATCAAAGATATCAGGAACGTAGAGAGTTACTTTTTCGCCTTTCTTGAGAACGGTTCCCTCTTCTGGTTCTTGACCGATAATGGTCTTATCATCAAGAGCTTCCATATCCTCAATTCCATCTATGCTTTCTACTCCTTCAATGCTCTTCTTAACGATATCAACCGTTATTTCATATTTGCGCAAACGCTCTTGAATGGCATCGACACTTTCGCCAGTAAAGTTCTCAACTGTATAAGTCTCTTCACCAATCGATTCATAAATAGTTATCTCTGTTCCTTCTTTGACCGTGCGCCCAGCAATCGGATCAGTCTTGACAACAAGACCAGCTTCATATTTAGCACTCACCATTTTTTCAGTCTCACTTGCAACTTCAAAACCGCTATCGTGCAAAACCGTCTCAGCATCGATGACACTCAAACCAGATACATCAGGTATTTCGACATCTTTGACTTTTTTGAAAAAGCTGGGAAGAAATAGACAGGACAACACGATGATCAATAAAGTTAAAAGACCAAATAGTGACCAAATGACAATGCGAAGTTTACTCTTTTCCGGTTTTTCATCATCATCTTCCTCTTCGTCAACTTCAATCTCTTCTTTAGGTTTTGCTTCTTCTTTTTCAGGTTTTTTAGATTTGATAGTCGGAATGGTTTCCTTGTTCTCCTCACTCTCGTGTTCAGGATATTTATAGACATAACGCTCTTGATTCATGACGTCAGGATCCAAACAAACTCGCAAATCTTGATACATCTCTTTGACGTCATCATATCTGTTTTTAGGATTCTTAGCCGTTGCACGCAAAATGATATTTTCAACGCTTTGCGGAATATTAGCATTTTGTTTGCGAACGCTAGGTAATGGTTCTTTCATATGTTTTAGAGCTATTTCTACAGCATTGTCACCTTTAAAAGGCAAAACACCTGTCAACAATTCATAGAACAAAATACCCATGGAGTAAATGTCACATTTGATGGTCGCACCTTTACCACTGGCCTGTTCTGGTGGCAAGTAGTGAACGCTACCCATGACTGAATTGGTTTGTGTCAACTGAGTTGAATTGAGAGCCATCGCAATACCAAAATCGGTAATTTTTATTTGGCCATCTTCTTGAATCATGATGTTTTGTGGTTTTAAATCGCGATGGATTATGTAACTGTCATGTGCATGAGCAATTCCGTCAGTCAATTGCAACATGATGTCAACAGCTTCACTAACTGTCAAATTGCCCCTTTTTTTGAGCAATTGTTTTAAAGTTTTTCCCTCAATGTATTCCATGACGATGAAGTGATTTCCATTATCCTCACCGACGTCATACATCTCCACGATATTGGGATGTGATAAAGATGAAGCTGAAAGTGCTTCTCTTTGAAAACGACGAATGAATTTTTCATCATTAGCCAAATCGCCACGCAAAACTTTAATTGCTACTTTACGGTCTAATATCGTATCTTGAGCAAGATAGACATTGGCCATACCACCTTCACCAATACTTTTAATTATTTCATAACGATCATTTATTTTTTGCCCCTTTGTTATCACTATCATTCACCGCTCTCTCTAAAATCTAAATAAGCCACCGAGATATTATCAGATCCACCACGATTGTTACTCTTTCGAATCAATTTGATAACTTTATCCTCAATATCTATATCGCTCAACAAAACTTTTTCGATTTGTTCATTGTCAAGCATCGTCGTGAGTCCATCACTGCACAAAAGAATGGAATCGATATCCATATCACAATCAAAAATATCAATATCAATGGGATTGTTGGCTCCAAGCGCTTTCATCAACACATTCTTTTTAGGATGATCTTTGGCTTCCTCTTCAGTCAATTCACCGGCTTTTAAAAGAAGATTTACCAAAGTGTGATCGTAGGTTACTTTATGCAGTTTACCCTCTTTCATCACGAACCCTGATGAATCACCGATATTGCCGAACAATACATAATCTTTAGTGACGATGGCAACGACTAGCGTCGTACCCATCCCTTTGCTTTCAGGATGTTTGCTGGCATAGTCAAATATCAAATCATTAATCTCAATGACTGTATCGCGCAACCAATTGACCGCTTGCACTTTTTCGAGATTCAAAAAATTATTATTGAACATATTGCTCAAATGAGAAATGGCAATACTACTAGCCACTTCACCAGCTGAATGACCACCCATTCCATCAGCCACCGCTAATAAATAATCATGATTGCTATTCTCTAAAATGATTAAACTGTCTTCATTATGGCCTCTTACTTTACCAGTATCCGTCAAATAAAATGATTTCATAAATCCTCCTTTTTACTTCTCAGTTGTCCACAAGCAGCACTTATATTACTGCCAAATTCTCTTCGGATTGTAACATTTATTTTTCTTTTTTTAATTATATCATAAAATTTAGAAATAGTCTCTTTTTTACTTCTTTTATACCCTAAATTATCGGTTTCATTATAAGGAATGAGATTTATATAACAATTTAGACCACTCACCAATGCACATAGTTCATTAGCACATTCTTCACTATCATTGATTCCATCTAACAAAATATATTCAAAAGTTATTCTTCTATTAGTTTTTTCATTATACTTTTTCAAAGTTTTCATCAAATCTTTTAGGGGATAAACTTTGCTGATTGGCATCAATTCATTACGAATTTTATCATTGGGAGCATGAAGACTAATGGCTAAATTGACTTGATATGGAAAATTGGTAAACTCTTCGATTTTAGGAATTAGTCCACAAGTTGAAACAGTGATATGACGACTTCCAATATTGATACCTTTTTGATAGTTAATGATTTGAACGAAACGTTTGAAATTATCAAAGTTGTCAAAGGGCTCACCAATTCCCATGATGACGACGTGCGTGATGCGCATCTTTATATCCTCTTCCACCATTAAAATCTGCTCGACCATTTCGCCAGCAGTCAAATTGCGCACCTTTTTGAGTCGACCACTCTCACAAAAACGACATCCCATATTACAACCGACTTGACTAGATATGCAAATGCTCGTTCCATAATCGTGACGCATTAAAACCGATTCGATGTGATTACCATCACTGAGAGTGAACAAATACTTATTCACTTCCACATCTCTTTCAACTTTGTCTAGTCGTAAACTAGTGATGATGTAATCCTTTTTTAATAATTCAATGACTTCCTTTTTGATATTGCTCATCAAATCAAAAGAAGTAACTCTTTTTGAGTACAACCAATCAAAAACTTGTGATGCCTTAAAACGCTTTTCACCATTTTCTTCAAAATAACTAACCATTTCATCAAAAGTCTTATCATATATACTTTTCATCAACTTCACCACATAAAAATTATAGCATTATAAATAAAAAAAAGATATGGATTTAACACATCTTTAATGCGATTTACAAAAGACCTAATTTAGCTCCTTTGACGAATAACTCGTATATCTTCTTTTTCTCACTCTCTTCATCGATAATCTCTAATTCCACTATATTGGAAGAAGTCTCTTCCTCTCTAGCCATCAAAATATTTAGAGGTGAATTGCTGCTCATCAAATAGACGTAACTATTCTTTTCATAATTTATACGCCCCAACAATATATATTCTCGTTCATCGACGACAATAATGCGACCAATATCGTTATACAAGCTATCACCTACTACTCTAGATTTATTATAACATCATAATAAAAAAGAATAAAGATTAATTATTCTTTATTCTTTTTAAAGACGAACAACTTACTGAAGACATAGTTCATGACCATTATTAGAACTTGAGTGACTATCGTCCAAATCAAGACCCATAAATCTGTATTCAACTTCAATAAAGTGACGAAGAACCACATGATGACCATTTCCATTAATAATGTCAAGATGCGAGCTCCAAAGAATTGTAACATCTCTTTAATAATATTCTTATTTTTACTGTAGAAGACAAAGATGCGATTAGCAAAATAGGCAAAGAGAACAGCACATATCCAAGAGATGATGATAGCTATTTGTAATTCTACCGCTTTAGCTGCATCCAAAATGGTGAATAATAAAATCCATTTCGTGGCTAGGCTGACAACAGTTGTCAAGACACCAACGACCAAATAATTAAATATCTCTCTATATTTTTGGTATGTTCCCACAATGAACTTAAACATTTTTGTCTTCGGTTCCTTTAGTTCAGAAACTAAAGTTCCCACTCCATTCAATATTCCAATCATCAAAATCTCTCCTATGAATAAAACTGATCCAACAATTGATATTATAACACATATTCCTTTAAATGGTGAATCATATGTTATTTTTATGTCGTGATGACCAGCTTCAATCGCAAAACCGATAAAATCAAAATCAACGCGTTCATAAGATCTTTTCTCACCATCGACATAAATTGTAAATCCTTGGTCATACGGAATGGACAAGTTAAAGTATCCATCATCAACGACGTCGATTGAACCGATTATGTCATCGCCTTTAGTGCGTTGGCGATCTATCACTAATTGATCGATTCCTGAAGTTGCTCGGTACAAGTCGTCATAATCAATCGAATAGACTTGAAAATTGGATAACAAAAATTTACCTTTAGAAAAGGAAAGATTTAAAGTGGACAAATCGTTACTGGATAATACGTATTCAAAAGTATAATTTTTATTGTTGTATTTCCATCCTCGACAAGTCAACTTATTCGTCAAACCATTTATGTCTATATATGTATCTCCTACTTCACATCGTTCTTGATAATCCATATCAAAACTGATCAACAAAACTTTATCGCGCAAATCGTCATTTATTTTAACTTTAACTTTGCTATTGTTTTTAGAAGATCTGATTTCCAATTTATCATCAATTCGTTTTGATTCAACCTCACTAGATAATATTTGGTAATCAATATTTTCAGCGACAAATGGTGAGATGAATTCCTCATCAGCGACATCTTCATCAACAATTGAATAATTTAAATAGGCATAGAGATTATCTGGATATGCTAAAGTGTCATACTGATTAGAACTCATCATCCTTCTCGTCGCATACCCAACTGGTAATACTTTTTCATTGACATAGATGCCATCACTTTTTAAGACGTATGGTAAAGAATCAAAATTCTTACCAATCACATATTTATTGCCCAAATACATATTGTAAAACAAATTGTTGGGATTGATCATTTGACGATAACTGCGACATAGTATTTCATTAGAAATGCGATTGTAATAGAAATCGTCATAATTCATCGATTGACTCGAAGAATAGATCATCGTTCCATAATATTCCATATCATAGCCGCGGTTAGCACTAGTAAGTTTTTTATCATAGACGTTGATGCGATAAAAAGAATCATCGTTTTCAAGGACGTCACCGACATATTGGAAATTGTGATCAACGTCATTGATCGCCACCAAATTATCACCGCGATTAAAATTGATACTGATGAGAAGCAAGACTGGAAAGTATAAAAGATAGAACAATTTATAGTTCTTCATACGACTCAAGAATGTCAAAGACAAAATGACAACGCCAAGTTCTAATAATAAAATATCGTTAAAACTGCTCCTCTTCAACAAAATGAAAAGACACGCCAATAAAATTGTCAACATTGAAAGATTGACGATCCTTTTTTCTCCAGTAACTATTTCTTTCAAAGTTTCACTGATCAAGATGATGAAAAGAGGAATGAGAGGAATTAGAGCTTTGTAATCGACGTATAATCCACCATTCAATAAATAAGTAAAAATGGGAAAAGTCAAGATGATTAAAAGAATGATCGTCAAAACCAAATTTTCTTTCTTCTTACTGAATAAATTAAAGAGAAGACTGAATAGAGCAAGCGAAGATAAACCCAAAGTATAAGAACTGTACAAGAGTGTTTTCAAATTAAAATCAGGTAAAAAGAGAGATAGAATATCACTTCCTTGGGAAGCACTTCTTCCATTCAATAAGGAATAAAGAGTTGGACCAGTTAGTATGGCTGACATCATTATTCCAATCACAATCGGTATTAAAAATTTGATGCCATCGAGAAAAAATGATTTAA
Organism: uncultured Bacilli bacterium; assembly: GCA_947624275.1. Taxonomy (GTDB): domain Bacteria; phylum Bacillota_I; class Bacilli_A; order RF39; family UBA660; genus RUG11788. The sequence goes on from CANQJR010000005.1 coordinate 11,090, forward strand.
CTGTCACTTCATCTTTAGTTGATATGTAACAATAGATACCATATATGACGATTGATAAAAGGCCACCAACACTAAAAAAGTAACTAGTCATGATCATCAGAAAGACGGATAGCGTTAAAAGAGCCCAATTCTTCTTCTCAAAATATTTCTCACAACCGATATACCCCATTAATAAAAAGGGAAAATAATTCATGAACATGATGTGGCGATGAGAATGATATATGAGAGGCGTAGCCATTAAGAAGACAAAACTGCTGATGAGAGCTATTTTACTATTAGACCTCTTCTTGATGAAAAAATACATGATGATCACACTGATCAACAACATCACAATAGTCGACGATATCATATAGATGTCCATCGGAACGAATGGTAAGAGATAAGAAAAGATGATGATGGGACTCAATAAACCATAATAAGAAAAATTGTATATGTTTTGACCACTACCTAAATTAAAAGCAAAATCGGGAAACAGATCATGAGTTTCATAAAATAGATTGCGAAAATATTCTGGAATGATCCAGTGTTGTTGTGACCAATCTTTGGTAGATCCGTACAAATGTGTAAATTGCGTTATGGCCAAAAAGACGATCAAAAAAGATGCGATTAAAATGATGATGTTAATCAAGTCTTGTCTAGTATTTTTTTTCATATTTCTCTCCCCTAAATATATTTATGATCTCAAGCAATAGATTTTAAAAGTTTCCCATTCTCAATCTCACTATTGACATTATAGCACAACCCCTAAAGTTTTAAAATTATTTGTATCATAATTAGATATTTAAATTTTGACAAATTTATAGTAAGATAAAATTAGGAGATATGTTATGAAAAAAGAAGTTAATAAAAATTTAAAAAATAATGATGAATATAAAAACGGTTGTATTAGAGAAAAAGATGAATACGTCTTAAAAGTTTATAATGGTAAAAAGACGACAGTTCGCGATTTACAGTTAGAAATAATTGAAATAATGGATGAAATTCATCGCGTTTGTGTCAAAAATAACATTCAATATGCTCTAATGGCCGGTTCAGCATTAGGAATAGTCAACTATAAAGGTTTCATTCCTTGGGATGATGATATGGATGTAATCGTTCCTCGTAGTGATTGGCTCCGTTTTGTCGAGGCTATGAAAAAAGATTTAGGTGACAAGTTCTATTTTCAATGTTATGAAACGGATAAAAAATATAACGTCATCATGGGTCCAACGATGAAAGTTCGTAAAAAAGGGACTTGGATGGAAGAAGTAAACTTTCTCTTAAAGAATCGCTGTCAAGGTGGTGACGGAGTATTCATCGACGTCATCATTTACGACAATGTCGCCGAAAATAAATTTGTCTTTGAACGCGATTTATTATTGATCAAGTTGTTGATGCCAATATATGTCTTATTAGACAATCTTCACCTTCCCCACGATCACCTCTCACGTTTCATCCGCTGGTTTGCCAATCACCATTCCCGCAAAAATGAAAACAGTTCGTTAGTATCTCAACCAATTTCAGTGCCATGGGAAAAGTTTTTACACGAGCCCGTTTTCAAAAAAGAAGATGTCTTTCCTTTCAAACTATATGAATTTGAAGGAAGAGAGTACTACTCTTATAACAACATTGAAAAGATTTTAAAAGAATGGTATGGACCTAATTGTTTAAAAAAATGGGATGGAAAAAAATGGGTGGAAACGCTTCCCATCGAAAAGCGCAAACCAAAGCACACAGCTAATCTCAATCTGTACAGCGAACAGAAACAAAAAGAAGACAAAAAAAGTTAGATACATCATCTAACTTTTTTCTAGATTTTTTTAGGCCTTAATTTTATCTTTTTTATGGCGGATGATACTATAGACGACACCTAATATGATCATGACTACTAGTATGATGACAGAAAGTTTTAAGCAGGCTTTTAACAAATGACTCACGACATCAAAAGATAGATCATAATCTTCCAAAATCATTTTACTGAACAATAACAAAAGACAATTGACAATAGCACTTAAAAAAGCAGCAATACCAACTGTTATAGATGTCCAATTCAACCAACTAGCATTCTTCCACTTTAGAAGCATGATTAACAAAATCGAAATAGTCATCACTAGAATTAAATACATTTCTAACTCGCTACCTAAAACGAGATGGATCATATCTAAATATTTATGATCTTCTTTCTCGATGACTGTTTCAATGACACTCGTATCAGGTAACATTTCTTGATATTTATCTGTTTCTTTTTTGATTGTAGATATTATTTTATTTTTATCACTCGTCTTAATTTCATAATAACCACTAGCATTGATGTCATCAATCGCATCACTGACTAATTTCTCTATATCATCATTCGTAATCAATTTTTGATTTTTACCAGTGACGGCATAATTGACAAGGTTACCTGTGACATCACCAAAAATACCTTTGACTTCTTTAGAATCAATGAGTTTTATAACGACTTCATCTTTAACTCCCAATTCACGTGTCACTTCATAGATCGGTTCAAATAAATCGTCTAATTCCTTTTTCAATTCAGGAGACTCATCAACAATTTTTTCCACTTCTATATTTTGGACAAATTTTTTGACATTTTCTTTGACAAGAGCATTTTTAATGGGAAAAAGAAATAATAAACCACTAGTCGATATGAACAAAACGATTATCAAAATGCTCAAAAATATCCCTTTAAAAAACTTCATAACTCACCCCAGAATAAAACTATTCATTAAGATTATAACATAAATATGATAATCTAATTAATTTCTTTTATTCACAACACATTTGAATATTAATATCAAACGATGTTTTTGTAAGTCGTCTTTTACGATGCTCAAAAATTTGCGATTACTATTTATCCGGTGTCCTAAAGAAAGAAGTTCAACAACTTTTTAATATTTATCTCTTTACCATACGAACACATTGTTTTGACAATATACAAGTGTGTTTTCTAAATTAAAAAATTTAGTATCAATCCCCATTGTATGAAGAACATATGTTTGATACAATATTCCTGGATACATTTGAAATATATCAGGTGTTTTCCCTTTCTAGTTATCGAAAGATAAGAGAAAGGTGGTGGTTCATTATGACAAAAAGAGAACTTTCTCAATTTATTATAATTCTACTATTATTTTTTGTAGTAATCACCTTACTATTTAGATAATAAAAACATCTGATTTCAACAATTGTTGATTTCAGATGCAATCCATAAGGGATAACATCTGATTCACCCAATCAAATGTATCCTTTTTTATTTTATGCAAGTTTCCTTGACAAATACATCGTAACATAAAAACGCACTTTTATCAAGTGCGTTATCTATTTCTACTCGAAAAGTCCGAGTTGGGTATCTATCTGGTGCAAGAGAGGAGACTTGAACTCCCACGATTTGCATCACTACCACCTCAAAGTAGCGTGTCTACCATTCCACCACTCTTGCATTATGACATAATAAAACCCTTGCACAAGGGTCTATTACATAAATGGTGTCCCATGAGAGATTCGAACCCCCGACACACGCCTTAGAAGGGCGTTGCTCTATCCAACTGAGCTAATGGGACATGTATAACTCAGATACATCTAGAATTATACATCAAAACATATAATTATTCAACATTTTTCATTTCTTTTTTCAAAATTTCCTTACCATTTACTTGTAGAATAACTCTACTGACATCATAATTGCTAAAAAAAGTGTTAGTTATTGGATAGACTACCTCTTCTTTAATCACATCATTATTTAAAAAGATACTATTGTTGAAGTTCAATGTCATCTCATCATTAGATATATCATAATTTATGAGTTCCAATTTTTCACTGGCAATACTTATCAAATTGGGTTGATAGATGTAACTGCTCGACAAGTCTTCTATGATGACATTTATTTTATCTCTCTCCGAGTTGATATATTTAGTTATTGGTACATAATAAGTATTATCTTTTATATTCTCTGTGTAATAGACGACATATTTTAAAATATTATCAGTATTATTGATCTCATATTTTTTATTGATACCAAAATCTTTAGTCAAAATATATGGTACTTCAAAGTCCACTAATTCACTAATATTGGTACCTTCTACATAAATTCCTACACCATTTATCTTATTAGTACTCAAAATAGTAAAACTGATTGCTTCTAAAAGACGCATCATCTTTTTATCATCAATCTTCAACATTTCTTTGGAAAAATTTAAATCGGCTAGATATTCATCAACCTTGACATCTAACAATTTGACATCTTTGGGCATGACGGAATTAAGACCATTAGGTATTATTTCATTACTGGAATCACTTAAATTTTTAATCAACGTCTTAATCATATCTACTAAATTCCCATTATCAATGGTCGAAATAGTCGATTCTACTAAAAGACCATTATCATCTAATAGATATATGACATTGTTGGTTAAGTCGACATAATTGACCGAAGTTTTAACTTGATTATTCTTTAATTCAATTACACCTGGCATCAAATATATCAATAAAATGATGATGACAATAGAAGAAGTTATGAACATCTTTCGCAACACTTTTTTAGTAAGCATAATATCACCTATAAAATATTATGAGAAAATTGACCATTTATTCTATAAAGAAAGCTCATTTAACTTCAAAAGTTCGACAACTGCTCCTGCTCTACCTTTGACACCTAACTTTTGCATGGTGTTAGAAATATGATTGCGAACAGTTTTTTCACTTATGTTCAAAGTTTCTGCGATCTCTTTAGTACTCTTATTTAAAATTAATAATTCAAAAACTTCTCTTTCGCGAAGTGTTAATATTTTTTTGATAAAAATTACCCTCTTTCATATATATAAAATCTCATAGTATTTTATGATTATTTAAATATATGTTGAGGGTAATTACCTAACTTTCAAATTTTATCGTTATGTATTTATTAGTGTCGAATTCTTCTTGGATAGAACGCATGATATTATTAGCTAAATTATTGTTGTGATCAGAAGATGAACAAGTCGTCGTTATGGCTGAACTCTTTATTTGTACACAGCAATCCAACTTGAAATTTTTCTTAATTTTAGCTTCTAATGAGTCTTCTAAGGATGCGTTTTCTTTCAACGATTTGATACTTTCTAATGCTTCATTTTTTTGTTCACTAGTACTTTCGGTATTAGTGATGACTTCTTGATAACCAGCTTCTAAAGACATGCGTTCTTCTTCTTTAGTGATGCGTAGGGCTGAAATGATTTCTGATTCATCAATGACGGCTGATACCAAGTCATCTTTTTCTTCTTTGTTGTAATCACTATTATTACTTAATAGTAAATCATTTGGCATCGTAATGTAATAGATGCTCAAGACTAATATTAGACTGAATAATGTCACAAACCATAAATTTTGCTTATTCATATTTCCACCTCAATAAATAATATTAAAAAGATGGAATTATATGAATACTATTTATTTTTTAACATCGAAATCGTTTTCATAATGGCCAATTTACCATATGGATAAGCAAGACTTCCCTGTTGATAAGCAATGTATGGCTCACGCAATGGACCGTCACAAGATAATTCGATTGAAGAACCTTGAACAAAGGCCCCAGCTGCCATGATGACTTGATCATCATATCCTGGCATGTCACTAGGGATTGGCAAAGCTGCACTATCAACTGGTGAAGAACTTTGAATTCCTTGACAGTATTTGATTAACATATCGCGATTTCTAAAGATGATGTTTTGGACGATATCAGCTCTTTCTTCGTCATGTCTTGGCTCCACGTCATAACCCATTTTTTCCATTACCAAGCTGGTCAAGACGGCTGTTTTTAGACTGCTGGCAACGACACTAGGAGCCATGAAAAGGCCTTGGAGAAAATTCCTATTAGCCCCTAGCGATGGACCTACTTCTCTTCCTTCTCCAGGAAGGGTCAAACGTTCACCAACCAATTCGACTAAATCGCTTCTTCCCGCTACGTAAGCTCCGTTTTGCGCAATGCCACCACCAAGATTTTTGATCAATGAACCGACCATGATATCGGCACCAACTTTGGTTGGTTCTTCATCACTGACCATTTCACAATAACAATTGTCGACCATGACGATGACGTCCCGAGAAATATTTTTTATGAAAGCGATGACTTTAGCCACTTTGGCCATCGTCAAACTCTTACGCGTCGAATATCCTTTAGAGCGTTGAATCTCAATCACTTTGATCTTCTCATTCTCTAACACTTCGCGAATCTTTTCATAATCAAAATCATTATCAATTAGATCAATTTGTTCATAATTGATGCCAAAAGAAGCTAGAGAACTAGCATTTTCCTTGATGCCAATGACTTCGTGTAGGGTGTCATAAGGTAAACCACTGATACTCAAAAGCGTATCTCCTGGTCGCAAAAGAGCAAACAGAGTGACGTTTAAAGCATGCGAACCAGAAATGAACTGATTTCTGACGAGGGCATCTTCACTCTCCAAAACTCTAGCAAAAATTTTTTCACAAACATCGCGACCAATATCATTATAACCATATCCAGTCGTCGCATTTAAGTGGACTTCAGACAATTGATATTCATTGAATGCCTTTAAAACTTTTAAACTATTTTTTTCACAAGTCATATCTATTTTTTGATAAATATCCTGTAGTTCTTTTTCACATTCATTGACTAAATCATATGCTTCTTTAGTAATTCCATAACTCTCATACATTGCTAGTACCTCCATCGACAACTATTATTTCGCCATTTATATACGAAGCATCATCGCTAGCCAAAAAAACAGCTACTTTAGCGATTTCTTCTTCTTTTGCAAAACGGCCAAGGAGAATTTTTTCACTCTCACTCGTGACGAATTGTCCATTTAATTCGTCGTTTAATTTTTTATTTTTTTCAGTCAACACCCAACCAGGAGCAATGGCATTAACCCTGACATATGGAGCAAACTCTTTAGCCATGACCTTCGTCAAAATATTGATTCCCGCCTTACTCACATCATATTCAAGCGTTTCAGGAGCATATTTGTCGATGCCATTATTGGATGATATATTTATGATACTACCAGTTTTTGCCTTTCTCATGTGATGACTCGCTTCTCTACTGACCAAAAAGCTACCGATCATATTAGTGCCCAACACTTCATCAAAAGTTTTCTTACTCTTCTCATCAAAAGAACTGGTATTCTCAATGGCGGCGTTGTTGACTAAAACGTCAAGTCTTCCAAAATGTTCAATGATTTCAGCAATCATCTGTTTCACTTCGACGTCATCTTTCACATCACATTTAATATTCAAAGCTGTAACGCCATATTTATTTTCTACTTCTATCTTTAAAGTTTCTGCTTCCCTTTGGGAATTATGATAATTGATGACTACGTCATAGCCCTTTTTGGCAAATTCCAAGATGCAACTTCGCCCAATTCCACGACTACTTCCCGTCACTAATACTACTTTTCTTTTCATACTATTTCCCCTAACCAAAAAAAGAGCCTTACGCTCTTGATGAATACTTTCCATCAGCACTAGTCACTAAAATTGTTTCTCCTTCATTGATGAATAATGGCACTTTAACGACCAAACCGTTTTCCAAAGTAGCATCTTTCATAGCACTACTAGTCGTATTTCCTTTGACTGCTGGTTCAGTAGCCGTAACGACATATTCAATCTTATCAGGAAGAACAAGACCAATTACTTCACCTTCATACATCGTAATGTATACAGAAATGTTCTCTTTTAAAAATTTGACATCATCACCAATAGATTCCTTTTTCAATTCTATTTGATCATAAGTCTGCATATTCATGAAATAATAAGTATCACCCTGTGAATATAGATATTGCATTTCTCTTCTATCAATTCGGGCAGCTTCAACTTTGACACCAGCATTAAAAGTTGTCTCAATAGTAGTACCATTTTTGACATTTTTCAATTTAGCGCGCACAAAAGCTGAACCTTTACCAGGTTTAACGTGTTGAAAATCGATGACAGTATAAATATTATTATCAATTTTAATAGTTAAACCATTTTTAAAATCATTAACATTTATCATAAGAGTATCCTTTCTCACTATTATTAAGATCTTCTAATCAAAATTGTTTTTATCCACGATTAAAAGATATTGTCTATTTCTTCTCTTTATGTTGAGTATGTTTTTGACATCTAGGACAATATTTATTGAGTTCTAAACGCTCTGTCGTATTTTTTACATTTTTTTGTACGCGGTAGTTTTCCTCGTTACATTCAGTACAAACTAAAGTTTTATATTGTCTATTTCCAACTTTTGCCATAATATCCCTCCTCGTTTTCTATTGGTATTATATCAAATAAATGCCAATTTGCCAAAGGTTTTTTTATTTATTGATACATTTTGAAAAATTTTTCACTAATTCGTCTAGTTATGCGATGATTAGCATAGCTCCTTGACGATGATTTACTGTTGACATTAACTATGTTAGGAGAGACGACTGTTATAGTCATAACGGGATTCTTATAAGGAGCATAACCGATGAAAGTATTGCTCAAAGTCGGCTTGTCAATAATACCATCACGATTGCTGTCAATAAAGGATTCACTAGTTCCCGTCTTGCCAGCTGGACTTTGGACAGAACCCATATAATTGCGCCCCAATCCGTAACTCATGACACCGCGAAAACCTTTTTGGATCCTTTTTAAATATTTGTTTTCTAAGGTCAATTCATTCAAAATCGTCGGTTCTACATCTCTTCTTTCACCGTCGGCAAAATAAGCTTTTAAGAGATGGGGTTTGAGGCGTTTACCATCTGAAGCAATCGTCGTGATGTATTGAGAAAGTTGTAAAGCCGTATAAGTATCATATTGGCCAATCGTATAATTTAGAAGCAAATCGCTCGACTCATCTTTACCGATATTGCCAGCTGTCTCATTGGGAAGATCAATTTCTGTTTTCACTCCTAGACCATATTGATTGAACATTTGGCGATAAGTAGCAAAAACCCCTTCTTTTAAATCAAATTTTTTATTATAGCTATAGTTGAATCCTGCGACTTTAAAGGCTGTTTTGAACTGATAGATATTGGAAGAATAAGCTAAAGCATCCAAATCGTTGATTCGTCCCAACTTACTCCAAGAACATTTAGCCGGTTTAGAATAAATTTTAATGCATGAATCATACATGTATTCACCAATTTTAATTGCTCCCGTACTATAACCGACTGACATCGAAGCACCTTTGACAATACTTCCAGGCGTCACTGTATCAGTTAAAATATTGGGCGTGTAATCATAAACTTTATATCCCTTATTATTTTTGACAATTTGTTTTCCACTGATAGTTAGTATTTCCCCGGTATTGGGCTCTTGAATGATGACAAAGGCGTGATCGTAATACTCCGTTGCCCCATAACTTTGCGCGGCAATCAATTCTTCTTCCAAGATTTTATCAACAGCTTTTTGAAGTTTAATATCGATGGTCAAAACGATATCGTTGCCCTTTTTACCCTCTTCAATTAAGTTGAGTTTTTTATTGATGATTTCATATTTGGCTTTTTGACCTTTGAGAATAGATTCGTATTGTTTTTCCAAATAACTGGTACCAACGATGTCATTCAAACTGTAACCATTGGCCAAATAATAATTCTTTTCTTCTTTACTGATACTGGAAATATTGCCCAAAAGTCCACGAAAAGTATCGCCATATGGATAGACTCTCTTCCAATTGTATTTGATGTTGAATCCTCCCAAATTCTCATAATTCTCAGCGACATAAGCTATTTCTTTATCCGTTATATTCACATCTTTAATGACTTTATCTTCATAATAATAGCCTTTATTCATCAAATGATAAATATAGGCAACCATCAAATCTTCCTTCGTCAATTTTTTGATTTCCGCATCACTGATGCGTTGACATTTAAGGTCATAGATTTCATCACTACTGAGCTTACGATTTCTATAGTCATCCCATTCTTTTTCAGTAATTTTATCAGACAATTTATTCTCATCTCTATCGATTAAAAAACTTTTGATGTCATCTTTGGTCAATTGACTATAATCAACCTTTATGTGCTTTACTATTTCATAAGCATATTTTATTTCTTCAACACTATCTAAATTATTAGGATTGTTATAATAGATCACGGGAATACTTTTATTATCGACTAATAAGTTCATATTGCGATCATAAATTCGCCCTCTAGGCGTAGAGTTGCCCCAGACGATGTTATAAGTCATATCGCTTAGTTTTTCACTATAATAGTCACCATGTATAACTATTAAAGAGAAAAGTCGCATTAGAATGATTGAAAAAGATAATACGATGATGGCTCCTAAAAAATTAATTCTCTTTTCCATATTATCACCTATTATTATTTTGGTTAAAAGGAAAGTAATTATTTATAAAAATAAACATATATTTTACTGGTGATAAAATGGAAGAAATGTTAAAAGAATACGTAAAAAATATTGATGAATACACAATTGACAAATTTGCTAAAAGTCATCAAATCGCTCTATCTGATGATGAAATAAAAATAATTTATTTATACATCAAAAATTATTGGTATGAATTTTATAAGGGAAATCCCAAAGATTTATTCGCTGAATTAAAAGAACAAATTTCAAAAGAGAACTATGAAAAAATAGAAGAATTGTATTATGAATATAAAAAGAAGATTTAAATTTTAAATCTTCTTTTCATTTAGTCCTCTGAAAGAATTTTATCCTTTAATTGGTCATCAAATTCTCTTTTCCTAATCATGGCAATCTCTTCTCTATAAGGTGGTTTATCACCGACGTATGGCGTCTCTAAAATTTTGGGAATATCTTTCAATTTGTCATTGTAAATGATCTTTATTAGAGAATCAAAACCGATTGTTCCAAAACCGATGTTTTCATGACGATCTTTATGGGCACTGCGCTCATTTTTACTGTCGTTGATATGAATGCATTTGACATATGATAGACCGACGACGCGATCAAACTCTGCCAAGAGATCATCAAACTTATTGACGTCATATCCAGCATCATTCAAATGGCATGTATCGAGACAAACACCTATTCTCTCCTTGTTCGAAACGCCATCAATAATTTTTTTTATCTCCTCGAAGTTGCGACCGATTTCACTACCTTTACCAGCCATCGTCTCCAAAAGGATGGTGACAGAGCTATTAGTTAAAATTTCATTTAAACCCTTAACAATATTAGCAATCCCCACTTCTTCACCGAGACCGATATGACTACCTGGATGCAAGACCATCCACTTGACGCCCAACTCAGTACATCTATTTATTTCTTCTTTTAAAAAGCGCACGGAAAATTTAAACTTATCTTCATCACCATTAGCTAAATTGACAATGTATGGTGCATGAACAACTACTTTACTATAATCAATATCTCTTTCTTTCATTAAAGCAATGGCTTTATCCGTCAAATCTCTATCTATTGGGGAACGATTAGTATTTTGTGGCGCTCCCGTGTAAAACATAAAGGTATTTGCACCATAGCTTAGTGCTTCTTCCAAACTTCCCAACAATTGGCTCTCTTTATTGAACCCGACATGACAACCTATAATTAACATACGAAACACACCTCACCTAAATTATACAACAAAAAAAGATTTAGATAAATCTAAATCTTTAAAACTGATTAATCCTTAAGCAGCTGCTTCAGTTGAACAATTCTTTTCTGGAGTAACCTCAACTACTTGTAATTCATCTCCACCAGTGATCTTTTGTGTTTTGATGTTGGTCTTGAAGTCTTGAGTAGCACCTGATTTAATACTTCCTCCACTTGGTAGTATCTTTGAAGATTCAGTTAATGGCATATGGTATCCAGCAGTATCATAGAATGTGAAATAGTAATCGAAGCTTGATCTTTCAGAATTATAATGAGCTACTACATAAGCTTCTGACCACTTACCAAATGGATCTGCTCCACCTTTCTCCAATTCTACACAAGATTCGTCTTCTTCATTAGATACTTTGATGTAGATCAAATCACCGCTATATACACCTGATCCAAAATCATTATTGTTTACTTTATTAGTTGCACTAGTTATAAATGAATCAATACTATTAGTCATTGTCTTTAGTCTTGATTGTGTTATATATCTAGTAACACTTGGAATTGCTATTGCCATCAATAGACCTAAGATTACGATAACTGCTAACAATTCGATCAAAGTAAATCCTTTTCTGTTCATTTTTTTCATTTTTATTTTTCCTCCTATCGTATAACTTAATATTATTACAACTTTTTTATTTAGTCAATAAAATTTCTAAAAATATATCATTTTTGTAAATCATTTTACATTTATTCAAAACCATATTTAGATAAACTTATATTTTGAAACTTTTCATTGATATTATATATCAAACTGGCATCAGCACCACTTGATTTGAACAACTCAAAACGGTCATCATCATTGAGTCTCGAAACTTCAATCAATTCAATTCCACGCCAATCTTTAGCAACACCGCGATCACAACCATCTTTATTAGCGCATGATACCAAATGGACATAATAAGTATATTTGTTATCCTTTAGAGTTGCGACAACAAATGAAGCTTGTTTGTCATAAAATTCCCCATATGGGCTTTCTTCAACGTCACTAGTATTTAAATATTGGAGCGTGATTACTACACCCGTTCCAGCAGTTGGAACTGGCAAACTCTTATCAGTCTTCAATTTGCTTTCAACTAATGAGACAAACGTCTTAGCATTTTCAATATAATTAGTTTTCTTATTTTTATCGATTAAAGCAATCGTATTGGGAATAGCTATAGTCATTAGTACACCCAAAATGACCACGACCGCTAATAATTCAATCAACGTAAAACCTTTATCATTCTTCATCATTACACCTACCCTAAATATAGTATAGCTTTTTTCTTTTTTTTTATCAATAAATAAAAAAGTAAAGGTTAAACCTTTACTTTTATTTGACTATTTTTGTAACAAATTTAATAAATTTACTTTAAACATATCTTTTTCTGGATTAGATTTAGAAATCATGACACCTTTATAAGTACCCAATTCAGCACGATGACCTTCATCCAAGATTCCTTCAGGTGTAATATTGGTCAAGAGAACGATGTTTTTATCTTCATAAACCGTGTAGTGCAATTTTATTTCACCATGAACTTTGATAAACAATTCATCAGTTGGCAACTTCAATTCATAATCTTTGGTTTGAGCCTTTTTGTTGACCGCAACCATCTCACCTAAGAAATTACCATTTCTGATTTCTGGATAATATTCAAATGTCAACTTTTTATAAGCGAGCATGTTATATTTTCGCACTGTTCGCTCTTTCTTTCTAAAATCGTTTTCGTTAAGATATTCAAAGATATAAGTCTGTTTCATAATATTCAACCCCTACCCTCTATATAATATATAAATTAACCCCTAATTATTCTCTCAATGTGCTGTTATTATAACATAAACATTTCAAAAAGTCAAATATTTTTATAATTTATGGGTATGGATATGAAAAAAGACCTATTTGGTCTCAACGATCAACTTGATGGCTGTCTTTTCTTCGCCGTCAATAACTATATCGGTAAAAGCGGGAATGCACACGATATTCTTACCACTAGGTGCAATAAAACCACGAGCAATGGCGATGGCTTTGATGGCCTGATTGACAGCGCCGGCTCCTATCGTTTGGATTTCAATGCTGTCACGTTCCCTAAAAGCATTGGCCAAAGCTCCAGCCACTGAATTGGGATTTGATTTAGATGATACTTTCAATATTTCCATAATTTCATTCCTTTCATTAATTTATATGTCAAAGAATGGGTTTTATGAAAATAAAAAAAAGAACTTCATACGAAGTCCTTCTTAAAACTCTAATGTTTCTACATCGTCGGTAGGTGTAGCTTGTGAAGATGGTTTTTCTTCAGTTGCTGCTGGTGCAGCTGGTGTTTCAGTTGGAGTTGCTGGAACTGGTTCAGCTGGTGCAACTTCTGGGGTAGCACTTGGCTCAGCTGGAGCAACTGGTTCAGTTGGAACTTCAACTTTTGGTAATGCTCCCGTATTTTCTAAAGGATCAGCTCCACCATAAGCTTTTCTCTCTTCTTCAACTGGTGTCATATCGACTTGAGGACTTGCTCCTCCATAAATAGATACTGCACTTCCATCTTCTTTTGGAGGTTCAGTAGTAGTAGGTGCCACTTCCACAGTTGGTACTACCGCTTCAGGTGCTGGTTCAGCAGGAGTTTCAACTGGAGTAGCGTTTTCCTGAGCAACAGGAGCAGCTTCTACTGGAGCAGGTGTTGGAGCAACTTCAGGTTGAACTGGTTCTGCTGGAACAGCTTCAGGTGCAGCACTTGGTTCAGTTGGTACCGCTACTGTTTCAGGAGTTGCAACAGGTTCTGTAGGTTGTGTCTCAACGGTAGCAGTTGGTGCTACAGCTGGAGCAGCCTCTTGAGGAGTCTCCGTTTCAGGTTTGACAGCATCTTCTTTCTTTTTATCTTTCTTTCCACTTAGAATAAATACTATTAGTCCAACAACTAATAATACCAAACCAACGGTAATCAATATACCAGGTAATGTTGTGAACCAACTAGCATCAAAGCTCATATATTGCATAATAATTCATCTCCCTCGATATTCCCAATATACATATCTTCATATTCTATTAACAATATATCAAAAATAAAAAACAAATGCAAGCATTTATGAAAATTATATTTTAAATTTTCGCCATTCGTCATGATTGGGTAAAGGAACTGTAAATGTCATAATTTCTTTGCTGGTGGGATGGACAAAAGATATCTGATAAGAAAAGAGCATAATCTGTTTTTTATCTTGGACACCATAGCGCTGATCTCCCAATAGTGGATGCTTTCGCGATGCGAATTGTACTCTGATCTGATGATGCCTTCCCGTCTTTAGAGAAATGTCTACTAAACTCAAATTGGCTAAAGCGTCATGCTTGACAATTTTATAACTGAGTTCTGCATATTTTCCATTATCGGCATCAGTTATGACACCATTATTATTCTCATCTTTACACATGAAATCTTTTAGTACATCTTCGCTTTTCAAAGTGCCATCATCATGAACAATGGCATAATATTTCTTATGGAATTGGTGGTTCTTTACTTGTTCTGTCAAGCGCGAAGCAGCTTTTGACGTTTTAGCGAAGACCATCACTCCACCAACTGGTCGATCCAAACGATGAACAAGTCCTAAATAGACATTGCCAGGTTTATGGTATTTTTCTTTTAAATATTTTTTGATCATCGTCAACATATCGATATCTTTAGTGTCATCTGCTTGACTTAAGACATTAACAGGTTTTACCACTACAATTATATGATTGTCTTCATACAATATTTCCAAATTATTCATCATTAGAAAACCTCGTCACGATGCCACAGGGCAAGATGAGATCACTATCTTTAATTGGGATTCCAATCTCTTCCGAATATATTGACCCCTTATGAGTTCGACCAACAGTCAGTTTTAAAATGTTGACAAAAATATCTTTGGATAGACCAGTAGAATAAGAATTGATGATGAAGAACAACGGTTCAGCAACCAATAGATTATCACATAGGGAAACTAATTGGTACAAATCTTTGGTGATGTCCCAAATCTCACCATTATTGCCACGTCCATATGATGGTGGATCCATGATGATGGCATCGTATTTATTCCCTCTTCGAATCTCCCTTTTGACAAATTTGATGACGTCATCGACAATATAGCGAATTGGTCTATCCTCCAAATGACTAGCTTTGACATTTTCTTTAGCCCAATCGACCATGCCACGCGACGAATCGACGTGAACGACACTCGCTCCCGCTTTTAAACAGGCAACACTTGCTCCGCCAGTATATGCAAACAGATTTAGAACCTTTACTTCTCTATTAGTCCTTTTTATTTTTTCCATCATATAATCCCAATTTACAGCTTGTTCAGGAAATAAACCAGTATGTTTAAAACCCATCTGTTTGATATTGAAAGTCAAATCTTTATAATTGATGCGCCAACTCGCAGGGGTCTTTTTTAAATTTTCCCAGTTTCCTCCACCCTTATTACTGCGATGATAATGACTATTTATGCCAACATATTTATCGATTAAATTGCCATTATCCCAAATGATTTGTGGATCTGGTCTAAGCAATAAAACATCGCCCCATCTCTCCAATTTTTCACCATTTGAACAATCGATCAGTTCATAATCTTTCCAATCACTTGCTAAAAGCATATCTATCACCGAGATAATTATATCACATTCTCCAAAGAAAAAATCTAGTCAAGTTAACTAGATTGTTCAAAGTCTTCCATAAATTTTTGATACAATTCATCACACTTCTCTTTATCCATCGGTTCTAAGTCACCTAGAGGATAATCGATATTCAATTCTTTATATTTGCTCTTGGCCAAAGTGTGATATGGCAAAAACTCTATTTTTTCAATATTGGAAGCAATTATGTTGGTCTTGATAAAGACCTTTAAACGCTCCATGTATTCATCATTGTCCATGATGCCAGGTACGATTACTTGACGCACCCAGAATTTTTTATTCATGCGATTGGCCACTTCTAAAAACTTGAAAACTTCTTCTATATCGCCACCGGTCAAATCTTTATACCCTTCACTATCGACATGTTTGACATCAAAAATGATCAGATCGACATTTTTAAGAATTTCTTCATATTTGCCAACGCCGATTCCAGCTGTATCTAAAGCGACATGTATTCGTTCTTTCTTTAAAAGACGACACATCTCGATTAAAAAGTCAGCTTGTAAAAGAGGTTCACCTCCGGAAAAAGTAACTCCTCCTTTTCCTCTTCGGAAATACGGTTTAAAACGAAGTAACTTGCGCAAGAGAAAATCACTATCGATATTATCTTCTTTCTTCGTCCAACCTTCAGGATTATGACAATATTTGCAGCGTAATCTGCATCCATTTAAAAAGACAACAGCGCGAATTCCAGGACCGTCGACTAGTCCAAAAGATTCGACTGAACTTACATTACCTCTTACCATTACATCTTCTCATGAAAAGTACGAGCAATTACTTCTTCTTGTTGTTTTCTCGTCAAGCGATTGAAACGTACTGCATAACCAGAAACGCGAATGGTTAAAAGTGGATATTTTTCAGGATGATCCATGGCATCAATAAGCGTTTCACGGTTTAAGACATTGACGTTCAAATGATGCGCATCTTGAACAAAATATCCCTCCAATAGAGATACCAAATTGTCGACTTGTTCCTCTTTGGTCTTTCCAAGAGAATTTGGTACGATGGAGAATGTATTAGAAATACCATCTTTACAACAATTTCCATATTCCAACTTAGCAACAGAATTCAAACTGGCGATGGCTCCACTACTATCACGACCGTGCATTGGGTTAGCACCTGGGGCAAAAGGGACACCTGCTTTACGACCATCTGGTGATGAACCAGTCTTACCACCATAGACGACATTTGACGTAATTGTCAATACGCTCATCGTCGGTTCAGCTCCACGATATGTCGGATGTTTTTTCAATTCCGAGTACATCTTTTCCAAAATTTCTTTGGCGATGTCATCAACGCGATCATCATCATTTCCATATTTAGGGAAGTCACCCTCGATTTCAAAATCAATCGCAATGCCATCCTCATTTCTGATCGGTTTGACTTTGGCATATTTGATGGCCGATAAACTATCAGCTGCGACTGATAATCCCGCAACACCATAGGCCATATAGCGATGGACATCAGTGTCGTGCAAAGCCATTTGGCCAGCTTCATAAGCATATTTATCATGCATGTAGTGAATGATATTGACGCTATCAGAATAAATTTTGGCTACTTTTTCTAACATTTTAAAATATGCAGTGCGAACTTTATCATAATCTAAAACTTCGTCAGTCATTTTTTCAAATCCCGGAATGACCAATTGGTTTGTCATCTCATCGATTCCACCATTAATAGAATATAGCAATGATTTAACTAAGTTACAACGCGCTCCAAAAAACTGCATGTCTTTACCGAGACGCATCGCCGATACACAACAAGCGATGGCATAATCATCACCATAGATAGGTCGCATCAAGTCATCATTTTCATATTGAACGGCATCAGTATCAATCGATATTCCAGCACAGAACTCTTTGAAACTTTCAGGTAGATGTTCACTCCAAAGAATTGTCATATTTGGTTCTGGTGATGGATGAAGATTGTGCAATGTGTTCACAATTCGATAACTCGTTTTAGTGACCATGCTCTGTCCACTATTATTGACACCACCAATTGAACAAGTTACCCAAGTTGGATCACCAGTAAACAACTCATCATAATCAGGAGTGCGCAAATGTCTTACCAAGCGCAATTTGATGACGAATTGATCAATTAATTCTTGTGCCTCTTCTTCAGTTATCAATCCCTGTTTTAAATCTCTTTCAATATATATGTCAAAGAAAGCATCGACACGTCCCAAACTCATAGCTGCGCCATTGTTCTCTTTGACGCTTGCCAAATAACCAAAATAAGTCCATTGAATGGCCTCTTTGGCATTTTTAGCGGGAACGGAGATGTCAAATCCATACTTTTGAGCCATCTTTTTGATGTCGTCTAAAGCGCGATACTGCATCGATATCTCTTCACGGATACGAATTAGTTCATCACTCATATGACCAGTTGACTGATATTCGTTCTCCCATTCTTCTTTCTTCTTCTCCATCAAGTAATCGATACCATAAAGGGCCACACGACGATAGTCACCGATGATGCGCCCACGTCCATAGGCATCAGGAAGCCCTGTCAACAGACCGACATGACGCGCTATTCTTATTTCTTTGGTATAGGCATCAAATACTCCTTGATTGTGACTCTTGCGATATTCATTAAAATATTTATCAACATTTTTATCCAATTCATAGCCATATGCTTTCAACTCTTCATAGACCATTCTAATGCCACCATAAGGATTTACCATTCGCTTAAGAGGGGCATCGGTTTGAAGTCCTACTATTACATCATCATCTTCAGATATATAACCGGCTTCAAAACTATTGATACCTGACATGTGAACAGTATCAATGTCTAAAACATGTTTCTTTCCTTCTTCTAAAATCAATTCTTCGTAACGATTCAAAACTCTTAAAGTCTTTTCGGTCGGTTTAACTAAAAATGACTCATCATCATTATAGGGACAATAATTGTTTTGAATGAAATTGCGAACATTGATTTCTCTAGTCCACTCACCTTCTTGAAATCCTTTCCATTCTTCTCTCATGACGTACCTCCTATTATCCTAATCATCATATCATATTTACGTTTGTTTTACTATAATGTATTTTAAATTTGACATTGTTATTATGTACAATTAACACAATATTATTTTATAAATAATTGAATATGTATTTTAAAGATGATTTCTATTATGTTATAATATCTACAAGTGGAGGAAATTATGGAAAATAAAAACACTACCAAAGACTCTCTCAAAGACGTTGATTTCAATATTTTATGGGAAGGAAAACCCTGTGGTCTACTCCAAAGGTTTTTGACTAAGATCAAATTAAATTTTACGACTTATCAAATAACTAAAGATGAACTGATAATAATCACTGGTTTTTTCAAGAGAAGACTCAATTCTTGTGAACTATATCTATTAAAAGATCCAGATTTGACTGATAACATCTATCAAAGACTTTTGGACATAAGCACCATAACAGTCACAGTCGATACGCATACTGATGGTTCTGGTCCAAAATACATAAAACTCAAGAATATTCAAGACGGATCTAAGGTGCGCAAGTTATTGCGTGATGCCATTGAAAGAGATGTCATGGAAAGAAAAATAAGTTACTTTGATAAAGTATAAAAGAGAACGATGTTCTCTTTTTCATTTTCACAATTTTAATGTCTTAATCATTTCAAAGACATCATCATCGATGTGAGAAATGTTGGTATTGTCCAAAATTAGTGACAACACTAAACACTTTCCATCATTAGTGTAGACATAATAGGTCTTACCCCTATTCCTCTTTTCAGTGACATCTTGGAAATCAGCCGTAAAATAATAATAATCAGTTCCAACGAGCGGTTTGATGTCCGCCATTATATTGGTGTAGATGACATTTGGCGTCTTGCCGAATTGTGTCAATTGGAGTTGATACAGATTTTCACGCATTTCATAGTCATCTAAATTGATATCTATTTTGATGATCTTTGATGCGAAAACTAAATAAGTAGAAGTCCCATTATTGTATTTCAAAGTTAGGTTGTCATTTCCTTCAACTTCATATTCATGCCATTTTTTAAAAAAGTAATCCACCATGAAATCACCATTGTCATAATTGACGATTTTGAGATTATATTTATGATTAGTAAAAATGGCAATGGACACGATTAACAATAAAATTGCTGTCATCGCAAGCGCACTACAAAGCATCTTTAATCTCGAATGTTTCGCATCAATTGGACGATTATCGATGTACATGCCGCAAGTTGGACAAGGCCTATTCACATCTTTGATCAATGTACCACATTTTTCACAACGCATTTCGTTCACCTATTATAACAATAACACATTTTGACATATCGATAGACAATATTATTGAACTATATGACATTTTTACATCACTTTGACATTTGATAAATTCATTTTTATGTTAGAATATTAATAGGATGTGATAAAAATATATGTTATTTATAACGCGAAGAAGTGAAAAAGTTAAGAAGAATTTACAGAAATATCGCAACACAAAATTCAATTATGAAAATTTTATAAGTGAGTATTACATCGATGAAGATGGCAATTCCTATATATCGACCAAAGTCAATTCCATAGATGATATAATATCTCCTCATTCCATCAAAAACTATGAATGGGTCAATTTGGAGTTTGTCAATTATGTCGAAAACGTAGCTAACTACATTCCCATCGAAGAATCAATCGTCTTAGAAATTTGTGGTTGTAAATTCACTGATGAAGAACAGAAGTTGATCAAAAAAGTACTGACTACCTACTTCGGTTTAAAATTGGGTGATGCTATAATCGACGTCAACATCAACAGAAAAAGAGCGATGATTTTATTGACTTTTGGAATTATAATTTTACTCATCTTTTCTCTTTTGAGTTTTACTAAAATAGTATCGACATTTACTGAACTGATCGTTTTGGGATTATGGTTTTTCATATGGGAATACTTAGACGTCCGCCTTTTAGAGGGAAGCAATTTGAGTGTCAAGAAAATAGAGGCCGCGCAATTGGCCAATTTAAAAATAATCTTTAACGAAGAACAAAAATGAGAAAACGAACATCATTTTCTCAACCAATAGAAATTAGATTTTTGAGCACCCCAAGGATAATTTAAAAGATTATCCTTTTTATTATCAATAATTATCTCGGTCAAATAATCATTATTACTAAAAGCATCTTCTGCGATATTTTTGATGTTGTTAGAGAGATATAATTCCACTAGATAATTATTTTTAAAAGCATCTTTTTTTATCTGTTCAACAGTCTTCGGAATGGTAATAGCTATTATGTCGTTATCGGCAAAACTCTGTTCACCAATTATTTTTAAATCGGTTTTTTCTACGCTTTCAGGAATGATGACACTGCTGCGCATTTTGCCACCATAACTGATAATTTCACTATGATCAATCGTACCATCTTCTCTAACTCGATAGAAAAAGGCATCTTCATCGGCCAATTGATTATTGTTAAAGCAGGCGTTACCATAAACGACACCTTTTCGCATCTTCAATGAGCTAATTTTATTATTGCTGAAAGCTCCTGTACCAATCGTTTTCACACTGTCCGGTATTTCCACCCTCGTCATATTGTTATTGGCAAAAGCATATGAGCCTATCGCCGTAATAGTATCGGGAATAATCACGCTATCAATGCCCAAATCGGCAAACGCATAATCGGCAATTTCGGTAACAGTCACCCCATCAATCGTTTGTGGAATGATGACATTGCCACTTCCTTCATACTTGATGATGCGCGTACCTTCCATTTGAAAACCGTCATGGGAAAAGAACAGATATGGCGTTTTCTCTTGATAGATATTAAATATTTTTAATAGTAAAAAGGTACATAGAATGAGCACTATCATTACATAAACATTAAATTTTTTATTCATATTAAATTAGATGAAAGCAATTGTAAAAAATGCATAATTCTTTATCAAATTGTATAAACGAAATAATTTTGTTCATCATATATTTGAAAGGAAGATTGAGATGAAAGATCGAAATGAGTTATTAGAATACATATATCAAACTGTTGATATGGGAAAGAACAGTTTAACTACTCTGTTAAATGCTTTAGAGGATAGAGATAATAAAATTAAAAAAACTGTCGAAAAGCAAAAAGAAGAATATGAAAACTTCTATAAAGAAAGTGAGAAGTTATTGAAAAAAAACAAAGTAAAACCCAAATCTAAAGGTATGATGGCAGATATGATGAGTACTATGGGTATCAACATGAATGTGATGAAGGACAACAGCGATTCTAAAATGGCCGAAATGATTCTTCAAGGATTGACGATGGGAATTGTCGAAATGGAGAAAAAGATTAAAGATTATGAGGATGAAGTTGACAAAGATGTATTAAAGTTGGCCAAAAACGTTTTGAAATTCCAAGAAAAAAGTATTGAAGAAATCAAAGAATATTTATAAAAATATTTTCATTCTCTTTTGATTAGTTCGTATTGTTTACGATATTAATATCTCAAATTTTTGAACATAATAATATTGGTGATGTATATGACTAAGAGCAATGACTTTTATGAACGTACAGAATTTATTAAGACGATTAAATATAATCTTCGCAGAATTACAAAAGAGAATCATTTAACTGTCAATGAATTATCATTGAAAATTGATTTACAATTTCAATCATTGGCTGATATGGAAAGTATGACTTTGATTGAGAGATATCCATCTCTGGAGACGTTGAGAAGAATTTGTATTGCGACGAATACCGATATAGATGAATTTTTCAAACCGATTCCTGAAAAAGAAAAAGAAAAGATTTCTAAATGAAGAGAAATCTTTTTTTTATAAATAAAAAAGTTAGAATGCTCTAACTCATGAACTAATATGGTCGAGAAGACAGGATTTGAACCTGCAACCCCCTGGTCCCAAACCAGGTGCTCTACCAAATTGAGCCACTTCTCGGACTGGTG
>CANQJR010000006.1 GCA_947624275.1 uncultured Bacilli bacterium
CGATGGGGTTCTTGCAGGTCAGTTCCACTTCGGTAGGAACACAGGTGGTGTCTACACTCACATTGGCTCTCGCCTCGTTCTCGCTATACCTTAATTAAATTTGCGTAGCAAATTTTAATTAAGTACTTTGTTTCTTTCCATTGTCATCCCCGCCTTTTTTCTAGCGGGGATGACTGAATAATTTTTGGCATTTATAGTGTCACTTAAATTTAGAACATTTAGTTGGCACGTTTATATAAATGTAGGTTATAAATTGTCAAAATTAAATAGTTGTCTCTTTTTTTCCTTTTCTGTTTACGCTGACAATTCCAACTTTGTGATGTCTACCAACCCTTGGTTCAATCGAGGCGGCAATCACAACAATGGAGTTCTTGCAGGTCAGTTCAACTTCAATAGGAACACAGGTGGTGTCAACACTAACATTGGCTCTCGCCTCGTTCTCGCTAGACTAAAGTATATAATTTAACTTCATTATGATAAATTTAGCAATTAATATTTTATATTAGCTAATACTGTTCACGGACTTTATTATAATGTTTATTTTAGAAATTTATAACCTTTCTATTTTTATAGATAAAAAATTTAATAAAGTATTTCGGTTAGTAATAATTATATGAAAATCGAAATGCTTGGAGCAGTACACAGTTGTACTGCTTTTTTGTCCTTTGTATAGTTTTTTCATCTCATATAGAAGGAGGTGAACATGATATGAGGTGAAAAAATATATACGTAAGGTGGTGAAGTAAATGAGTAAAATATATGATAAGTATTTAGAATTAAAGGCCATTGATAATGATAAAATGTATTTATTTAAGTCTGGTAAATTTTATATATTTGTATCTGAAGATTGTGACAAGATAAATAATTATGTCGTTTTAAAAAAGGTTAAATTATCTAATGAAATTCAAAAATGTGGCTTTCCTGAAAATGTTTTAGATGAGTATTTGCGAGTATTTAAAAATCATAATTTAAATATTGAAATTATAAAAGATTTTACTTTATTAAATAAAAAAGAAACTTTAGAAGATTTCATTTTAAATATTGATATTAATACTATTACACCCATTGAAGCATTAGAATTATTGAATAGAATAAAGGAGATTGCCAAAGATGAAAAAAGAGGTTGAAGATATTAGAATATATCAAGTTTATTTAGATTTTATCAGTTATATTGAAATGATAACAGAAAAATTTCCAAGACATACTAAAGTGGGAATCGTTAAAGTCATAAAAGATAATCTATATAGTGGCATGAAAGATATTTTACTTGCATATAAAGCCTTTGATAAAAAGGAAAAACTCAGTTATTTAAATGACTTAGACATCGTTTTAAAAATGCTTAAAGTTTTAGCGCGCATTTCTTATAAGAAGAAATACATAAACGTTAACAATTATGGTGCATGGAGTCGAAAAATTAATAATGTTGGTACTGCGCTTGGAGGATGGATAAACTCATGTCTAAGACAATAAAGAAGTGCTTTTTTGAAAAGTTGACTTTTCAAAAAATGTTAGAAGCGCACATCCGTGCAAGAGATGGTAAAAGAAGTAAAAAAGAAGTCATTTTATTTGAAATGGATCTCGAGACCAATCTGATTAAAATCATTAATGAAATAGAAAATTGGACGTATCGCTTCGGAGAATATCGCGAATTTAAAGTATATGAGCCTAAAGAAAGAATCATTAAGTCTTTGCCATATCGCGATCGCGTCGTTCATCAGTGGTACGTTGAAGAATTTATTAAACCATATTTTTTAAAAAGATTCATACGAGATACCTTTGCTTGCCTTGATGGGCGTGGAACTCATGAAGCAGTAAAAAGAGTTCAAAAACAAATGCGTTGCATGAAAAGAAAATATTATTCCTATTATGTCTTGAAATGTGACGTCAAAAAATATTTTTATACAATAGATAAAAAAATCTTGATGTCAATCTTAAGTAAAAAAATTTCTGATGACGATTTGTTGCGATTTAGCGAATTGATTTTAAATGATGGTGGTACAATTGGTATTCCAATCGGTAATTATACAAGTCAATATTTTGCTAATATATATTTGAATGAATTAGATCACTATGTCAAAGAAAAGTTACAGATAAAATATTATGTTCGCTATATGGATGATTTTATCCTCTTAGTTCGTAGTAAAAAAGAGGCAAGAGCATTGTTGAATGAGATTGCTCTGTTTTTAAAGGAACATCTAAACTTGGAATTAAACTCTAAAAGTAAATACTTTCCCAATCGTCAAGGTATTGACTTCTGTGGTTATCGCATTTATGAAACTCATATATTGCTACGAAAAAGATTTAAAAAGAAATTTAAAAAAAGTATTAGCCTTTGGCAAAAATTAAAAAGAGAAAATCGTCTTTATTATCAAAAATTTTTAATGAGTTATAACTCTTATATAGGTCATGCTAGTCATTGCAACTCACATAATTTTATTGAAAAGATGAAAGAGAGAGTAGATGAATTAGATATACATATGTAAGAAAATAACTAGTTATATATATTGTTTTCTTAAACAACCCTTTAATCAGGTTGTTTTTTAATTATCTATTTTTATTTTTAAAAGGTTATGATAGAATATAATCTTGAATGGAGGTATAACTATGAGTTTAAAAGCGGGAATAGTTGGATTGCCCAATGTTGGTAAATCAACTTTATTCAATGCTATCACAAAGCAAAATATTTTAGCGGCTAATTATCCTTTTGCTACGATTGAGCCCAATGTTGGTGTTGTCATAGTTCCTGATGAGCGATTAGATAAATTGAATGAGATGTATGACCCCAATCGCTTAATCCCTACTAGTTTTGAATTTACTGATATCGCTGGTCTCGTCAAAGGGGCTAGTCAAGGTGAAGGTCTTGGAAACAAATTTTTGTCTCACATAAGAGAAGTTGATGCCATCTGTGAAGTAGTCAGATGTTTTGATGACGGAAGTATCATTCATGTCGAAGAAGGAATTGATCCAATTAGAGATATTGAAATAATCAATTTGGAACTTTCCATAGCTGATTTAGAGATCATCAATAATCGCATCGATCGCATCAAGAAAAAAGCTGAGACCAATCGTGATAAAGAAGCTTTGATCGAGTTAAATGTCTTAAAAAAGGCGCAAACAAATTTGGAACAAAGCATTCCTTTGCGCAATGTCGATTTCACTGATGATGAGTTATCACTATTGAAAAACTTTAATCTGTTGACGATTAAACCCATTATATATTTGGCTAATGTCATGGAAGATGAATTGGGAAAAGATAATGAATACGTCAAATCTGTTAAAGATTATGCTCAAAGAGAAAACGCTAAGACGATTACGATATGTGCCAAATTGGAGAGCGAACTATCTGATTTGGCAGATGATGAAAAGTTGGAGATGTTCAATGCGATTGGCATAACCGAGAGTGGTCTTGACCAATTGATTAAAGCGACCTATGAACTATTGGGATTAGAGACTTTCTTCACGGTCGGTAAAGATGAGGTGCGTGCTTGGACTTATAAAAAGGGTACTAATGCTAAAAAATGTGCTGGTATCATCCACACTGATTTTGAGAAGGGGTTCATAAAGGCTGAGGTTATGTCATATGATGACTTAGTCAAATATGGTGATGAGTTAAAAGTCAAGGAAGCTGGTAGAGTTCGCCTCGAAGGTAAAGATTATTTGATGCAAGATGGAGATATATGTCTATTTAGATTCAATGTCTAACAGACAGTATCTTTTTTATCAATTATATATGATATAAATGAGAAAAAGGGTGGACAAAAATAGATACTTTTGTTATAATATTAACGAGTATTTCGGTACTCCTTGCCTATGAATAGGCCATATGTCCAAAAGGAGGTGTAGATAATGTTAAAATATGAAATGATGTTTATCGTAAAACCCGATTTAGAGGAAGCTAACATTAAAAGCGTTGGTGAATCAATGAAGACTTTAGTTGAAGAAAAAGGTGCTAAAGTAGTTGATTACAAAGAAATGGGTCAAAGAGAATTAGCATATACTGTTAAAAATTATAAAAATGGTTATTATTTCTTAATAGTTATTGAATCTGAAGACGATACTGCAGTTAAAGAATTTGATCGTGTTGCACTAATAAACGAAAATATTATTCGTCATTTAGTTGTTAAAGTAGAAGACTAAGAAAAGAGGAATAAGGATGAACAAAGTATTTTTAATAGGAAGATTAACTCGTGATCCTGAACTTAGATATACTGATTCTAATGTTCCAGTGGCAACATTCAGTATTGCCGTTAATCGCAATTTTACTAACCAAGCTGGTGAAAGAGAAGCCGATTTCATCAATATAATTGTTTGGAGAAAACAAGCTGAAAACGTTAAAAACTATATCAAGAAAGGTAGTCAAGTAGCTATCGATGGTCGTATCCAAACGAGAAATTATGAGAAAGACGGGCAAAAACATTACGTTACAGAAGTAGTGGCTGACAATGTTCAATTTTTGGATTCTAAATCAAGTAATGCCAATGGTGGAAGTGCTGATTTTGGAGAGAAAAATGATGTCACTCCAAATGACTTTTCTAATGACATGCCAACTACTGGGGTAAACAATGATCCTTTTGCTGATTTTGGTGCTAGTATTGAAATTAGTGATGATGAGTTACCATTTTAAGATAAGGAGGATAGACGATGGCAGAATTTTTTAGAAAAAAGAAAAAAGTTTGCTATATGTGTACTGGAAAAAATATAGATTATAAAGATGTTGAGACATTGAAGAGATATGTAAATGAAAGAGGTAAAATTTTACCAAGAAGAATTACAGGTGCTTGTGCTGAACATCAAAGACACATTGCTAAACAAGTAAAAAGAGCAAGAGCTATTGCTTTATTACCATATACCAAATAAAGATACGTCGTATCTTTTTTTGTGAAAAAATTTGGATTATAAATGTAAAAAAGAATGTCAATCATTTATAATTATTTACACTTTTTATTAATTAATAGTATATATGATGTTATAATTATTATGAAAAAGTGGGTGATAGTATGGCAGTTAAAGTAGTTAAAAAAAGACCGCGCAAATTCACGTTGCGCTTTTTAGTTTTTGGTGTGCTTTCAATTGTTATCATAGCCACTGTTTTGAGTTCACTCAGTCGTGTATGGTTGAACATATACGAGAAGTATAAAGAGAAATCTAAGTTGGAAGATAAATTGGTTTTATTAAAAGAAAATGGGGAATCATTGTCAATAGATGTTGAAAAATTGCAAGATCCTGAATACATAGCTAGATATTTGCGCGAGAAATATTTTTATTCTAAAAAAGGAGAGTATATCATAAGGATACCACAACAAAATGAAGAAGAGTAATGGTGATAATATGCATGAAGTGATAAATTTCTTAGAAAAAGAATTGCATTTAAAAGATGGAGATGTCATCGTTTTGGGAAATTCCTATGGTCCTGATTCGATGGCTCTATTAAATATTTTGTTAGACTTATCAAAAAAAATTGACATTTCCATCATCGTGGCTCATGTCAATCATAATGTCAGAAGTGAAAGCGCTAAGGAAAAAGAAGCCTTAGAGGCTTTTTGTAGTGAGCGAAAAATTATTTTTGAATCGATGATAATTGAACAATATGGAGATGATAACTTCGAAAACGAAGCGCGTAATATCCGTTATAATTATTTTGAAGATTTGGTTCACAAATATAATGCGAACTATCTGTTTACGGCTCATCACGGTGACGATTTGATCGAAACGATTTTGATGCGCATCGTCCGCGGTTCAACGCTAAAAGGTTATAGTGGTTTTAGCCAAATCGTTAATATGGATGGATATAAAATAGTGAGACCTCTAATCTATGTGACGAAAGATGATATTTTAACTTATGATGCGGAAAACAATATTCCTTATGCAATTGATAAATCTAATTTGCGCGATAAGCACACGCGCAATCGCTATCGCCATGTCGTTTTACCCTTTTTGAAGAAAGAGGATAAAAACGTTCATGAAAAGTTTTTAAAGTTCAGTAGGACTTTATTGGAGTATGATGAATATATTAATGAGGAGATAAAGAGAAATGTTGCCAAAGTGTATCGCGATCGCACGATCGATTTGACGAAATATTTTGAATTGGATCCCTTGATTCAGAAAAAAATAATCTATTTCATTTTAGAAGAGATATATAAAGATGATTTGATGATCATCAATGATAATCATGTCAAACTTTTAAAGATGTTGATCAAGTCTAAAAAGGCCAATGCTTACATATATTTACCACATGGAATAAAGGCGATTAAGACATATGATAAAATAACGATTTCTGATTATGTCAAAGAAGTGGTGAACTACGAAATAGAACTCTTGGATTATGTCGCTTTGCCAAATGGCCATAAAATCGAAAAGGTAGAAGAATCAGAAAATAACGACAACAACATCTGTCGCATCGCCAATTGTGACATAGTCTATCCATTATACGTGCGAACTCGCAAATATGGTGATCGCATGAAATTAAAAAAGATAAATGGCAGCCGTCGCGTCAAAGATATCTTCATTGATGCTAAGGTCCCATTAGAGGAGAGAGATACTTGGCCAATCGTCGTCGATTCCTGTGATAAAATCATTTGGATACCAGGCCTAAAAAAATCGAAATTTACTAAGCAAAAAAATGAAAACTATGATATAATACTAAGATATGATTAACAAGGAGGAATTTTTATGAATAAAAAAGATATGAAACGCGGTTTAATGCCTTATTTATTTTTAATAGTATTCATATTTGTCGTCTATTTCATGTTCAGTTCTATGAATAATAGAGTTAACAAAATGACTTATGATAAATTCATTACTGAATTGAATGCTGGCAATGTGACAAAACTTGAAATTACCCCAAAAGAGAGATCAGTAGTATATACTTTAAAGGGAAAATTGAAGAATTATAAAGAAAATGAGACTTTCACTTTGAACGTGCCATTCTCTGATGAGGTCATAGCTAAAATCATTGCGACTGATGAGAATGGAAAGTTAGGATTTGAACTGGTAACACATTCTGATCCTGAATCTAGTACGTTGTTATTGATACTTGTCGATGTTTTACCATTCGTTCTATTGATTGGTGTTGCTTTGTGGTTCTTCTCAAAACAGGTTAGTACCAATGCTAAATCAATGGATTTTGGTCGCAGCAAAGCAAGATTGAGCAATGGTGAGAGTGGTATAACTTTCAAAGATGTTGCTGGGCTTGATGAAGAAAAAGAAGAAGTTAGTGAATTGATCGATTTCTTAAAGAATCCAAAAAAATTCCAACAATTAGGGGCACGTATTCCTAAAGGTGTCTTGTTGGTTGGACCTCCAGGTACTGGTAAAACTTTACTAGCTAAAGCAGTAGCCGGAGAGGCCAATGTTCCATTTTATTACATCAGTGGTTCTGACTTTGTAGAATTGTTCGTAGGTATAGGAGCAAGTCGTGTCAGAGATATGTTTAAACAGGCTAAACAAAATGCTCCATGTCTAATCTTTATTGATGAAATAGATGCAGTCGGACGTCAAAGAGGTACTGGTTTAGGTGGTGGACATGATGAACGTGAACAAACACTTAACCAATTGTTGACTGAGATGGATGGATTTGGTGCTAATGAAGGAATCATCATAATCGCCGCTACTAACCGTGCTGACGTTTTGGATCCAGCGCTATTGCGTCCAGGACGTTTCGATCGTCAGGTAACCGTTAATTTGCCAGACATTAAAGCTCGTGAAGAAATTTTGC
This sequence comes from uncultured Bacilli bacterium, assembly GCA_947624275.1. Taxonomy (GTDB): domain Bacteria; phylum Bacillota_I; class Bacilli_A; order RF39; family UBA660; genus RUG11788. Next base: position 7,715 of record CANQJR010000006.1, read on the forward strand.
GCGTCCATGCTCGCAACAAAGTTTTAGCTGATGGCATAACGTTAAAGAATCTTGCTAAGAGAACTCCAGGATTCAGTGGTGCCGATTTGGAAAACTTATTAAACGAAGCAGCATTGCTTGCCGTAAGACGTAATAAAGAGAGTATTACGATGGCCGAAATAGATGAGGCAACTGACAGAGTGTTGATGGGACCTGCTAAGAAGAGTAAAAAGTATACGGAATCTGAAAGAAAAGTCGTTGCTTATCACGAAGCCGGACACGTCGTTCTAGGATTAAAACTTTCTGATGCCAATGACGTACAAAAAGTTACGATTATCCCACGCAGTTATGCTGGTGGATATGCAATGATGGTTCCTAAAGAAGAACGTTATACTTCGACAAAACGTGAATTGTTAGAACAGATAACCGGTTTGTTAGGTGGACGTGTATCTGAAGAGTTGAACTTTGGAGAAATAACAACTGGTGCCCATAACGATTTTGAAAAAGCTACTAAGATTGCTCGTGCAATGGTTACAGAATATGGTATGAGTGATTTGGGACCTGTCCAATTAGAACAACAGGAAGGTGGCGTATTCTTAGGAAGAGATTACAATAAGAGTCGTAATTTCTCTAATGAGATTGCCCATGAAATCGATTTGGAAATGCGTAAGATAATGGATGAATGTTATCAAAAAGCAAAACAGATATTGAAAAAAGAAAAAGATTTAGTCAAATTGATCGCTGAAGCACTACTCGAATATGAAACGCTTACTAAAGAACAGATTGAGTATTTGGTCGAACATGGTCAAATGCCAAAGATTGAGTCATTGAGCGATTTCAATGTAGCGGAATTGCGATCTAGAGCTAAAGTTGCTGGTGTTAAGGGTTATGCCAAAATGACCAAAGATGAACTGGTTGATGCTTTAGATAATCTTGATAAAAAAGATGATGAATAATCATTTTTTTTAATGAATTATAGATTTTATTTTGACATATTTAAGTGGTTGTGTTAGTATATCTAACTTTGAAAGCGAGGAATAGATATGAAGATAAAAAACTTAGTTGTTAAGAGATTTTTACCAGTCGCAGTAGCCCTTACGATGACTGGTTATGATACACTAGTTGTTCAAGCTAGTGAATTTGTTAGTAGACAAGAGCGAAATGAACAGACTGTCACTACTACTTTTGTCGATAACTTTTTTGATGAACAAGTAATCGATGATTCTAATCAATTTAATGTGAAAACGGTTGTGGGAATTTTTAACCCTAAAACTGATACGATGAAGGAGTTGCTTCCCGTAGCTGTTAGTGAAATGCTCAAAACAGATGATCTACTCACTAGTGATAGTGACAAAATCGTTGATGGAGATTCAGGGTTGAGCGTTGAAAAAAGTGATGATACCGAGACTATCCATATTAAGAATCAGAACAATAGTGATGGTTTAAACCGCGAGATCATCATCGAAAGTTCTAAAAAAAATGGTGATGTTTTCTATTTCAATATGGATGATACCAAATATAAACGTCACTTTCATTTGAGTTATTTTCCTAGTGATGGAACAGAAAAAATCGTTATCGGTAAAGAAAACAGTAGCGATTTAGAGTTCACTTCTTCTCTTTCTGATGGAAAAGTTGAGGATTTCATCAAAAATATAGTCAAGATCTATAATAGTGATGACAGTGAAGTGGAACTGTTGTCTGATGAGATAATCATCGATTCTAAAAACAAAGATTTAATAAATAAAGCATATGGTGATACCTCAATTAGAGAAAGAGAAAAAAGAGTTGATGAGACATCAAAACTTTTTAAGAATTACATCGTCAATAAATATGGAAGTGATGAAATAGTTAGTGATGAAGTAAAGACATTATTAGATGAGGTCAATTATCACAATTCATATATGAAAGATATGGGGAAAGTTTGTCTAATGCACATGGTTGATGACGATTTTTTAAACGTCAATAAAATTTCTGATTCTTATTTTATATTTGGTTCAATTGATGAAGAAAATTATGTGTCTATGAACAGTTTAAGTGGTCAGAATTACAGTTATGATGAATTTGAAATTTCCAACAATAAATATCGTTTGCGATATGATGCCAGTTTCACTTGGGATGGTAAAAACGAATCTGTTTTAAAATTGGTGATCGATGATTTAGAGGTTGTTTATCAACCACAAATAAGTCATTTAGAAGTTAGTGGAATCGCTGATGATAAAATCATTTGTTCTGTTCCTAAAGACAAAAATGCTGACATTGCCAAAGTCTTAATTGACGATTATGAGAATGAGGCGACTAAGAGTAATTTGATGGAACAATTAAAGGAAAAAACTGGTGTTGATATCATATCTAAAAGCAAGATTAAAGTGCTCACTCTAGAGTAGTTTATCTTTTTTATTTCGTATGGTAAAATGTTGAAAGGTGATTGAAGTGAGTTTTAAAATTGGTGACATTACAATCAATAATAATATAGTTCTAGCGCCAATGGCTGGCATTTCTAATCCAGCATATATGCGTCTTTGTGAAGAGATGGGAGTTGGTTATGCCATTACTGAACTGATGAGTTCAGAGGCCATCATCCGTGGCAACCAAAAGACTTTTGATATGTTGAATGGCATTGCTGACTTAAAAATACCTGTAGCTGTACAATTATTCGGTTCTAATCCCACTAATATGGCTAGGGCAGCTAAAATCATCACTGACAGATATGAAAACGTCTTCATAGATATAAACATGGGGTGTCCTGTTCCTAAAGTTGCCCTTCACTCCCACGCTGGTTCTTCCCTCATGAAAGACCCCGAAAGAGTGAGAGAAATTGTTAAGGCTGTCGTTGGAACGGTCGGTGTTCCCGTGACGGTCAAAATGCGAAGTGGCTGGGATAAGAACAACATAAATGCTGTTGAAATAGCTAAAATTTGTGAAGAAGAAGGCGCTAAGGCCATTTGTGTCCATGGTCGCACTAGAAGTCAAGGATATGCGGGTAGAGCTGATTGGACTATCATCAAAGCCGTCAAAGACAGTGTTGCGATTCCCGTCATTGGCAATGGCGATGTCGTCGATGGAGCAAGTGCCAAAAAGATGTTTGATGAGACAGGTGTCGATGCCGTTATGGTCGGAAGAGCCTGCTTGGGCAATCCTTGGATTTTTAAAGAGATATCGGCCTATTTAGAAAGAGGAGAGGTCTTGTCAAAACCATCACCTCAAGAAAAGATAGATATGTGTTTAAAACATATGGAGTACTTATCACATAATAAACCTGAAAAACTAGTATGCCTAGAAATGCGCAATCACATCGCCTGGTATTTAAAAGGCCTAAAAAATGCTAACGAAATTAAAAATAAAGTATATCTTACTTCTAATATTAATGATATAATTTTTATATTAAATGATTATAAAAAAAGTTTGGAGGAATAGATGTGAACGCAAGTATTTTTAAGCGCATAGCGGCTTATTTATTGGATGTATTAATCGTCTTTTTATTGAGTAGTATGTTGTCGGCCGTTTTGCCAAATAATGATAAAATAAATGCTAAAAGTGATGAAGCTCTTAATATATTAGATGAGTTTATGCAATCTGTTGATGAGGGCGATACAACTGCGATGGATGAAATTGCTGAACAAATCGACGATATCAATTACGATGTTCAAAAGTTATCAATATATAGTACCCTTTCAACAGCAGTTTTATATTTTCTTTACTTTATCGTATTTGAAAGTTATAATAATGGACAGACGTTGGGCAAACGCCTCTTGAAGATTGAAGTAAATGATAAGGATGGTCAAAATGCATCATTTAGACAAATATTGATCAGAGGATTGATATTATATCCCATTGTCTTAGATGTCTTGAATGTCGTCTTGATAAGCACACTTGCTAAATCGACCTATTTGAATTGGTCATCAACTTTGATGATGCTATATTATTGTGTATTTCTATTGTGCTTTTTCACGATGCTTTTCAAAAAGAGAGGTCTTCATGACTTGTTAGCGGGAACTGTTGTTTTGGATGCATCCGTTGATGATGAAAGCAAAGTGGCCGCTTGGCAAAATAGTGCTGAAAAGAGCCATGAAGAAGAAGCCTATCGAAAAAATCATACTAGTGGTAAGAAGAAAGGATGATTTTGATGAATGAATTAACTGAACAAGAACAAGTTAGAAGAAATAAGATGGAAGAAATTCGTTCTAAAGGGATTGACCCTTTTGGAGAACGATTTGATCGCACGCATACTTCTAAAAAAATAATTGAGGAGTATGGTGCTAAAAATAATGAAGAATTGGAAGCAGATCCCGTTTCCGTAAGAGTAGCTGGAAGAATCATGTCTAAACGTGGTAAAGGTAAAGCTGGTTTTATGCACATTCAAGATCGTGATGGTCAAATCCAAATTTATGTAAAACTCGATAATGTCGGTGAAGATAATTATGATCTATTCAACAAAGCTGACATCGGTGATATCGTCGGTATCGAGGGAACATTATTCGTAACGCACACTGGAGAATTATCAGTTCGTGCTAGTAAATATATCCATTTAGTCAAAGCATTGCGTCCTCTTCCTGAAAAATTTCACGGTTTGACGGATATCGAGGAGCGCTATCGTCGTCGTTATGTCGATCTAATCGTTAATGAAGAATCTAGAAACGTCGCTTTGATGCGTCCTAAAATCATTAGAACGATTCAAAGATTCATGGATGATAAAGGATTTGTCGAAGTGGAAACGCCTGTTTTACAACCTGTTTTGACTGGGGCTAGTGCGCGACCATTCACTACCTATCACAACGCTTTAGATATGCCTTTCTATTTGCGCATTGCACTTGAATTGCCTTTGAAGAGACTGTTAGTCGGTGGTTTAGAGGCTGTCTATGAAATTGGTAGAACGTTCAGAAATGAAGGAGTTGATCCGCGTCACAATCCAGAATTTACGCTAATGGAAGCATATCTTGCCTATTCTGATTTAGAGGGAATGATGGACTTGACGGAAGAGATGTTTCAAAAGATTGCTCAAGAAGTTCGCGGCACGTTAGAACTCGAATGGAATGGCAAGACGATCAATTTAGCTGGACCATGGAAAAGAGTGCACATGGTCGATGCGATCAAAGAAGTAACGGGAATCGATTTTTGGCAAGAGATGACTTTTGAAGAAGCTAAAAAGTTGGCTCAAGAGCATCATTTACAATTGGAAGAACATCATACGACAATTGGACATATCATCAATTTATTCTTTGAAGAGTTTGTCGAAGACAAGTTGGTTCAACCTACATTCTTATATGGTCATCCTGTGGAAATTTCTCCACTTACTAAGAAGAGTAAAAGAGATCCGCGCTTTGTCGATCGCTTTGAATTGTTCATCGATGGTAAAGAATTTGCCAATGCCTATACTGAATTGAACGACCCAATTGATCAATTAGAACGTTTCCAGGAACAATTGAAAGAGCGAGAACTCGGTAATGAAGAAGCTAACGATATCGATTATGACTTCATAGAAGCTCTAGAATATGGTATGCCACCTGCTGGCGGAATCGGTTATGGCATTGATAGATTGTGCATGTTGATGACTGGTTCTGATTCCATTCGTGACGTTTTATTGTTTCCACATATGAAGAATAAAAAATAAACACTGATGTGTTTATTTTTTTATAAATATTGTTATTATGGCCGTAGAAGTGCCTCTTTTCATAAAAAATTCATCAAAAAAATATGTACTTAAACTTTTATATAATGTATAATTTAGATGGGAGGGTAAGAAAATGAAGAAACATAATATTTTCAAAGTAGTATGTATTGCTATAGCGGTTACTATATTATTGACTTGGATTTTACCAGTTACTTATTTTAGTGACGCTAAAGGATTAGTGGAAACAGCTAGAGAACAACTAGGATTATTTAATTTCTTTGGTTATTTAGCTGCTCTTGTATCTTACTTTGGATATATTCCAATGTATCTTTTAATTATTGGTGGTTTCTATGGCGTTTTGTACAAGACAGATGCCTATCGAAATTTACTTGATAGAATAGTTAAAAAATACAAAGGTAATGAATGGATATTCTTGACACTTGTAATGATATTGTTCGCAGTTATCACTTCAGTATCGGGGCTATATTTAGGTTTATTATTCCTATTGCCATTTGTTATCACAGTCATTCTATTGATGGGATATAGTAAAGTAACAGCACTATTGACTACTGTTGGTAGTATATGCGTCGGATTGATTGGTACGACTTATTCATTGAATGATCTACAATATGTACATGATTATCTATCATTGTCTGCATCAAGTGAAATCGTTGCTAAATTGGTCATATTAGTTGTAGGATTAATTCTTTTAATCGTCAATACGTTGCTATATGCTAGAAAACACAGAATCAATGAACCACGTAAGGGATTCCTCTATCCAGAATCTAAAAATACCAAAGCAAAAGTTTGGCCAATTGTGGTAGTCTTTGATGTCACATTGGTAATTATGATTTTGGCATTCATATCTTGGACATCTGCATTCAATGTTGACTTTTTCACTAAAGTATCAACAGCTATTCAAAACTATAAAATAGGTGGATTTGCGATTTTCTCCAAATTGTTGGGTAGAGTTGTCGAATTCGGTTCATGGCAAGTTAATGATTTAGCAGGATTACTACTAATTTCTACTGGATTCGTAGCCTTGATGTGCAAAGTTAAATTCAATGATATGATCGATAGCTTTGTCAAAGGAGCTAAAAGAGCACTTCGACCTGCATTGGTAACTACACTTATCTATATGCTCGTTTTCATTACAGCATATCATCCAATTGTGTTGACAATGATCAAGCCACTTGCTGAATTGACTAAGACTATGAACATTGCTACAATGTCAGCAATCAGTTTCATAAGTCATCTATTTAATGTAGAAATGTATTATTCAGCATCTTGCACATTACCTTATATCGTCTCAGTATTTACTGATACTAAGGTATATGGTATCATCGGTGTAATTTGGCAAGCAATGTATGGTTTCGGAATGCTATTCGTTCCAAGTAGTGCTGTTTTAGTAGCTGCATTATCTTATTTAAATGTTTCATACTTTAAATGGTTAAAAGCAGTTTGGAAACTATTATTAGAACTATTAGTTGTCTTGCTAATAATTTTCTTGATATTAGTCATGATATAGAACTTTAAGAGATTAAAGTTCTTTTTTTGTATATTTTTTAAAATTTTGCTTCATCATATTCATAGAATTATTTGAAAGGGGTTATTTTATGTTTTTTAAGTTTAGTGATGAGGCACAAAAATTGTTATTATTATCTCTAAAAGAAAAGAATAAGTTATCAGATGAGTATATCGGTAGTGAACACGTTTTCTTGGCAGCATTATCGATGACTAATACTCGTATTTGTCAACTTTTGAATGAGAGTGACGTCACTTATGATAAATTCTTTTCTTTTTTTAATAAAAAAAAGAATAAAAAGGTTTCTAATTATTATGTTTTTACACCACTCATGAACGAAATATTTGACGATCTATCCACTTCTCACAATCATAAAAATGGTGAGATATTGATGGCAGATATCATCATTGAAATTTTGAGCCGAAGCAATTCTAAGACGGTCCTAATATTAAAAAAATTGGATATCGACATTCGCAAATTGTTAAAAACATTAAATGTATCCAATAAGAAGAAAAATATTAAAAAGGGTATTTTAAATGAATTGGGGATCAATTTGAATGAAAAATTTGTAAATAGTCAAGAGATCGTCTTAGAGCGCAATGATGAATTGAACATGATTGTGGAAATTCTTTGTTGTAAAAACAAAAACAATCCTCTATTGATAGGTGATGCCGGTGTTGGCAAAACGGCCATTGTCGAAGAATTGGCAAGGAGAATCAATGATGGTGATGTTCCATATCAATTGAAAAACAAAAAGATTTATTCAGTGGCGATGTCTTCATTAGTCGCTGGAACAAAATATCGTGGAGAATTTGAAGACAAAGTCAATAAATTAGTAGCTGAAGTCGAAAATGACGAAGACATCATTTTATTCATCGATGAAATTCATACACTAGTGGGAGCTGGTGGGGCTGATGGGGCAATTGATGCCTCTAACATTTTAAAACCGTATTTAGCTAGAGGTAATTTAAAAATTATCGGAGCGACGACTAAAGAAGAGTATAAAAAGTATTTTTCTAGCGATAAGGCTTTGAGCCGTCGCTTTCAAGTCGTCACTGTCGAAGAACCGAACGTTGAAAAGACTAAAAAGATTCTCATGGGCATCAAAAGTATTTATGAAGAATATCATAACGTCATCATTTCCGATGACATCATCGATAAAATTATTTATTATGCCGATAAATATATCAAAAATCGCAAATTTCCTGATAAAGCGATTGATATATTGGATGAAGTCGCTGTCTTATCATCTATTTTTTATAATAGAGAATATCATTCAATGATCAATTTAGACAAAGAGATCAAAAAAATAATTTCTTTAAAAAATAGATCTCTCATCGATGGCAATTACCGCGATGCCATAAAATATAGTCACGATGAAAAACATCTTCAAAACAAAATGGGCAGATTTCAAAAAAATTTCATCAATGGTCATCGCCCAGTCAATGTCACTGAAGAAATCCTGTTAAAAGTCATGGAGAGAAAGACAAACATATTATTTTATACTTATAATTGTCAATATGAAAAAATTGATAACCTATTAAAAAAATATAAAAATAATTCCATTTTTCCCGATTCAATCATCGATAGAGTAATCGATTTTACCATTAATACCTATAGCAATTTGATCAATACGTGCATCTCTAATTCTCTTTTTATCAGATCTAATAAACATGGACTAAATAATTATTTCATCGATGAATACGTCAAGATCTTTTTTGAGAGTAGTCAAATCATTAGAATTGATGTGAACAACTTCCGCAATATTGATGATTTGATTCGTGATAATGACGTCATCAATAAAAATGATAACTTCATCGATAAAATTAAGAACAATCCCTTCTCCGTCGTCATCATTGACAATTTAAATGATGCAGATCACAGCATTAAAGATTTCTTCAATAAAATAGATCATTATGGATATTATATTGATCGTGATAATGAAAAGATAGACTTTTCTAATGTGTTGTTCATCTATAATCTTTTGGTCAATAACAGTATTGGTTTTAATGATCGAAAACAAGAGAACAATAATAGATATTGTTTAGATATAGATATGGTCGATTCTAAAAAATTGAAGAGAAAGATTAAAAGAATCGGTTCCGATAATAACTGTCATTTGACTGATAAGAGTACGTTGACCATTTTGGATAAAGTCATATCCGATTTGGACAATTTAAATAGTCTTGAATTCTTCATAAGAAGAGAAATAAATCATTTTGATGTCAATAAAGGTAAAACTATCCAAGTATAGTTTTATTTTTTTTAGATTATAATGTTGATATGTTATAATGAATTTGGTGATAATGATGGATAATAATGAAATGAATAGAGTTTTACACAGTTATTTAGATAAAGTTAATGATTTATGGAGGTCACTTTGACATCGATAAAAAAGATGGTGAATTAAAAGCTTTAGAGAGTGAATTAAATTCTTCGCATTTTTGGGATGATAAGAATCGTGCTGACGAGGTAATTGCTAGAATAAATGGATTAAAAGAAAAGATTGAGGGAATTAAAAAGATAAAAGAATCGATCACTGCGGATTTAGATATGTTGAATCTTTTAAAAGAAGATGATGATCCTGAAATTAGAGAGTTAATCATTAAAAATATCGATGAATACTCTAATAGTGTTGAGAAGATTGAAGTTGAGTTGTTGTTGGACGGAGAATATGACGATTGTGACTGCATCTTAGAAGTTCATTCCGGTGCTGGTGGTACTGAGGCCTGTGATTGGGCTAATATGTTGTTTCGCATGTATACGCGCTGGTGCGAACGTCACAATTATCGCGTAGAAGTGATCGATTCTTTAGCCGGTGAAGAGACGGGAATCAAAAGCGTGACGATGAGTATCAAAGGTACGAATGCTTATGGTTATTTAAAAGGAGAAAAAGGCATTCATCGCTTAGTTAGACTTTCGCCATTTGATACCAATCACAAAAGGCATACCTCTTTTGCTTCGATTGATGTCATACCTGAAATCAAAAAAGATTTGGACATCGTCATCGACGATAAGGATATTCGCGTCGATGTCTATCGTTCCAGTGGTCATGGTGGGCAAGGAGTCAACACTACGGATAGTGCTGTTCGCATAACGCATCTTCCGACTAATATCGTCGTCACTTGTCAAAACGGACGTAGCCAAATTCAGAATAAAGAAGAGGCCATGATGGTTTTGAAGAGCAAGTTAAAACTTTTGGAAATAGAGAAACAAAATGATGAACTTCAAAAGTTTAGAGGTGAACAAAAGAATATCGAGTTCGGTTCGCAAATAAGGAGTTACGTTCTTCACCCTTATTCCATGGTCAAAGATCATCGCACCAATGTTGAAAGCAGTAATGTCGACAAAATATTAGATGGTGACATTGATATCTATATCAATGCCTATTTAAAGAGGCGATAGTATGAAGAAGAGAAGTAGATCAATAATCAATTTGACATATCGCTATGGCGTATTGTGCCTTGGCCTTTTTCTCTATGCCATCGCTTTTAATATCTTCATGTTGCCCAATGATTTTGTCGTCGGTGGCGTTACCGGCATTTCGATAATTTTATATAAATTGTTCAATTTAGATACGTCATTAACCGTTCTTGTGCTTTCAGTTTTGTTGATAATAATCGGTTTCATCTTTTGTGACAAAGAGCGAATGTACAGTTCAGTAGCTTCCTCATTCATTCTGCCTTTTTTCATCAAATTGACATCTAATATCAACAATTATATCAAAGTTGATACTTCTACTCTAGTATCGGCACTGTTCTGTTCACTTCTTCTAGGAGTTGCCCTAGGCATAGTATTTAAAGTCGGTTTTTCAACAGGTGGAACGGAAATAATCTATTGGATTTTAGATAAATTCATTAAAAAGAGTACTGGTCAATTGATGATTATTGTCGAAGGAGTCATCGTTTTGATGGGTGCTGTTTCATTCGGTTTTCAAAAGTTGATGTATTCATTAATAATTTTATATTTAATGAGTAACATAAGTGATAGGATTGTCATTGGTATTTCCGATTCTAAATTGATAAGAATAATTCCTCATGACTATGAGAAAATAAAGGAATATTTGACTAGTATACCCTTTATTAAATTCGTATCTCTATCTTTAGAAGAAGGGAAAAAAATCATCTATTGTATCGTTCCCACTAAAGATTATAAAAGTCTTTATGACAGCATCAGAACGATTGATGATCGAGCTTTTTTATCAGTGGCGAATACTTATGAGACTAGAGGAGGTTTAAAATATGAAAAAAAAGAAAATTTTTAAAGAAATTCTTCGCTATATATGTCTAACTCTAACGATGTTTTTATCAGCGGTCAGCTATAATCTTTTTTTGAATCCGAATAAAATTATTTCTGGGGGTACGAATGGGTTATCAATCATCATTGAAAAAGTCTTGGGAATTGATCCCGCTATATTCATCTTGTTATTTTCAGCCATCGTTTTGATTTTCAGTTTCATCGTCTTGGGTGTTGAAACTTCATCGAGTTCCATTGTTGCCATTTTGATATATCCCTTTTTCATATCGATCACTTCTGGTATATCATCTCTATCTTACTTGCAAGCTGACGATAAATTATTAGTCGGTATCTTCGCAGGAATCATATCTGGTTTTGTCATTGGAACAGTCTGCAAGATGGGATTTAGCCAGGGCGGGTTGGTTCAGATAAGTCAAATGATCAGTAAGATATTCAAGTTATCAATAGCTAAAGTAAATTTCGTTTTAAATGCTCTAATATTGGGATTAGGTGTCTTTGTCTTTGGACTTTCTTCAGCACTATTGGGAATAATTGTCTTATTCATAAGTAGTATCGTTGCTGATAAAATATTATTGGGGATATCCTCTAACAAATCTTTTTTGATCATGACGGATAAAGATGAAAAAGTTAAGCATTTTATCGAGAAGAAGTTGGGTTATGGAGTCACTTGTTTGGTCAAAGATCAAGACGTTACCAATGATGAGCGCAAAGTACTCATGACAGTCATACCGACACGTGATTATTACAAATTGACCGATGGCATTAAAAAAATTGATAAAAACGCGTTTTACGTCGTCACTGATTCATATCAATTAGAAGGTAGAATTTAGTCGATATATGTGTTATAATAGATTAGTATAATCATAGGTGGTGAATTATGGAGTTAATAAGTATTAGTAACGTCAATGTCAGATATAAGAATGGAGTTAACGCTATTCATGATTTATCAATTAAAATAAAAAGGGGAGACTTCGTATTTGTAATTGGTGGTAGTGGTAGTGGTAAATCGACCTTTATCAAGATGTTATATAGAGAGATTAAACCTAGTAGTGGGGAAATCATATTAGGTGGTTTAAACGTCGCTAGACTTCGCAATAGCAAAGTCTATAAATTGCGTCGTAAGTTGGGAATAGTTTTCCAAGACTATCGCCTTTTACCAAAATTGACAGTATATGAAAATGTCGCTTTCGCTCTAGAGTGCATCGGTGCTAAAAAGGCAGAGATCAGAACTAAGACATTAAAAGCTATCGAATTAGTCGGTCTAAAATCAAAGACACGCGTTTATCCTGATCAGTTGTCAGGAGGAGAACAACAGAGAGTTGCTATTGCCAGAGCTATCGTCAACAATCCTAAATTGTTAATTTGTGATGAACCTACTGGTAATTTGGATCCCGATATGAGTATGGAAATCGTCAAATTGCTAGAGAGCATTAATAAAACTATAGGTACGACAATCATAATGGCAACGCATGATCGTGAAATAGTTAACAAGATGAAGAAACGTGTCATCGTGTTAAAAGACGGATATTTGATTAAAGACTATGAGAAAGGGAAGTATTATGATGAAGCTGATTAGAATGTTGTCAAGAGGTATTAGAGATGCCTTTAAAAGTGTCTTCAGGAATTTTTCATTATCGATTGCTTCAGTATCTTGTATCAGCATCACTTTAGTAGTAATCGCAGTCGCAATAATAGCTTCTTGGAACGTCAACAATTTTACTGAAAACATCAAAAAAGATGTAACTATCATTGCCTTTATTGACACTAAAGCTACTGATTTGGATTTGGAACAGATCGATGCCAAACTTCGCAAGATTGAAAACATTGAATCAATCACCCTAAAGACGAAGGAACAAGAACGTGATGAATTGATCAAAGAAGATCCAACTTTTGAATTTATCAAAGACTGGGATGAATCAGAATCCCCACTCAAAGATAGTTATTTGATCAAAGTCACCAATCTAGAAAAAATAGAAGATACAGTTAATAAAATAAAAAAGATTGATCTAGTCCACAGCGTCAGCTATGGTGAGAAGATGGTTGCGAAAATGTTGTCAGCCTTTAGAATGGTTCGCAATGTCACCATCGCCATCGTCATTGCTTTGGTATTGGTAAACGTCTTCTTAATAGTAAATACTATCAAGTTGACCATCTTTTCAAGAAAAAGAGAAATATCAATTATGCGTTTGGTCGGTTCATCAAACTTTTCAATAAAGTATCCATTTGTAATTGAAGGTATGGTCATTGGTATGATCGGTTCAATTGTTCCGATATTGATCACGGTATATGGATATACGTATTTATATACATACTTCAATGGAGAATTGTTCTCTTCCCTCATCAAGTTGATTAAACCACAGCCATTTATTTATTGGGTTTCTTTAATCGTTTTAGGTATTGGTATGGTCGTTGGAATGATTGGTAGTAGTCGTGCTGTCAGAAAGTATTTAAAGGTATAATATGAAGAAATCAGTTAAGTTATTATTAGTATTGACAGTTGTCATCAATTTTATACCAATAAAAACACACGCTACCACCCTTTTGGATTATAAAAATAAACTGGCCAAGTATCGAGCTGATTATGAACAGAACCAAGCTGAAATAAATAAAACCCAAGCTGAAATTGAAAGTACTAATCAAGAGATTTCTAGCATCAAATCTGATATGATCAACATGGCTGCTGAAATCGGTCAATTACAAGAAGATGTAGTTGAATACCATGAAGAAATAAATAAAAAAGAATTACAGACCAAAAAGCTAGTTGAATACTTACAATTGTCCAATGGTGAAAATTTGTATTTAGAATATGCTTTTGGTGCTGATAGCGTAACTGATTTCATATATCGTATGTCCATAGTTGAACAGATGACAGAGTATAATAATAAAGTTGTTGATGAATTACAGTCATTGATAACAGCTAGTGAAAAACGTGAAGAAGAAATAAATCAAAAAGAAAAAGACTTGAATGAAAAACAAAAAAAATTAGAGAATTTAGTCGAGTCTTTAGGTGATGATAAAACATCTTTGTCAGAATCAGGAGTGAGCATAAGTAAACAGATCAAGATTTATGAAGAACAAGTCGCAGCTTATACGAAACTCGGGTGCAAAGACAACGATGTAATCGGAGTCAATTGTGCGACTACCGTAAGTAGTGGAACTTGGCGTAGACCGACATCATCTGGTTATGTAACTAGTGAATTCGGTTATCGTTGGGGAAGTTTACACCGCGCTATTGATATTGGAAATAAGAATCCGTATAGTACTAAGATATATGCAGTTGCCAGTGGTACTGTAACTGCTAAGTATAAAGATCCAGCTGGAGCTCTCGTAGTCGTAATTGAACACTATGATGCAGGTAAGAATAAGTGGTATTCATCTGATTATTGTCACATGAGTAAATACAATTCAGCTATTTATGTTGGAAAGAAAGTAACTTCTAACACTTGGATTGGTTATATGGGTATGAGTGGTAATGCTACTGGACCACACCTACATCTAGAAATATTCCCATGTCGTCTATACAATTTAAATGATAAGAATTGTAGTACTTGGAATAAATATGTATCTTATGCCAATAAATTATATAAACAGGGTTATAAAGGTCCAAGGTCATTGATCAATTTCCCTTCTAGTTGGACTACTAGGTAAAGAAAGTAAATTAATACTTTCTTTTTTATTGAATTAATAAAATAAATATTGTAAAATTAATTTGAGAATAGAATAAAAAGGGAAATAGTTTTAATCAATTGATAATACTTTGAATAAAACTATTTTTATTATAGGAAAAACAGTATTAATGAATAATAATATAGTTATGGAGGAAAAAATAAGTAGGAATATGGAAAAGGAAAAATTACAAGCTTTAAAAAGAATAATATCAACACTTTCAGAAGAGGAAGCTAAAAAAGTTGTTGAATTATGTAAAAATGGAGAAAAAACAGGTTATGCCACTTTGGACAAACCATGGGAAAAGTTCTATGAGAATAAACATAAAACCGATCAATTCTTAAATACTACTCCTTATCAAGGACTTGTTGCTAGTAACAATGACTTTGGAAAGGAAATTGCAATAGAATATTTTGGATCAAAAGTTAACTTTGAAAATCTAATAAAAAATATAGATATAGTTGCAAAGTCATTAGAGGAATATGGTATTAAAAAAGGAGATTTCGTCACAATTTGTTCTACTACAACGCCAGAAGTCGTTTATTTATTTTATGCTATAAGTAAAATGGGGGCTATAGCAAACGTTATTTCACCATTTTATTCATCAGATGAACTCATTTCTAGAATTAATGAATGTGATAGCAAACTCGTAATAATGGTTGATAAATTTTTTCCAAAGTTTAAAGATGTTTTAAACAAAGAAACAAAGAAAAATGTAGTAGTCTTGCCAATGATGAACTCAACTCTATTAAGATTTGTTTCTCCTAAAGTGAAAATCGATGGAAAAGCCAACGAAATTGGTTGGAAAACTTTTATAGCTGATGGTGCTCATAGGCAAGATGTTCCTGTTGATCCGTATAAAAACCTCAAACCACAAGCCATGGTTTATTCGAGCGGTACAACGGGTGCTTCTAAAGGTATCCTCTTATCTGTAGATAGTTTTCAAAAACTTGTACATGCCTATGGTAATTCAGGTTTTGATACATCTAGGCGACAATCTGTATATCAAAATATTCCGCCTTGGCATTCAACAGGGTTGAGTTTAGGTATTAATTTTCCACTATCTTATGGTGTTAAAGTATGTACTGATCCTAGATTTGATCACGATGTTTTTGTAAAAAATGTTTTGAAATTTAAACCAGAATATATATTAACAAATACTTCAATGTATCAAGGATTTACTTTTGATAAAAGCTTAAAGAGATTAGAGGGTAAATCATTGAAGTTTTTAAAATATCCTGTTGAAGGGGGAGAACCTTTAACAAATAAAGATATAAGTAGTATTGAAGAAGTGTTTAGCAATCATGGTTCTTCTGCAAAGTTGTTAAATGGATATGGAGAATGTGAGTGTGGAGCAACTGTGACAACAGATATAACTGGATACAAGTTCTCTAATGATGCTTCTGGCATTCCTTTGCCATCTATAACTACAGTTGGTATCTTTGATGATAATTTTAATGAATTGAAATATGGTGAACGCGGTAACATATTAGTAAAAACAGAAATAGGAATGCTAGAATATTATAAAAGGCCTATAGCAACTCAAAACTTTTTTTATACTGATGTCAATGGAGAAAATTGGAGCCAAACTGGTGATTTAGGATATATGAATAAAGATGGTAGTCTAGTTGTTCTAGGTCGCAAAAGTGACTATTCTGTTATAGATGGAGTAAAAATATTTAATTTTGATATAGAAAGAGCAATATTATCTTCTAATTTGGTTAAATTGTGTGAAGTTCAAACACATCCAGATGATGATAATAAGCTTGTAGCACACCTCGTATGGGAAAATGGTATTGATGCTTTGATCAAAAGACATCCTGAAAGAGAAACGGAAGTATTACAGAGGTTGCAAGAAAATATTTTGGAACAAACCAAAGTTGAAGAATCAGTACCATATTGTTTCTGCATTAGAGACAACTTTCCAAGCGCACAATCTGGTAAAAGAGATATTAACTTTGTAAAACATGATATAGAAGGATTAATTGAAGTTCATCCTCCTAAAGCTAAAGAAAAAAAGTTAACAAAATAATACTAAGACTTAAAAATATGCTATAATTAATATAGGTGAATGATATGAAGTTTTCTCTATTATTTTATTCATATGTTTTAAGTCTTTTTTATATTGTTTTTTTGATAGTATTATTTTTTTCTAAAAAAAGAATAAATAATATTGAGACTAAGATTTATAAACGATTATTAATTACTACTTTATTTGGAATTATAATTCAATTAGGGTGTGAAATATTTTCCATTTTTCCTATTGAGTATGTCACATTCGTATTTACTAAATTATTGTTGGTATATTTTATTGTTTGGCTTTCGCTCTTTTTTGCTTATGTATTAGAGATTTCAAATATTAGAAAAGTTGACAAAAAGAATATTGAGATATTATTTATTGCAATTCTTTCTATTATTGCTACGTTGTTACCATATGATATTTATTTAAATCCAAGTAGTGGTATTTATTATACTTTTGGAATAGATACCAAATTTACATATCTTATTTCTATTTTGTTTGTAACGGCAATTTTTACTATAATTGTTACGAAAAAAAAGCAAATATCTGAAAGAAAAGCAGTACCGATTTATATCTTAGTAGTATGTTTTATTTTTGCTGGTTTAATACAATATTTCTTTCCAAATTTTACAATAATTGTTCAGATAGAGTGTTTTATTTGTTTGGTAATGTACTTCACCATTGAAAATCCTGATGTCAAAATGATTCAACAACTCGAAGTGGCCAAGGATACAGCTGATAAAGCCAATGCTGCTAAGACTGATTTTTTAAGTAGTATGTCTCATGAGATTCGTACTCCTTTGAATGCTATTGTTGGATTTAGTGATGAAATAGAACAATCATCAACACTTGAAGATGCTAAAGAAAATGCTAAAGATATCATTAGTGCTTCTAATACTTTATTGGAAATAGTTAATAGTATTCTTGATATTTCTAAGATTGAAGCTGGTAAGTTAGAAATTATTAATTCTGATTATAGCCCTAAAGAAGTATTTACTGAACTTGGTAAATTGATTACGCCTAAAATGCAAGAGAAGGCTCTCGATTTTCAAATGTCAATAGCTGAAGATTTACCTAATACTTTGTATGGTGATAAAGCTAATATTAAAAAAGTTGTTACTAATTTACTTAGTAATGCTTATAAATATACTGATAAAGGTTTTGTAAAATATACTGTTAATTGTGTTAAAAAAGATAATAACTGTCGTTTAATTATTTCAGTGGAAGATTCTGGCCGTGGAATGAAGGCTGAAAATGTTGATAAGCTATTCACTAAATTCCAAAGAATTGATGAAGATCGAAACACTACTATTGAGGGAACTGGTTTAGGACTTGCTTTGACTAAACAATTACTTGAATTAATGGGTGGTAATATCATTGTTCATACTATTTATGGTGAGGGGTCAAAGTTCACTGTAACTCTTGATCAAAGAATTGATAATGTCGAATTGAAGACGGAAATGAATACAGTTGATACCATTGATTTGAGCAATAAACGCATATTAGTTGTTGATGATAATCCGTTGAATCTAAAAGTTGCGACTAAACTTCTTCAAAGATATAATGCTACTGTAGAATGTTGTGAAAGTGGTTTTGTTTGTATTGAAAAAATAGAAAATGGTGAACAGTATGACCTCATTCTGATGGACGATATGATGCCTAAAATGAGTGGTACTGAAACTTTTAAAAAATTGAAAGAAATACCATCTTTCAATCTTCCCGTCATCGTTTTGACCGCTAATGCAATAACGGGTATGCGTGAGAAATATATCGGTGAAGGATTTACTGATTATTTATCTAAACCGATTGAAAAAGAGGCAATGATTAAGTCATTCAATCTCATCTTTAAAAAATCAACTCCCGTCATGGAAAACCGTGATGAAAAAACGAGTTCTGAGATCAATGTAACTCATGATGATGATACGAATGAAAAAAAGGTTGTTGAAACAGTTACCCCAGTCGAAGTGAAACCTTCATCAACTGAAAACAATCATACTAAGGAATTCCTTGAATCTAATGGTATCGATGTCAATCATGGCCTTGAACTTTTAGGTGATATGGAATTATATGATGATACGATGCGTGAATTCGTTGCTGAAATGGATGAACGTTTATCTAAATTGCAAGAGTATAAAAATAGTGGTGATATGCCTAATTATGCCATTTTGGTCCATGCAATTAAAAGTGATTGTAAGTATTTAGGAATCATGTCTTTAGCCGATTTAAATTATGAACATGAAATGAAGAGCAAAGAAAATGATGTAAGTTACGTCAATGCCAATTACGATAACTTGATAGAGAACATCAATAAATATTTAGACATTTGTAAAAAATATTTAAATGTTTAAAATAGGTCAATTAAAAATCTAATCAGTGATTAGATTTTTTTTATAGATCAATTTTAATGTCTTCTCTTTTATTCGTTTCCAATTCAAAGAATTCGTGTTTGGTCATTCCCTTCATTTTGGCAACGATGTTTTCGGGAAAAGTTACTAATGATTGATTTAAAACTGATACATTGGCATTGTACATTCTTCTAGCTGCTTGTAAGTGTTCTTCGACATCTACGATCGTCTCTTGGAGAGTGTTATAATTTTCACTAGATTTGAGTTCGGGATAGTTCTCAGCCAAAATTTTTAACTGTTCAAAATTGTCATTCATTTTTTTATTGACGTTTTCCATTTCTTCAATCGACATATTCTGTCGCAATTTAATCACTTTAAAAATGACATCTTCCTCATATTTGGTATAAGTTTTGACAATTTTCATCATTTTGGTCAATACATCATATCTTTTGGCCAATGCGATATCAATGCCTGAATTAGCTTCCTCTATTTTTACCAATGCTCGATTTAATTTATTGGAAACAGTTATGAACCACAATATGAATAAAATGGTGAAAACGACGATGATAAAGATAATAATTGCTGTCATCAAAGATCTTTCCTTTCTTGAAATATTTTAATTTTATAAACGATATTGATTCCTTTTCAATATAATCATAACATAAAAATATTTCAGATAGAAACAATAATCTTTTTATTTTACGAGAACTATTTTATTTATATTAGTTAAATTTTGAGAATTGTCTAAAACAGTGATGGCCACGTTTAGCGTAGTTGCGTTAGCATGAATGATGTAGTGTTTTCCATTTTCTTTACCTAAATAGATCATTACGTGTCCAGATTGATATAAAAGCGAAGCTGGATATTTTTCGATTTGCTTTAGTTTACTACTATTACTCTTGCCTGATAGCGAAATGATTTGACCGACGCTAGTGTTTTGGCTCGAAGTGTTTCTTGGAAATTGAAAGCCAAAAGTGCGGAAGACGTTTGAAACGTAACTAGAACAATCGACACCGCCTGTCCATCCTCCGAATTGATATGGTGTTCCCTTATATTTAATCGCTTGTGCATAAACATTTTTTTGTGTGTAGGGAAGATAACCGACATTAGCTTTCTCTTTCAAAATGCTGATGTTTTTCTTTTCGACAAAGCCACTGCTATTCTTTTGGGGAATGACGACTTGATAATTGTTGCCACTTGATCCGACATATGGCAATTTGACGCTCATATCTAAACTGGTGTTGTTTGCTGTAACACTTTTATCCGTTATGATGACGAACTGATCACTGTTCAAAAAATAGTTCCAATCGTCAGTGGTAGCTTGGGCAATTGTATCTTTTTCCACCCAACCGTAGTAAGTTGGTGATAAGACGAAATACCATTCGCCGTCCTTGCTCTCATGGAGAATTAAAACGGCAGTGTTGACCAATAATTCGGTCTCTTGAATATTGTCTAAATATTTTTTGGATGTGCTGCTATAAAAATGCGTATTGGTTGGAAGAGATCGCAAATTGCTCCTCTTCACTACGATTCCTTTGATCAAGGGGTTTTGACTCGCTATGTTATCCATATTGCGATTATCTAAAATTTTATTGAGTTCAGTGGTAGTAATTTTTTTATTGCCATTATATTTGGGAAGACTAGGAGCTTTATAACTGTTGATGTAACTTTTAATCTTTTCTTTGGATAGGCTGGTTATGCTCATGTCATAAATGGCATCTGTCTTAGATTTGATCTTTTGGTTGTATGAGTTTATTTCTTTGGTGCTCAAAATAACTTCATCTGATAATTGATCGACATATGATTCTTTTTTAGTAGTAGCTGGTTTACTAGTTTCTGTATTCGTTTCCTTTTTGGGTTGTTCTTTCTCTTCAGTTGTTTCCTCTTTTTTATCCTCTTCTTCTGTCTTTTGTTCTACTTTTTCACCATCATCAGTTTCTTCCTGTTCCTTTTCCTCTTCATCAGTAGAAGGAGTTTCCTCTACATTAGGTGGTATGGGATTTTTTTCATCACTATCTTGATAGTTCTTGTCACGAAGAATGAAATATAGTGAACAACTGCCAATTAGAATGAATGTTGATACAACAGAAATAATGATTATCGTTTTCTTTTTCATAACTCACCTCTATATTAAATTAATTATATCAAATTAATCGTTCTCTCTCTTTTAATATGGGCATATTTTATCAATATTTACGTCAATGATATTTATATGACCACTACTTTCAATTTGTGTTACAATATAGTTAAGATAATAGAGGTGTACTTATGAAAAGAGTGTTGTGGATTTTTATTCTTTTAATCTTATTGGCACCATTTAAATCGGAAGCTGTTTCCATTAGTGGTGTAACTATTACAGGAGCGGATGAAATAGAAAAGGGTCAACAGATAACTTTAACCTTCAGCGTCAAAGCATCTGGCATTGAAAAAAAGTCTGATACACTGGGAATATGGGTTGCCTATTTCAGTCTTCAATATGATGAAGACGTTCTAGAGCCAGTTGCTAAAGATTCTCCTGGATTCACTACGCTCATTTATCCTTATAATGATCAAAATATCGTTTTTGGTGAAGTAATAGAAGATTCATCATATAACAAAGAATGTGTCAATGGCTTGTTATATTGTGATGATTACGTCGTCAAACTAAGTTTTTATGTCAATGACGTGAGCAATACTAGTACTACGATTGCTGTCAAAGAAGCGGGTCTTGGCGTCTTAGATATGACTGATCCAGATAAAGAGTATAATGAAGATGACATGACTGAAATAACGTACACTTCTGGTACGGCTAAGACCATCATTTTAAAAGAGGCTACTGGTACTGCATCTAAAAAACCGAGTACGATAGTTAGTAATTCTAAACCGAATACTAGTAAGAAGAGTTCCAGTTCTAAAAAAGAAACTTCTTCTAGTACCAGTAACAGTTCTAGCAGTAATAAAGAAGATGATAAAACTGTCATTGCTCCTAAATCAAAAAACAATAATTTAAAATCATTAGTCATAACTAATTATGATTTGAGTTTTGATAAGAATCGTCATATCTATGACTTGAACATTCGAAAAGAAATAAATAAGTTGGAAGTCAAAGTGACATTGGAAGATAAGAAAGCCAGTTATGAAATTATTGGAGCCGATGATTTGAAGAAAAATGATTATAAAGTCGTCATCAAAGTGACAGCTGAAAATGGCGATGTTAACAATTATGTCATCAATACTAATAATGAAGAAGAAACAGTTACACAAGCACCTGAAAAAAAGTTTAACATCACCAAAAAACATTTAATAATAGGCTCTATTATCATTGGGGGAGTAGTAGTCGTGGGATTGTTGATATCTTTTGTAATTCATCGCAAGGATAGAAAATTAGAGAGATCTTTAGATGAGTTGTGATTGATGTTTATATATTCATTGAAATAGGGTAAAAATAATAATGGGGAAACGCATAGTAGTTTCCTTGTTTTGTTATTAAAAAAGTGTTAAAATATAGTGTTGAAATTCATCTAGTTAGATATTTAGGAGGAGTTATGTTCAAATTAGTATCGAAATATGAACCAAGTGGTGATCAACCCAAGGCAATAGAAGAATTGGTTGAAGGAATTAAAAGTGGTAAAAAGGAACAGGTTTTGTTGGGAGCAACAGGTACTGGTAAAACTTTTACGATTGCCAATGTCATCAAAGAAGTCAATAAACCGACTCTAGTTTTAGCTCATAATAAGACTTTGGCTGGGCAATTGTATTCTGAATTAAAAGAATTGTTTCCCGAAAATAGAGTCGAATACTTTGTCTCTTACTACGATTATTATCAACCAGAAGCCTATGTTCCTTCAACAGATACCTATATTGAAAAAGATTCTTCCATCAATGATGAGATTGATGAGTTGCGCCATTCAGCGACGAGTGCTTTGATTTCTCGTGATGACGTCATCGTCGTTGCCTCTGTCTCATGTATTTATGGCATTGGAGAAGTTGACGAGTACCGCAATAAAATGCTCACGCTGACCGTTGGTGAACAGATCGATCGCGATGAAGTTTTGAACAAATTGGTCGATATGTTGTTTGAACGCAACGATTATGATTTTAAAAGAGGTACTTTTAGAGTGCGTGGTGACGTATTGGAGATAATTCCTGCCAGTGAGCGAACTAGTGGTTATCGCATCGAATTTTTTGGTGATGAAATAGAACGCATCAGTGAGATAGATGTGTTAACTGGTGCGATTAAGGTGAATAAAAAGACGATATCACTATTCCCAGCTAGCCATTTCGTCGTCGGTGAAGAAAAGATGGAACAAGCTCTAGTGCGCATCGATGAAGAACTAAAAGAGCGCATTGCCCAATTCAAAAGTGAAAATAAATTAATTGAAGCACAAAGGATTGAACAGCGCACTAAATACGACATGGAAATGTTGCGCGAAACGGGATTCTGTACGGGTATTGAAAATTACTCGCGTCCGATGTCCGGTCGTAAAAAGGGAGAACCGCCAACTACTTTAATCGATTTCTTCCCCAAAGACTTTCTCCTAGTCGTCGATGAATCCCACGTGACTTTACCCCAAGTTAGAGGAATGTATAATGGTGACCGTGCCCGCAAAATGAATTTGGTCGAATACGGATTTCGTTTACCAAGTGCTTTGGACAACCGACCACTTCGCTTTGAGGAGTTTGAGAGCAAAATAAATCAAGCCATTTACGTTTCAGCAACGCCTGGTGATTATGAATTAGAACATGTGGGTAACAAGTGCGTCGAACAGATCATTCGTCCAACGGGTCTTTTGGATCCAACTGTTGAAGTGCGACCAACTGAAGGTCAAATTGACGATTTGGTTGGAGAGATAAGAGATCGCATTGCCAAGAATGAGCGCGTTTTAATAACGACTTTGACTATTCATATGGCTGAAGAACTAGCCAACTATTTGAAAGAGATCGATATCAAAGTGGCCTATCTGCACACGGAAATAAAAACTTTGGAACGCCTACGCATCATTCGCGATTTGCGTCTTGGCAAATATGATTGTGTCGTGGGAATCAACTTGTTGCGCGAGGGAATCGATATTCCTGAAGTCAGTCTCATCGCCATTTTAGATGCTGATAAAGAGGGGTTCTTGCGCAGTGGTCGCAGCCTCATTCAAACGATTGGAAGGTGTGCTCGAAACAGCAATGGTCACTGCATCATGTATGCTGATAACATAACTGATTCGATGAATTATGCCATGCGTGAGACCTTGCGACGTCGCCATATCCAAGAGGAGTACAATCGCCTTCACGGCATAGTACCGACGACGATTACCAAAGAGATCAGAGAATTGATCTCCAATGTCGATGATGCTAAAAATGTCAAAACAGAGAAGAAACCTACTAAATTGGAACGCGATAAAACGATTGAGGCAATTGAACAAGAAATGCGTGAAGCTGCTAAAAATCTCGACTTTGAACGTGCGATGGAATTGCGTGATATATTGTTTGAAATGAAGAGTGAATGAAATGAAAAAGTTCAAAAGAATTTATGTCGAAATCACCAATCGTTGCAATCTCAACTGTTCTTTTTGTGGCAATACCAAAAGAGCGTTGAAAGAGATGAGTCTCGAAGAGTTTTCTTTGATACTTCAAAAGATAAAACCGTATACAGATCACATCTATCTTCACGTCAAGGGTGAGCCATTACTCCATTCCCATCTCGAAGGGATATTGGACTTGTGTATCAAAAACCATCTTTTGGTCAACCTAACTACTAATGGTGTATTGTTAAAGAGATATGAAAATCTATTTTTACGAAGTTCTTGTCTTAGACAAATAAATGTCTCCTTGCACTGTGAACAGGAATTGCCCAATTATTTTGAAGATGTCTTTTCTACGTGTCAAAAATTATCTTCAAGAATCTACATATCTTATCGCCTTTGGACTTTACCCCATGGTAAAATCGATGCGAAAGCTCAAACCATCATTGACGAAATCTGTTCTTTCTATAAATTATCCCCAAGTGTTGTTGAAAAAATTTTGAATGATAAAAACGTCAAAATAGATCATAATACCTATGTATCTAAAGAAAATCTCTTCACTTGGCCAGATACCGATTTGCACTTGAATGTTGATGGCTATTGTCATGCCCTTTCGCAACAGATAGCTATCTTGGTCGATGGAACAATCGTTCCATGTTGTCTAGATGGCGAAGGGGATATAAAGCTGGGAAATATTTTTGAGGATGATTTGGGTGACGTGTTGCAAGGTGAACGCTTTTTGAACATGTTGAACGGTTTTAGAAATAATAGGGTCGTAGAAAAGTTGTGTGCCAATTGCGATTTTAAAAATAGATTTAACCATAAAAGAGTGTTATAATAACAAGCAAGGTGTGGTATTATGCTATTTGGTTATAAAGGTTTTGACAAGGGAATGCGTGGCATGAACGATTTTCAATTCGAAGTTGGTAAATCTTATGCCATTGAAGGAGATGTCGTCGCAGGACCAATCGATGGAAACGGTTTTCACATGTGTGAAAAATTAGAAGATGTTTTTCGTTTCTTCGACGGTTTGTCTGGTAAAGATTTTGATGTCTGCCTAGTTAGAGGTAGTGGTAACTTCTCCGTTTATGAAGATACTTACAACGATTATACTTTTTATGCCTTTGAAAAGATGGACATAATCAAGACCTTGACGCGAGAAGAAATCGTTCAATACGGTTTAGATCTGCATGACAATCGTTTATATCGCTTTATCGCAACTTTTCAAATGACACCACCA
>CANQJR010000007.1 GCA_947624275.1 uncultured Bacilli bacterium
TCAAGGAGTCAGCGTGACGCCCATTCAGCAAGTCACCGCTGTCAGTGCCGTCGTCAATGGTGGAACACTATATCAACCATATATCGTCAAGGCAGTGACCGATACGAATAATAAAGTTGTCCAGGAAAACAAACCTCAAAAATTGCGCCAAGTCATCAGTGCGGAGACGTCAAAAAAGATGCGCAGTGCTCTTGAGAGTGTCGTCGCTCGCGGTGGTGGTGGCTATGCATATATCGATGGTTATCGTGTTGGTGGCAAGACGGGAACGGCTCAGAAAGTTGAAAATGGTCATTATTTAGACAATAATTACATCATGAGTTTCATGGCAGTAGTTCCTTCCAATAATCCTGAAGCCGTACTATATTTAGCAATCGATAACCCCAAAAATACTGCTCTTCTATCGAGTTATACGACGGCACCAGTGGCCCGTAGAATTCTACTAGACATCATCGATGCCTTAAAAATAGAGAAGCAAGAAGGACAGATTGAAAAAGTTTATCAATGGAATGATAAAGTTTATGTCGAATTGCCCAATGTCAAAGGAGTCGATGTCAAGACAGCTAGAAGAATGTTATTTGAATATGAAATAGAGTATACGGGAACAGGTGAAAAAGTAATTGAACAATCGCCAGCACCAGGAGAGAGAATTGCCAAGGGTTCGACGATCAGATTACTTTTAGGTGATTAAAAAAATACTTTCTAAAACAGAAAGTATTTTTTAGTGTCACATATTCATTTTTATTTGTCTATTATTTGGACTTCTTTTATTGTCCAATCGTCATTGCTCGTCTCTTTTTCTACTTTGGGAAGAATAGTGTTGCAATATTTACAACGAAGTAGCGTAGAATCTTTAATTTTTCCTCCACAATTGGGACAAGTATCGATGAGAACATCTCTATTTTTACTACACTCTGAATTGACGGAATAATATTTTTGGGTTTTTACTAACTTATTATTTTCGTCAAGAGTTGATTCTTCAATCAAATATTTGACAGTTATCAGATATTCGTTTTCCTCATCTTTAAAATCGGTTATATTCTTTTTCAACAATTTGTGATCAACTACCTGGCTGTTCTCAGTAATGCGTTTCTCAATTTCTTCATAAGTGTCATTCATAAATTTATTAGGAGAAAAAGTTGGGAGAATTTTAAAAATGGAATCAGGATTGAAATCAGTAACCATTTCATCATTTTTCTTTTGAACTTTCTTTTTATCTTCTTTGACTTTTAGATCGGCAATAACTTGTTTTTCTTTCTCATTATAAGTTTTTCCACCAGTTTTGGTATATATGATTATGACTACGCCAATGATTAAGAATAAAATACATACCGCATTACCTAAAACGACGATAGGATTATCAGTATTTATCGTCAAAGCAAAAACATTTTCAGTACTAATTAATAATAAAACTGTAGAAATCAAAAATAAATTAATTACTTTTTTCACAATGCCACCCCATATTCTAATAAGATTATAACATAAAAGCAGCAAATTGCTACATAAAATTTATTTTTGCAATAGAGCTTTGTGAAAAAAGAGTGAAATGATATTATTTTGTTGATTTATGGTCATTTTTAGTTTATATTTATCTTATAGGAGGGTAAAAAAATGACAAAAAATAAAAAAGAATTGGAAGAAACAAAACAAGGTAAAAGTTTAAAGAAGAACAATGTTAAAGAAAAATTAGAAGATATTGATTTAGAAGAAGATTTTGAAGAGTATGACGATGAAGATGACTATGAAAAAGTTGTTAGCGAAAAGAAGAAGGACAAAAAAGTAGAGAAGAAAAAGACTGTTGAAAAAGATGGTGTAGCAACTAGTCATAACAGACAATTAACTATTTTTAAATGCATATCTGTATTGTCGCTCCTCGTTTCAGTAGTTACTTTAATCATTGTCTCTGTAATGTTGGATAAAGTGTCTTTTATTCATTCTCAATTCACTTCAGATGCGTCTACTGAAGAACAACCAGAGTATGACATCAGTCTATTTACTGAAGTATCTGGTGATGACATGTTAGATATTCTAGAACGTGATGATGACACGACTTATTTCATAGCTGTTGGTCGCAGTGGTTGTCCATTTTCTCAACAATTCTTACCACATATGCAACGTTCAGTAAATGAATATGATTACACATTGTACTATTTAGATACTGATAAATTAGAAGAAGATACTGCTACAAAAATCACTGAAAAGTCTGAAGTGTTTAGCGATGAGAATTCAGTATTTGGGGCAACACCAATCGTTTATGTAATTAGGAATGGTAAAGTAGAAGATGTTCATGCTGGATATAGTGAATATGATGAATATGCTAAATTCCTAGAAGATAATGATGTCAAAAAGAAATAGAAAGATTACATTAGTAATCTTTTTTTGTTTTTATTCAATTACTATGTTATAATTTTAAAAGGTGATGTATAAATATGAAATTGTCTGTAATCGTTCCCAGTTATAATGAAGAGGATAATGTTTCTCTCTTCTATGACGAATTCGTCAAAACTTTTAAATCGTATAAGG
Organism: uncultured Bacilli bacterium; assembly: GCA_947624275.1. Classification (GTDB taxonomy): domain Bacteria; phylum Bacillota_I; class Bacilli_A; order RF39; family UBA660; genus RUG11788. Next base: position 2,521 of record CANQJR010000007.1, read on the forward strand.
GAGAATATGAATTAATTTTTGTCAATGATGGAAGTAAAGATAATACTTTGTATGAATTAAAAAAGATAGTTGATAAGGGTAAAAATATCAAAGTTGTCAATTTTTCGCGCAATTTTGGAAAAGAGGCTGCAATGTTAGCAGGGTTAAAAGAATCAAGTGGTGACTTTGTCTCTTTGATCGATGCTGATTTGCAACAAAGACCAGAAGTTCTTTTGGATATGGTGAATCTTTTAGAAGATCATTTGGAATATGATTGTGTTTGCGCTTATCAAGATTCGCGAAACGAGGGTAAAGTATTAACCTTTTTTAAAAATTGTTTTTATAAATTGATCAATAAAATATCTGATGTCAATTTTGTCAGAGGAGCATCAGATTTTAGGGCTTTTAGAAAGAGTGTGCGCGATGCTCTTCTCGAATTGAGTGAAGTCAATCGCTTTACTAAAGGTATTTTTTCATTCGTCGGTTTCAATACTTTTTACTTTTCATATCAAGCCGAAGAGAGAACTAATGGTACTAGTAAATGGAGCTTTAAATCATTGTTTAAATATGCTATCAATGGCATTTTATCATTTTCAATGGTCCCTTTAAAGATTGCTACTATATTGGGAGGAATGACGATAATTGGTTCTTTTATTTATTTGATAGTTGCCTTATTGCTAAAAGTGGCCATATCGACCTTGATGCTCTTTTTCTTAATCAGTTTCTTTGCTGGAGTTCAATTGTTGATGATAGGAGTAATTAGTGAATATGTTCGCTTGATGTGCGATGAAGTGCGTAAAAGACCTGTTTATATAGCAAAGGAAGTTTTAGTTTCTAAAAAGTATAAAAAGTAATTTATTTTATTGATTTGATATTGGGAATGATTTCTTTCAAAATGTCAAAAATAATATTAAAAGTGAATATGAATAATTTTACTTTTATCCTTGAACTCATAACTTATATGAGTCTTCGGTTTGTTCATTATTAATAATTTGATATTCATTGGACAAATATGACTTTAAATGTGATATGATATCTAGTGACAAGATGCAATGAGACTCAAAAACAATCCACAGATCAATGGAATAATTAATGAGGTATAAAGAAGTAATTGTCGATTAAAATGATGTCCATTTTTCGTCAAATTGTTCAAAAATGAACTATCTTGACATATAAGTATAGTATAATTTAATATGCAGATTTGGAGTGGTTACAATGGGAATTTTATTATTGACTAAAGCAGTATTTGCAATAATGATAGGTTTTTTAGGGGCTTTAGTATTAGGTATTATTTTGATTCCGATACTACGAAGTTTTAAGTTGGGGCAAAGAATAAGTGCTTTTGTCGGTGACAATCACAAAAAGAAAGAGGGAACACCGACTTTTGGTGGATTAATTTTTATCATACCAACACTTTTGACAACTCTCATCTTGGTCTTGACTGACAAAATTCAATTCACGATGAATTTGGCTATTATTTTATTGGTATTTACTGGTTATGCCTTTATCGGTTTCTTGGATGATTATTTGAGTTTCAAGAAGAAAAATAATGAAGGATTGACAACTTTTCAAAAATTGCTTTTACAAATAGTAATCGCTTTAGGATTTTTCTTCATTTATATAAAGACAGGTGGAAGTACAGCATTACACGTCTCAACTCTAGGAATAAACATCGAAATGGGTTGGTTTTATGGCGTTTTCCTCTTATTCATTTTAGTAGGGGCAAGTAATGCAGTCAATCTAACTGATGGATTAGATGGATTAGCTGGTGGTCTATCAGCCATTGCTTTCATAGCTTTCAGTTTGATTTCTCTAATGGTCGGTTTTGAAGAAATAGGTATTTTCACTTTTATTTTAGTTGGGGCATTAATTGGCTTTTTGTTCTTTAATACGTATCCGGCTAAAGTATTCATGGGTGATACCGGTTCACTGGCCTTAGGGGCAGTCATGGGAGCAGTTGCCATTTTAACACACCGCGAAGTAACATTATTAGTAGTTGCCAGCGTCTTCGTAGTGGAAACTTTAAGTGTTATTCTACAAGTTTTATGGGTATACATATTCAAAAGAAAACTCTTTTTGATGACACCACTTCATCATCATTTTGAAAAGTTGGGTTGGGAAGAGACGGATATTGTCAAATTGTTTTGGGCCATTGGTTTAATTCTGACGATGGCTGGAATCTTTTTTGGAGTTTGGTTATAGGACAAAAGAGTCCTTTTTTTTATGGTTATCGGTATATTATATAATTTAAGATTATAAAATATATAAAGGTGATTTAATGAATAAGTACATTGACAAATATTTATCTTTGGCAGTTATTCTTTTTTCTATATTTGGATTAATAATGATTTATTCATCATCTTATATATGGGCTGAATATAAATTTAATGATGCTTTTAGATATGTAAAATTACAGGGATTATTTTTATGTGTTGGCATTTTATTGATGAATGTCATAAGCAAAATTGATTATAAGAATTATTATAAATATGCAACTCATATTTTTGTCTTTTGTCTAATTTTATTAATATTAGTTTTAATACCAGGGATAGGTACGATTAGAAATGGTAGTAGAAGTTGGTTTGGAATCGGTTCTTTTGGAATTCAGCCCAGTGAATTTATGAAGTTATCATTGATAATTTTAACTAGTCGTTATTTGAGTAAGAGCGATAAAAATATTAAAAATTTTGTTAGGGGTATTTTGCCCATTTTGACGATATTAGGTTTAGTTTTCTTTTTGATAATGTTACAACCAGATTTTGGAACTAGCATGATCATCATCGTCAGTGTTTTATCACTCTTATTCATTTCTGGCGCCAATATGAAATTCTTTTTAATAGCGGGATTTGTTGGTATCATTGGCATAATTGTTTTAATATTGATTGCTCCATATCGCCTAGATCGCATCATTTCTTTTGTGAATCCATGGAATGATCCTTTGGGAACAGGTTTCCAAATAATTCAATCTTTATATGCCATTGGTCCCGGTGGTATTTTTGGTTTGGGCTTTCTCAATTCCCGCCAAAAACATTTTTATTTGCCAGAACCTCAAACTGATTTCATATTTTCAATAATAAGTGAAGAATTGGGTGTATTTGGAATTATAATTGTCAGTCTCTTTTTTCTCTTTATTTTATATTGTGGAATTAAAATAGCTCTAAACAGTAAAAATCTTTTTGCTAAATATTTGACGTTTGGAATGACCTTTCAGATTTTAATTCAAGCTATCATGAACCTGATGGTTGTCGTCGGTTTAATTCCTGTAACAGGAGTTACTTTGCCATTTCTCTCATATGGTGGATCAAGTTTGTTGATCACCTTGTGCAGTATGGGCATAATTCTAAACATTGCTAAAAGTCAAAAAAACTTTTAATGAAAAGTTTTCTATAGTATAATTGAAGAGGTGATTTTATGAACTTAGATGATTTGCTCAATGAATTAGATTTTTCCAATTTTGATTATTTTTATCATGAAACAGAGAGAGGAATAGGACAAGAAATTTTAGAAAGGGGTTTATTGATAGAGGGTACCAATATCATAAACACTGATAATATTATCTTTACTACCGTGGCTCCATTATCACAAGATATGGTAAGTGACGAAGGAAGCTTTCAAGAATTTTTAGAAGATGAGAAAACGCATTCTCCACTACGCGATGTTTCAGAAATGGTCATAATTGCTTCACCCAAAGAAGATGATGCACAAATCGCTATACCGTTTAATGATTATGTCGATGGAACCTATTATGAAGCTATCATTCCATCATCTAATATTGTTGGATTTATCGACTTAGATACCAAAGAAATAGTGATGAATGAAGAGTGTCAATATATTGAAGGAATGTCTTATACCGAAGATAAACACATCTAATTATAGAGAATGAGAATTCTTTTTTTTTGGAAAAAATTACCAACTACGATAATTTATAAAAATGATTAGTGTTAAAATATTGGCAAAGGAGTTCGGTAGTTGTTATGGATTATGAAAAGATCGGTGAATATATCCAAATAAAGAGAAAAGCTATTAATATGACACAAGCTGAATTGGGAGAAAAACTAGGTGTCACCAGCAAAGCAGTATCGAAATGGGAATGTGGAGTTGCTCTACCTGATGTCTCTTTATTTACTGACTTGTGCAAAATATTAAATATTGAAATAACGGAATTATTAGAAGGCAAAGATAAGAATGATGAAAATTTAATTATTAGTAAAAGAAAGAACATTATCATTGCTATTCTGAGCATTGTTTTAATTCCACTATTGCTAATAAGTATAGCATTAGGACTTTATTATGAACAAAATCATGATAATGTGCACGTATATGATATCGTCAGTGATAATAATGATTTTAAAATAACTGGTACTCTCATTTCCATAAATGATGATAACTATATAAACATTTCTGATATCAGATATGTACCACAACATGAAACTAAAATATTATATGGTACTAAAATCGAGTGCGAGTTGTACTATCAGGATGATTTATTAGTAAAGAAAAATAATCTCATCGAAACTTTAAATAGTTTTAACAATCATTTATCATCTGTATCTTTATATCACAAATTTAATATATCCAAAGATGCCGACTGGGCTGATTATTTAATTTTAAGAATTAATTTTACTGATAATAATGAAATCATGAGGCAATTTACAACAGGTTTATTGTTAAAATAGTCTAGTAGAATTAAATTCTACCAAATTCGAATAACAATATGTGTCTTATTTAGGTTCAATTTATTAATCTAAAAAGCGGAAAGGAGAGAAAAAGTATGAAAAAGAAGTTGTTTGTATTATTGTTTGCTCTAATTTTAATGCCTATGATGACTTTGGCAGATGAATATGATTACGTGAACTACTTTGGTGTTGGAATGAGCAAAGAACAATATAATAATTTATTAGAATTAGGTTTTTCCGAAAGTGAAATTACTTATATGTCTGAAGAAGAATTTAATGCTAATAAAGATGTTGTCGGAAAACTTGAAGCTGACGTTACTAATTACTATGTAAATGTAGTTAGATATGACATTACTGGAAAAATAGTAAGTTCCAGTGATATGCAAATATCTAAAGAAGACTATATGAATAGTGATAACTTACTAATGCCACTTGGTGATGGTTTAGTCGGTACATCTTATAAAGAAATGCGAACGACGATAGCTAAAGCTGATTCTAAATATCGCTATAAGGTAAATTTGAAGTGGAAAACGATGCCTGCAACTAGAAGTTACGATATCATCGGTATCGGTTTTGAACCAAATGTTTATCTAAATAGTGATATTAATTTTCAACAGAAGTATTGCTCACTCAACATTTGTAAGACTAATACAGCAATTAATAGTAGCAGTGTAAATCCTAATGGTGTTGGTGTAAGTTTCTTACTTCCATCATCTAAAGAGATCACTTCTATGGAGTCGACGTTGTATTTCGATGTATCTAAAGTTATAAGTGGTACTATTAAATTGATGACCGCTTATGGCGATTATTCACATGCGACGAAGAAGATTGCTGGTGGCGCAGCGCAAATGTTTGCAGTAAATCAAGCCGGAGTCGATTTATCTACAACTATTGAAGACTACTATGATGCTATCGATTCGGCTGCAGCAACTTGGTCAGGAACTTGGTAATTTAAGAATTTGGAACAACATAGATTTAGCAAATTAGAAAGAGCAATAATGTTATCGTGTATGATTGGTTTCATGATATGTCATCTTTTGTATAACTATTATATTTCTCATTATGAGACCCATGATAATGCTGTTGGTGTTTCTAGCAATCATTTGATAGAAAATGTAGAATTAAAGAGTGATTATTACCCAGTTTATAAAGATGTAATTGTTGATTGGAATGGTATAAGTCTACGTATTAATCATATTAATTTTAGATCACAAGACATCGTAAAAGGTCGAGATGTCAAAAACGAATATGAAGTAGTATTATCTAAAAAGTATTTGCCCTTACTCAATAGTAATATTGATCTTGTCCTAAATGCCAAACATTATTACTTTAAAGTAGTCGGAATTCACGATGACGTTTTAAATGAAGAGTTTGGGCAAGTTACTTCCGATATGCTGCTTTCACTACACAAATCATCTAGAGATATTACTGATTATAGATATGTTTTTATTGTAGACGACTATGATGAATTAAATTCTAATATCGATATCCTCAAGAAAAATGGTTATGATTTAAACATTATTGATAATGAAGGCTTTGGTGTAATAAGCAGTTATAATACCATAATTGCTATCTTTACATTAGTTAGCTCAATATTATTATCATTTCTTTTCATCAATATTGTCTTTTAGAGTAATTTTATTGCTCTTTTTCTTTTGCCAATTGAAGTGTTTTGGATGTTGTGGTAAAATTTTGATGACGAGGTGAAAATATGTCTAGAACGAATAATATGATTAGAAGTGTTTCTTGGTCTTTTATTGGTCAGGGTTTAGGAATCCTTGCCAGTTTTGTCGTGAGAATTGTTTTCATCAGAATGTTGAGCAGTACTTATTTAGGACTAGATGGTCTATTTTCTAATATCTTAACCATTCTTTCCTTGAGTGAACTAGGAGTAGGTACTGCCATAACTTATTCACTTTATGAACCGCTTGCTAAGAAAAATATTAAAAAACTGAAGTCTCTCATGTTATTGTTTAAAAAAGTTTATACGATTATAGGTATCATCATTTTTGTCATCGGTTTTTCATTAACTCCATTTTTAAGTTTTTTTATCAATGATATGCCCAATATTGATGGCATTGAACTAATTTATATGCTTTTTGTCACTAATACGGCCGTCAGTTACTTTTTTTCTTATAAGAGAAATCTCATTCTAGCTGATCAAAATCGTCACATTGAAACTATTTATCGCTACAGTTTTTATATTGGAATGAATATTTTACAGATAATATATTTGTTCATATCTAAAGATTATTTTGGTTATTTAATCATTCAAGTCATCATGACTATTTTATCCAACTGGGCTCTCAGTGTTAAAGCTGATAAAATGTATCCTTTTTTGAAAGAGAAAAAGGTAGCTAAATTGTCTTCTAAAGATACTAAGGAAATCATAAAAAATACGAAAGCATTGATGATGCAGAAAGTTGGTAATGTCGTCGTCAATTCAACTGACAATGTCATTCTTTCTAAATATGTTGGATTGGTTGAAGTAGGACTGTATTCCAATTATCGCTTAGTCACTTATGCCTTATTCATGATCATCAACCAAATTTATACTTCACTAACTCCTGGTATTGGTAATTTCTGGGTTGATCAAGATGAATCACGTCGTTTGGAAATATTTAAGAAGAGCAATTTTTTCACCTTTTGGATGGCTTATTTTTGTTCGATTTGTCTAATGGTTTTATTCAATGACTTCATCGTCATCTTTGCAGGTAGAGAATATTTGTTCAACATTGGCATCGTCTTCATCATCGTCTTTAATTTTTATTTTACGACTATGCGCAAAGTCATCATATCTTTTCGTGAGGCCAGCGGTTTGTTTTATAAAGATCGATATCGAACTGTTTTTGAAGCCGTGTGCAATTTAGTCGTATCGATCATCTTAGCGAAAGAAATGGGAACTATTGGTGTGTTCATCGGTACAGCCATCAGTTATTTTTCATTATCATTTTGGTTAGAGATTTATGTTTTGTATAAAGATGGGTTGAAGGCCAAAGTTACTGAGTACTACATCGATTATTTTAAAAAAATGTTGTTGACATTGGTCGTAGGTGGATCATTATTTTATGTTCTTTCCTTGATGAATGGTTCTCTCTTAGTCAATTTTGTCATTAAATGTATTATTTGCTTAATAGTTCCTAATCTTATTTTCTATCTAATTTATCACCAAAAAATGGAATTTAATTATTTTAAAGATTTGATCGTTGGAATTTTTAAAAGAATGAAGAGAACTAAAAAGGTTTAATTTTGTTAATTTATGTCAAAGAAATAATAAAAATTTATTTAGGTAATAACATTGGTGTTAAAATTGAAATAGGTAGGTGTGTTTATGGCTAAATTGCGTAAAAATTCTTTCTTTCTCTTATTAATCGATTTCTTGGGTATGACAATAGGAGCGACTCTAGCAGCCTTTGCTTTAGAAGAGTTTTTAGTTCCCAATTCCATCTTGGATGGTGGAATAACAGGAGTTTCTATCATCATCAGCAAATTGACTTTTTTACGTCTAAGTCTCCTAATTTTATTTATCAATATACCATTTATGTTGATCGGATATAAGAATTTAGGTTATCATTTCTTGATTAAAACTATTTATAGCATGTCTTTATTTGCCATTTTATTGGAACTTTTTGAAGGGAGTCCACCAATAACTAATGACATTTTATTAGCTATGGTATATGGCGGTTTACTTTTAGGAATTGGGGTCGGTTTGATCATCAAGTGTGGTGGTTGTATTGATGGAACTGAATCAGTTGCCATCGTCATCAGCAAAAATACGACTTTTTCCGTTGGGCAAGTAGTACTAGTGTTCAATTTGATCATCTTTGGCGTTGCCGGTTTTATTTTTGGCGCTAATCGTGCTCTATATTCTCTATTGACGTATTTCATAACTTTTAAAGTCATTGATTTGGTAAATGATGGTTTGGAGAAAGTTAAAGCGGTCATGATCATTTCGGAAAATGGAAATGGCATCGCCAAAGAAATATATGAACATTTGGGCAGAACTTGTACGCTCATGGATGGTGCTGGTTTGTTGACGGGAGCTAAATCGGTATTGTATGTCGTCGTTACGCGACTTGAGATATCAGAAGTAAAACACATCGTGGAAGAAGAGGATGCTTCGGCTTTCGTAACCATATCTGACGTTTCAGAAATAGTAGGAAATCACATCAAGTCTACACGAGCTATCAAAGAAGTTAAGAAAAAGAAACGAATTGGGTCTAAAAAGAATGACTGATGTAAAACATTTGACATTTTTATGTTTTTATGATATAATACTACCACATTTAGATGATAGTCTATCAATTGGAAAAATCGTCAAATAATTGACAAATTTGCTGTGTTGTGGTATAATGACTACACATTTGAATTAGGGGGAATACTAAATGAAAACAAATATTGCATATGATATGGCTAGTAATGATTATACTAGAAATTATAATGTTGATAATGAACTTGAAAAAATTGATACTGCACGTGGTGTAGTAAGATTTAACAAAAGATTCTTTGCTACATGTGCAAGTCTTGGTGGTGTTGCTACTTTGATTGGTACTACTTGTTTAGTTGTTGCTGGTGTAGCTACTGCTCCAGTTGTCGCAACTGGTCTAGGAGTTGCTTCATTAGTAACTGGTACTTCATTTTATCAAGTAGAAAAACGTCAAGAAAGACAACTTCATGAAAAAGAAAAAGTACTCATGACAAACTACAATAGAATGAGATAAATAGGAAAATAAAAGGGGGAATTTCTTATGGCACGTAATGTACAATTTTCAAACAATTTAAAAAATGATAGTAGTTATAATCAATACTTAAATAGTAATTGGGCTACCTTGAACATTGCTCGTGGTAATCTTAAAATCAATAAGACCAATATGACTAAATTGGTGCGTGGTGTTTCTAAAGGTACTTTGATTGCTTCAGGTATTGGTATAGCATACTGTGGTTTATCGACGATTGCTTGTATGGTCAATCCAAGATTGTCTCTTTTTGATGCTGCTGGTTATGCAGTTGGTGCTATTGCTTTAGGATTTTTGGCCAAATACTCATATAAAGTGAATAAACATTATAAATATAAAGCACAAGTAATGGAAGAAAAGAAAACAAAGATAAAGAGATAAATGAGAAAAATATTAACATTATTGTTAATATTTTTTTGTGTTATGAAAGAATGCCTTATTGCTTTTTATTGATAGTTTTATTATAATATAATGAGAATAGGGTGGAGAAAATGAAAAATAGAAATAATGGTTTTACTTTGATTGAGATGTTGGCCGTAATAGTCATTATCGGAATATTGGTATTAGTATCAATACCAGCTGTTACTCATCAAATCGATCAGAGTAGGAAAAAGACATATATCGATATTGCTAGTGAATACATCGAAATGGCGGCGACAGAAGCAGCTAAGGGTACGTTTCCAATCAGAAGAACGGATACGACTTACTACATCCATATCAACAATTTGCACACTGAGAGTAAGAGGGACAAAAGTCCATACGCTGCTTGGGTAGATGCTTATGTAGTAGTAAATTTATCTAGTGACAATGATTATGAATACTATTGGGTTAGTGTCGATGAGACTGGTCATCGCATTGATGTAACTAAAGAACCCGATTTGCGCGAAAGTAGTGTCATCGAGTCTACTAAACGTACTATTGATATAAAACCAATTGATGGTAGGCTTTATGTAACTTGTTGGGATAGAACGGGTAATCGTGTCAATTCTTAATGTTGTTTGAAGACTTTACAAATATCTTTTTTAGTTGTAAAATTGAGATGTTTAGCGAAGACGGGGTGGAATCCTAACAGCTGTATTAAAAGAGAGATTCTTCTAGAATAAATAAGGTGGAACCGCGATATATCGTCCTTATGTCTTCTAGAAGTTTTTAATTTTTGATTGAGGTGAAAGATATGAATGATATGAATATGGATAAAATGGTTAACTTTTGTAAGCAGTACGGTTTTATTTTTCAAGGGAGCGAAATTTATGGTGGATTAGCTAATACTTGGGATTATGGTCCACTTGGAAGTCGTTTTAAAAATAATGTTAAGGATGCTTGGCGCAAAAGATTCATTCAGGAACGCAAAAATGCTTATGAATTAGATGCCGATATATTGATGCATCCTCGCGTTTGGGAAGCTAGTGGTCACGTCGATAGTTTTGCTGACCCTCTTTTGGATTGCCGCGAATGTAAAACGCGCCATCGTGCTGATAACTTGATCAATGACTATACTAATAGTACGATTGGTGATGCGATGACGAATGAAGAGATGATGAAATACATTCGTGATCATAAAGTGCCATGTCCAAAGTGTGGCAAATCTAACTTTACCGATATTCGCCAATTCAAATTGATGTTTGAGACCCATCGCGGGGTAGTAGAAGACGCTAAGAGCATCGTCTATTTGAGACCGGAAAATGCTCAAGGCGAATACGTTAATTTCTTAAACGTTTTGCGCAGTATGAGATGTAAGCTTCCTTTCAGCATTGGTCAAATTGGTAAAGCTTTCCGCAATGAGATCACACCGGGTAATTTCACTTTTAGAACGATTGAATTTGAACAGATGGAATATCAAACTTTCTGTAGAGAAGGGGAAGATATGCAACTATATGAATATTTTAAAGAGTATGGAAAAAAGTTTTATATGGATTTAGGAATACCTGAAGATAAACTTCGCTTCCATGATCATGAAAAACTTGCACATTATGCTAAGAGTGCTTGCGACATTGAATATCTATTCCCTTTTGGTTGGGGTGAGATAAATGGTACTCATAATCGTACCAATTTCGATTTGTCGCGTCATCAACAATATAGTGGAGTCAGTCAAGAGTATTTAGACGAAGAGACCCATGAGAAGTTTGTCCCTTTCATAATTGAATCGACTTATGGACTTGATCGCACTTGTCTTGCTCTCTTGTTCAATGCCTATCACGAAGAAACTCTAGAAAATGGCAGTACGCGCGAAGTCATGAAGTTCCATCCGTTCCTCGCTCCTTATAAAGTCACAGTGCTTCCTCTGATAAAAAAGTATCACAGTGAACGCGCTAATGAGATTTATGAAATGCTCAGCAAACATTTTATGTGTGACTATGACGAAGCAGGAAATATTGGTAAGCGTTATCGCCGTAGTGATGTCGTGGGAACGCCGTTTGCAATCACGATTGATGATAATACTTTAAATGAAAATACTGTCACAATTCGCGATCGCGATACGATGGAACAGATCACTCTACCAGTTGATGAAGTAGTAGATTATATCAAATCAAAAATTAATTTTTAAAATAAAAAAATCTCAAAACTTGAGATTTTCTTTTTTAATGGCTGCCCCAGTTAGATTCGAACTAACGGATGTCAGGTTCAGAGCCTGATGCCTTACCACTTGGCGATGGGGCAATGACATTAATATTATAACATAAATAAATTGTGTGTAAATGTTAAATTTTAATTTATTTCTCTTGATTTATTATTTAAAATGGTTTATATTATTTACGTTACTTCATCTTAGTAATTGAATATTCCGACATTTACTCAGTTGAAGCGAATAATATTAAAGAGGAGGAATGACTATGGCAATGACAAAAGAGAGAAAACAAGAATTGATTAAGAAATTTGCTAGAGATGAAAAAGATTGTGGTAGTGTTGAAGTTCAGGTTGCAATTTTGACTGAAGAGATTAATGCATTGACTGAACATATGAAAGAACACACTCATGACTATCATTCACAAAGAGGACTTTTAAAGAAAGTTGGTCAAAGAAAAAATTTGTTAAACTATCTTGTTAAACATGATATTAATAGATATCGTGCTCTAATTAAAGAATTAGGTTTGAGAAAATAATATTTATAAAAGTAGACACTGTTTTTGGTGTCTTTTATTTTTCTTTTATTTAAGTTATAATGAGAATAGTGGAGGTATTTATGGAAAAGAAAGTTTTTGAATTAGATTTTAGGGGAAGAAAATTAGTCGTTGAACATGGGGAGATGGCTAAACAAGCGCATGGTGCTGTTTTAGTTCGCTATGGTGATACAGTCATTTTGTCAACGGCTGTCGTTTCTAAAAATGCGAATATTTTGTCCGATTTTTTTCCTCTAATGGTTTTGTATCAAGAAAAATTGTATTCAGTTGGAAAAATACCTGGTGGATTCATCAAAAGAGAAGGTCGTCCAACGGAAGCTGCAACTTTAGCGGCACGTATGATTGATAGACCGATGCGACCTCTTTTTCCAGAAGGATTTAGAAATGAGGTTCAAATAGTTAACACCGTTTTATCAGTTGAACAAGATAATTCGCCAGAGATTACGGCCTTATTTGGATCTAGTCTAGCAACTTGTATTAGTAAGATACCATTCGATGGGCCAATTGCTGGTGTCAAAGTTGGACGTGTCGATGGAAAGTTGGTCATCAATCCAACGGCTGAAGAAGCTGAAAAATCAGATATCGATCTAACGGTAGCGGGAACTAAATATGCGATTAACATGGTGGAATCAAGCGCCAAAGAAGTGTCTGAAAATGACATGTTGGAAGCATTGATGTTTGGACATGAGGCCATTAAGGAGTTGGTTGCATTCCAAGAAAAAATTATTGCTGAAATTGGCGAAGAGAAGATGGAATATGACACTTTAGAAATTCCTTCAGAATTGCGCGAAGAGATTTCGCAAACTTGTCGTGATGATCTCGATCATGCCATGCGCATCGAAGATAAAATTCTCAAGTATGAGACTATTGATAAGATTAAAGAAGATGTCGTCAATTCATATGTTGAGAAAAATAGTGATTTAAAAGAAGCCGAATTAGAAGAGTTAGTGACCAAGGTTAAATTAGTACTAGAAGATTTGGAATATGAGATTTTTAGACGCATTGTCGTCAAAGAACATACGCGTGCTGATGGTAGAAAGATGACGGAGATAAGACCTATATCAACTGACATTGACGTCTTGCCAAGAGTTCATGGTTCAGCACTATTCACGCGTGGACAGACACAGAGTTTATCAATTACGACTCTTGGAGCACTAGGAGAGAGTCAGATTCTTGACGGTTTGAGTCTCGAAGATGAAAAACGATTCATGCTCCATTACAATTTCCCACAATTCTCCGTTGGAGAGACGGGAAGATATGGTTCGCCAGGACGTCGTGAAATAGGTCATGGAGCTTTGGGTGAAAAAGCCCTTGCTCAAGTAATTCCGAGTGAAGAAGAATTCCCATATACAATTCGTGTCGTGAGCGAAATCTTGGAGAGTAATGGTAGTAGTAGCCAAGCCTCAATTTGTGCTGGATGCATGAGCTTGATGGCTGCTGGTGTTCCTATTAAAGCTCCTGTTGCGGGAATTGCCATGGGATTGATAACTGATGGTGATGATTATACGATTCTTACAGATATTCAAGGTATGGAAGACCATTTGGGTGATATGGATTTCAAAGTGGCTGGTACTCGCAATGGTATTTGTGCTCTCCAAATGGATATTAAGATAAAGGGAATAACGGAAAAGATCTTAAAAGAGGCTTTGGCTCAAGCTAAAGATGCCCGCATGGAAGTATTAGACGTCATGCAAAAACAAATCGCCGAACCTCGTAAAGAAGTTAGTAAATATGCTCCTAAGATGGAAACATTCATGATCAAACCAGAGAAGATCAAGGATGTCATCGGCCGCGGTGGAGAAATGATTACCAAAATCATCTGTGATGCCAGCAATGTGACGGCTGTCAACGATATGCGTGCTGTCAAAGTTGATATCGAAGATGATGGTAAAGTAGTAATTTATCACATGGATAGAGAAGTTATTGACAAGACGGCTCAGATGATTAAGGATATTGTCCGTGAAGTTGAAGCGGGCAAAGTGTATAATGCCAAAGTCATTTCAGTAGAAGATTTTGGATGCTTTGTCGAAGTGTGGCCTGGTTGTGAAGGATTAGTTCACATTTCGAAACTTGCCAAAGAACGCGTTGAAAAAACGAGTGATGTCGTCAAAGTTGGCGATGAAATACTTGTCAAAGCCATCGGTACTGATAAGAAGGGACGTATTAATTTCTCTCGTAAAGACGCTATGTAAAATCAGAATTTTCTGATTTTTTTTTGAAAATAAAAGCCTATATTTAATCACAAATAAAACCTAAATGCAAGAAAAATTTTAAAAAATTTATGACTAATTTATCTTTTAAAAATTATCTGGTATTTTGCTTGATTTTTCCTTTCTAGATGTTATAATAGAAAACATAATTTATTGAGGTGATGGACTATGATTAAAACAAATTTACCAGTACTTTTGATTAGAAACATGGTCCTATTTCCCAATAGCGAAATAAGGATTGAACTCGATAATGACTTCGACAAAAAAGTTATTTCTTTAGCTGAAGATTATTATGATAATCAAGTATTGATAGTCAATCCCAAAGACGTTTTAGAACAAAATCCCGATGTTACCGAATTGCCTAAAGTAGGAATAATTGGTAATGTCAAAATGAAGATTGATATGCCTAATTCGAAGACGCGAGTAGTGATATCAGGAATCAGTCGTGCTAAAGTTCATACTTATACCAAAGATGATAATATTTATGATGCGGTCATCAGCACTGTCGATGATGATGGTTTAGAACTAAAAGAGGAATTGGCATATGTTCGAAGTTTAGTAAAGCATGTCGAAATGTACGTCAAAGAAGTTCCATACATGTCTAATACTGTTTTGTCCCAAGTATCAGGAATCAATGATATCAATCAATTGACAGATATAGTGGCGCTCTTTTTGCCAATCAGTTTTGAGAGAAAATTGGAATATATAGAAGAGTTTTCAGCTACTAAAAGAGTTAAGATGATTCTCGATGATATCAATCATGACATGGAAGTTTTAAAATTGGAAAAAGAAATTGAATCAGGGGTCAACAAAGCACTAGAAGAATCGCAACGCGAATTCGTTTTGCGTGAAAAAATTCGTGTCATCAAAGAAGAGTTAGGTGACGTTCACGATAAAGATAGTGAAATTGATGAATTGAGGACTAAAGCCAATCAATTGGATTGTCCTCCCAAAGTTAAAAATCGTTTGAATAATGAGATAAATAAATATGAAGCTTGTAATCCGAATTCGCCAGAAATGGGTCTTTTGAGTACCTATATCGATTGGTTGTTATCTTTGCCTTGGAATAAATCGACGAAAGACGTATCAGATTTGAACCGTGTTAAAGAGTCACTTGACAAATCGCATTATGCTTTGGATAGTGTCAAGGATCGCATCATCGAGTATCTTGCAGTTAAACAAAACAAGAATAGTTTGCGAAGTCCAATCATATGTTTAGTTGGGCCACCAGGAGTTGGAAAGACGACTCTTGCCCAAAGCATTGCTAAGAGTTTAAACCGTAAATCGACTAAAATAAGTGTCGGTGGAGTCAATGATGAGGCAGAAATTGTTGGACATCGTCGCACTTATGTTGGCGCAGCTCCAGGTCTAATCATTCAAGGTATGAAAAAGGCTGGTACGAGTAATCCCGTCTTCATCATCGATGAAATTGACAAAATGACCAAAGACATCAAAGGAGACCCTGCTTCAGCTCTATTGGAAGTTTTAGACAAAGAACAAAATAAACATTTTGTCGACCATTATATTGAAGAAGAATTCGATTTGAGCGATGTCATGTTCATCGCGACAGCCAATTACATCGAACAAATTCCCAATGAACTTCGCGATCGTTTAGAGATTGTAGAATTATCCAGTTACACCGAATACGAAAAATTAGATATCGCCAAAATTCATCTCATTCCTAATCTTTTGGAAGAACATGGTGTGAAGTTAGAACGCGTCCATTTTACCGATGAAGCCATTTTGGCCACTATTCGCAATTATACTAAAGAGAGTGGTGTTCGTGAATTAGAGCGTTTGTTAGCTACTATCATTCGTAAAATCGTCAAAGATATCGTCGTCAATAAATCTAAGAAAAAATATGAAATTACCGATGAGGATTTAAAGATTTATTTAGGAAACGAAAAATACTTTTATCACAACAGTGATAATATTGGTAGAATCGGTGTCGTTAATGGTTTGGCCTACACGCAGTTCGGTGGAGATATTCTTCCCATTGAAACGACGATGTACAAGGGTAAAGGTGAACTGTTGTTAACTGGTTCTTTGGGAGAAGTAATGCAAGAATCAGCTAAAATAGCCTTCAGTTATATTAAAGCCAATGCTTCCACATTCGGCATTGATGATGAACTCTTAACTAAAAATAATATTCATATTCATGTACCTGAAGGAGCCGTTCCTAAAGATGGTCCAAGCGCAGGAGTAAGTTTGACGACAGCTTTGATAAGTCTCTTTACCAATCTGGAAATTCCTTCTAATATTGCCATGACTGGTGAGATAACTCTAAGAGGAAAAGTTTTAGCCATCGGAGGTTTAAAAGAAAAAGTAATAGGAGCTCATCGTGCCCTCATGAAAAAGATTTTTCTTCCTCGTGAAAATGCTAAAGATTTGAATGAAATACCCCAAGAAATTAAAAAAAATATAGATTTTATCTTAGTTGATTGTTATACTGATATATATAACCATTTAAAAAAAGGAGAAAACAATGATAGAGCAAAAGGAACGAGAAGAAAAAATACAAAATAGTTTATGGTCAAAAAAAATATTAGCTAGTTCATCAACCAAAGAGTTGTTGAAACTGGCTGAAAATCCTGACGAATTTGACTATTTCATTTCGGGGGTAGCTAATCGATTAAATGTTTTTTACGTTTGTTATCTATGGAAATATAATGATATATTGCGCGAAATGATGCGAAAAAATTATTATCGATGTGATATCGATTCTTCATTAGACTCAAAAGTTTCCAAAGTTTTGAGTTATTTAGATGAATATGCTTCTAGAGATAGTACGTATCGCACTGATTTCAGTACCCAATATGAATATCTGGCTTCTAGGAGCATTGGTATACATAAATTGGATGTCAGTTTGAATGAACTCGATGAACACATGTATGACATGTTCCAAAAAATTAAATGTGGCGACATCGATGATGTCAAGACAGATAAGTATTATTTAGCGACAGTCAGTTATTTGTCTGTTTACCATCCAAGATATTTTAATGCTTGTTCAGCTGGACACAAAGTAAAAATGGCATTATTTGATATCGATCGCGAACAATTTGATGATTACAGTTCATATCGCCATTTTAAAAGCGTGGCTGATAAGGCTTTAGAAAATATTTCTAAAGCATATATTGATAAAAAACCAAAGGTTAAAAGTTTATCATAATGTAAAAGAATAAAGAGGCGTTTTATGTTAGAAATTATTATTTTAGCTATTGTCCAAGGAATAGCAGAATTTTTACCAATCTCATCATCAGCTCATTTGATCATTTTTAGAGATGTTTTTGGAATTGGTAGTAGTTTGATCAATGAAGAGATTGCTATGAGTTTTGATATTGCTCTTCATTTTGGAACATTGTGTGCCATTGGCATCTACTTTTTCAAAGATTTTATCAAAATGATTGCATCAGGATTGACCAAAGGAGTCAAAGAAAGAGACGGTAAAATTTTTTGGTATGTCGTAGTTGCAACTATTCCAGCAGCTATCGTCGGAGTGTTATTTGAAGATGTCTTTGAAAACTTTTTTCGTAAACAGTTCATTCTCATCGCTCTAGCTCTCATCTTTATGGGAATTTTAATATATTTAGTCGATAAAAAAATGCCAAGTAAGAAGAATTTGGATAAATTGACATTAAAAGATGCGATTTTGATTGGATGTAGTCAAGTCTTTGCTCTAATTCCCGGCTTTTCTAGAAGTGGTACAACCATTGCTGCTAGCCGTGCTTTAGGAATTGATAAAGAAGATTCGGCTAAATTTTCCTTTTATCTATCAGCTCCTGTCGTTTTGGGATCTGTTTGTCTTTTCATCTTAAAAGACGGTTTCGATTTGATCGTTGCCAATGCTAGTATTTTCATAATTGGCGTTTTGATATCTTTTATCGCTGGATTGTTGTGCATTAACTTTTTGTTGAAATATTTGCGCAAAAACGATTTCAAAATATTTATGATCTATCGCATAGTGATTGGTATAATTGTTATAATTTGGACATTGTTTTAAAAAAATAGGAATCATTTTCCTATTTTTAATTGATCATTTATATTTAAATCTTTAATAAAATTGGCAGGGAATTCATAAGTATTATGAACTCCTTTTTTCGGTAATATTATTTTGTTTTTACCCAGATTCTTTTTCAGGTATAATATTTTGCCATTTCTATCAGTCATGACGACATCTATGTTTTCTTTCATGAAAAAAGTATGAATGCAATTACAATTTTTAAAGAGTAAAGCATAATCAATATTTTTTTTAAACATGAATCCCCAAAGGCGTTCTCTAAAACTTTTAGCTTCTTTAATAACGATATTATCAATCATGATATCACCATGATAAATATAGCACATTTTGAGAAATTTCTAAACACATTCATATCAATTGTCTATGATAAATGTGTTTACTATCTGTATTGACAAAAAAAAACATTGAGTATAAAATTAAATTATCAAAAGGTAAGGTGATTTTGTGTGAAAAATGAAAAGGGACAAGCTTTAGTTGAATATATTTTAATTATTGCTCTAATGTCAGTTATTGTCATAACGGTTATTAATACTTTTGGTGGATATATAAAAGATAGTATCACTAAGACCTCTTGCAACATTGCTGGACAAGATTATGTCGAAGGTGAAGAAGCTGGAGAAGGGTATTGTGAATGATGCTTAAGGCATCTTTTTTTGACAAAAAATATGAATTGGTGACTTATAATGATTGAAATAAATGGATTATTAGTTAAGATTTGTATGGAAATAGAGAAACTTTATTTACATTTGATCGAATGTGAATATTTCAATGACGAAACGAGTAAAAAAAAGATTATTGCCAATATCAAATCTTTAGAAGAAATTGAGGATGACATCTATCGCAACATTGGTACGGATGAATGCTGCAAATTACTCGACAAAATTGATAATTATATTTTGCCTTATCGTGATGGACTTGAAAAATTCGGTAATGAGTCACTTTGGTTACAGAGAGTTATCTTTGGTCATCTATCACGCCTAGTCGCTTTAGAAAGAGAGGAATTAGAAGCGATTAATAACGTTTCTCGTGCCTATTTGAAATTGGGGGTTGAACTGCCTTTTGTGGGTAATGTCATGGTCAATCGTGAAGATATTTTGATGGCTGATTTACAGGATATATTTTTCTTTTTGTTACAGAATGCAGCAAGAGAGGAGAAGGATGATGTCTTCAAAAAATTATATATGAAATCGAAATATTTTAATTGTTTCTTAGATGGTGATCTCGAACGTCGACAGATCAAGTATGACTTTAAAGAATTAGACGAAATTTATACTAATGGATATTTGAACGGATATTTCCTCGGTCTTCCTGTCCAAGATATAGGGGATGTCATCCAAGCAGAAGGTCGAGAATTATTATTACATTCACTCGTTGAGACTTATTCGATCACAGATGATTGTCAAAATGATAAAAATAAGCTCTTTGCATTAAAGGAGAACGTTCTGCGCATTAAAGCTCTTTCATTCCTAATGAATCAAAAAGATATGCAAACGTTGGGAAAGGCTTTGAGTGAGGCGATGAATGAACAGGCTTCCAAAGCAGATTCAAACAATCATTTGCTTGCTCAGAGAAGTATCGAAGAGGCTTTTAAAAGAAAAGATCCAATTATTCAAAAGGTCAAAATAGTTAAAATGTTTAATCAAATTGATGGTAACTATAATAACTGATGACAATTTACTTGCAATTTTTATTGATATGAGTTATAATTTATATTGTTAATTTGATTGTCTCCTTAGCTCAGTTGGTAGAGCAACTGACTCTTAATCAGTGGGTCTAGGGTTCGAATCCCTAAGGGGACACCATATTTGATAATTAAAATTCCTAGCAATTATAAGAGTTTGCTAGGAATTTTTATTTTTAAATTTTTAGAATTTTATAAAGTATTACTAGTCATCGTTAATACTAGATTTTTTTTCGATATACTCTTTTAAAGTGCTTTCGCTCACTAGATTACGATTAACAACTCTAAAAGCCTCGAGTTCCATTATTAATCATTGGATAGTCTTAAAATTAACCCCAAGAATACAACTTATTTCCTTTGTTGTGTAAAATTTCATATACACACTGCCTTTAATTTATAGAGTTGTTAATTAACCATCAATTTTTTCAATATATACTATATATTTTTATTCTTTTAATTCTTTATCTAGTTTTCTTGTTAACTCAGATGTACTTAAAATAGTATTGTCAGTTAATAATGTATAAGTGTCTCCAATGAGTTTAATATCTTTACTAAATCTTTTGTATATTGCACTTTGCATTATCTTTTTTTCGCATTCAATATCTTTATATTTCTGGCATTCTTCCGTTTCTTCAATTCCTTTATAAAAATATCCTTTATCGCTAATGATTCTTTCTATATTATATATATTTTTTTCAGAATCATAATATCCATCTATATAAGATATTTTTCCATATTCACTGTCAGATAAAAACACTTTTTCACTGGTTAATTTTTGGTTAAAATATTCTTGTTTATATACAATACCATCATTTTTTAAAACTAAATAAGTGGCTTTTTCGTCATCGTAATTTGCTCCTACATAAGTACCATTTACATATAATATTTGCTTAACGTCTCCTTTTAATATAATATTGGCTTTTACTTTGCTAAAAGAAGAGTCAGATTTATATTCATACTTATTTTCAAAATTATAAAAGTCATATATTTTATTATCGGTAGTGATTACATATATTTTAGAGGTATCATAGGTATCTCTTACAAAAGATTTTATTTCCATATCTATCTTTTTACAATTTTGATTATTACTATATAACTCGTATAAATCAAATTCATATATAGAATTATCTTCTAAAATAAAATAATTGTTATATATATCTTTAATTTTCTTATCCAATATATCACATTTAAACTCATCTGTAGTATATGTATTTATAAAGTATTCATTATAATCCTCGTCGTCTCTATAATATTCATAATTGCTATGTGTTTTTATATATTCCTGTAAAGTTTTAGCATTTATTCTTTCATTATATCTTTTTTCACTCTTTATCTTATTGGATATATTATCGTATGCGACAACGCCAACATATATCAGAACTATTACAACTATTATGATTCCTATTATTTTAAGTGCTTTTTTCATTTACTATTCCTCTTTTCTTTTTAATATACTTTATTATATCATATCCCAAAACAAGTTAAAAATATTATTACTAATGAAAGTATTTAAGTTAATTTTTTTTATAATTTCCTTCTTTTAGGTTATTCGTTGTTTCGCTTTTTTCTTCTTTTTCTATAATATAGTAGATTGATCAATCAAAAGAAAGAGGAGGAGATATGGAGTTCAAATTGACAAAAGGGTATGAAGATTATGCGATATTTCCGATGAATTATTTGCGAATTACTCAATCGTATGATCAAGGTAATCATATCGATCATTGGAAAGGAGCTAATTATGTCGATTATCCAATTGATGTCGGAGGTATGGATAGTGGTCGTGACTACTTATTCGCGCCAGTTGATATGAAAGTGACAGCTTTAAGTGGTATAGGTAATAAATTAGTATCTAACAAAATATTTTTAGAATCGGTCAATAAAGTTAAGACGCCTAAATGGGGAACGACTAAAATTTTTATGACGGCTGTCCATTTTGAAAATAGTGACGTCTCTAAATTTGGTCTCAGCGTCGGTAAAATAATTAAAGCTGGACAACCGATCTGTTTTGAGGGAAGAGAAACGGCTACGGCGAATCATCTCCATTTGACTTGTGGTATTGGATCTAGTACGAAATCGATTCAAAACAATAAAGGGAAATGGGTCACGAAAGGCAATTGTAAAAAACCAGAAGAAATTTTTTATATCGATCCCAATTTTACCATTGTCAAAAATATGGGAGGATTGAAATTTGTTGAGTTACCTAAAAGAGAAGTAGAAATGTTGCCCAAAATAGGTAGTCCAGTATTGCGTGATACTACGAAAAAGCAAATCGAGGTTCTCGTTGATACTTTGAGAATGAGGAGTCTTCCAACGACATCAGGAAAGGTTTTAGGTTATATCAAAAAAGGCATTTATGATTATGGTGATATTAGACAAGCCAATAATTATACGTGGTATAAAGTTGAGAACGGATGGATAGCTTTTAATGATCTTTGGTGCAAGTTATATGAAAAAGAAGTCACAGTACCAGAGACTGAGGAAAATCTTCAACCGAGTGAAATGCCTTCACAAGAACCCGATGTTATCAAAGATGATCAAAAAGAAGAAACAGAAAAAGAAGAAAAATTTGAAAAAAACGTCAATCTGTTCATCGCTTTTTTTCAAAAGGTATGGTTTGTCATCAAAAAAGTCATAGGCATCTTCATAAAATTTTAGACTTGGTCATCCAAGTCTTTTTAATTATAAATGACATATTTCGTCAAAGATGTTATAATAATATAAATAGAGGTACGATATGAATAAAAAGAAGATTGTTTTATTAATCGTCATTGTTTTAACTTTAGGTATAGGCATTTATATCTTCATTTCACATGATGATAATGATGCGTTTGATAAGACGAAATATGCACAGATATATTTATATGATTTGGGTAATTCTAATGTTGAAATAATCAAAAAGGATGATTATGTCATCTTAGTCAACACCGGCGTGCGCGAAGATCGTGATAATTTGTTAGATTACTTAGACAAATTGGGAATCGATAGAATAGACTACTTAATTCTCACCAATAAAGATGAAGCAAGTCTTGGCAATGCTGCTTTCATAGTTAATGGACTCCAAGTTCAATACATCTATTTGAACGATTATGAATACAGTTCTAAAAATTTAGAAGAGTTGAACGAAGTCTTACAAGACAATTACGCGACACCATTTGTTTTAACTACGTATGAAAATATTAAATTAGGAGATCTAAATATTGATATTTATCCTTATTTTGAAGAAAAATATTCAATGGAAGATAAGACTTTAGTCGTTAAAGTAAAAGAGGGTGATAAAGCTATTTTTCTATTGAATAATGCCTCTGTTAAGCGTTTTAAAGACGTCACTGATAGTTATGTTTTAGCATCACAAAATGAAAATTTATATGACATAAAATCAAAGTATTATATATATGATGGGTCTAAAAAAATGAAAAACAACAAAAATGTGTTAAAACGAAATGTTCAAATTTATGTCAATAATGAAGAGTTTATCATAAAATGAAAACTCTTTTCTTTCGGCAAATTAATATTGACTATTATATTTCTAATGGGTTATAATCTAATATGTAAGCGTTATGGAGACATACTCAAGAGGCTGAAGAGGCGCCCCTGCTAAGGGTGTAGGTCGGGAAACTGGCGCGAGAGTTCAAATCTCTCTGTCTCCGCCATAATGTTATTTGCCCTTATTCTATAAGGGTTTTATTATGCTTTTTATTTTTTACCTCTTATTTACCTCTTATTTTTTTAATATTGTGTTATAATATTAATAGAAGTATGGAATATCAATTGTAATAGAGGAGGGATGATTATGCATGAGATGATTTTGAATGTCGAGGGAATGCATTGTGACGGTTGTGTAAAGCGCATTCAAAATGTGTTACAGAAAATGGAAGGGATTACGGAAGTTCAAGTCTCTCTAGAAGAAAAAAGAGTGAATATCAAAAGCGATAGAGAATTGGACAGCAAAGAAATTAAAGAAAAAATTGAAAACTTGGGATTTGAAGTTACAAATCTTTAATGTCTCTTAAAATAAAAATATTGTTTAATTAGAAAGGAAATGAGAATATGGAAAGAGCAAAAGTTTATTTCACAAAAGAATTGACACCATCTAGTCTTGTCAAGATGTTTAAAGTATTAGAAAAGGATTTACCAGGTAGAGTAGCTGTCAAAGTTCATTCTGGTGAAGAAGGGAATCAAAATTATTTACGACCAGAATTTATGAAAGATATCGTTGAATATGTCAACGGAACTATCGTTGAGTGCAATACAGCTTATGATGGTGAGCGCGATACGACTGAAAAACATACTAAACTCATGAAAAATCATGGATGGAGCAAAATGTTTAAAGTTGATATCATGGATAGTGAAGGGGATGAAGTACTAGACATTCCAAATGGTAAAGTCATCAAAAAGAATTATGTCGGTAAACATTTAGAAAATTATGATTCCATGTTAGTTCTATCACATTTTAAAGGTCATCCTATGGGTGGATATGGTGGAGCTTTGAAACAACTATCAATTGGTGTTGCCAGTGGTAAAGGAAAGAGATATATTCATTGTGCTGGTGCTGAAGGTGGTTCATATGATGATATGTTCCACACTGATCAAGTAAAGTTCTTAGAATCTATGGCTGATGCGGCTTCTTCAGTAGTGAACCATTTTCATGGAAATATTGCATATATCAACGTCATGTGTAACATGTCAGTAGATTGTGATTGCTGCAGTGTCGCTGAAGATCCTTGTATGAAAGATATTGGTATAGTCGCTTCTCTCGATCCGATTGCTATTGATCAAGCTTGTATTGATCTAGTTAAGAACTCAGACGATCCAGGTCGTGACCATTTATTGGAAAGAATCAATTCGCGCAAAGGAACGCATACGATTGATGCCGCTGCCGAACTAGGATTTGGAACTAAAGATTATGAATTGATTGAAGTAGAATAGATTCCTTCCGAATCTATTCTTTTTATGTCACGATTATAGAGGTAGGAGGTGTGACGATATGAGTTTTTGGAAAAATTTTGCTCTTCTTCACATGTTGAATGCGGAAGATAGTGAAGATTTGAACGAAGCTGTTTTTTTATATTCTCTCGAAGAAGAAAAAGAAGAACGATTCGAAGATGATTTAAGGAAAATGGAAGATGATGAAGAACTTGAAGATGATGAATTTGACGAATTTTATGATGAATAATTTTTAATCATACTTAAAATGCATGAGTGTTCATGCTTTTTCTTGACGCTCACAATTGGCAAATGCTATACTAAAGTAGTAGAAAGTAGATGTTATGTATGAATAAGTTAAATGAAATTAAAAAGAATAAATGTTTATTTTATGGTATAGTTTTTTTTATTTTGGCGTTGCTTTGCTTCCTGTTTCCATATACTCATGATGATTGGGCTTGGGGAACAGAAGTTGGAATTCAGCGATTGACCACTTTTTTTGCCGACTACAATGGAAGATATTTGGGAAATCTTTTCATCTTAGCTTTGAGTAGGAATATTTTGCTTAAATCTGTAGTGATGGCATTAGTGTATGTGGGAATTCTATTTTTGGCCAATGAATTAACCGAACAGAATAAATTGAATAAATGGTTATCATTGTTCTTATTTTTGGTCACACCGAGATTGGTGTTTAGACAAGTAATTTCTTGGGCTAGTGGTTTTACTAATTATGTTCTTCCCGTAATTTTTATTCTTTTATATTTTTATAGTAATAGAGATCTATTCTTGGGAAAGTTTGAAGAAAATTCTAAAATAAAAATATTTTTATACTTATTACTTGGTATTGGCAGTTGTTTGTTCATTGAACACGTAACGCTATATTTGATCGTTTTATCGCTTGGTACTTTATTATATAAATATATCAAATTTAAAAAAGTATCTTTATATTCTGTCGGATATGCAGTTGGATGTATCATCGGTTCTATTTTGATGTTTTCTAATGGCGCTTATTCTAGTATCTTTGCTGGAGATGACACTTTGGGTTACCGACAAATTGGTCTAGCTCACTTCATCAGCAATTCAATCAAGAGTTTCTTTGACACGATATATACCGATTTGGTTTTTAACAATTATATCTTAAATATCATTTTGAGCATATGCATAATTACTTATTTGTATAATTATTTGAAAAAGAATAAAAAAGATAAAAAAGTGACTAAGTTGGTCAATACCTGTACGATCATAATTTCATCATTTACCATTTATTCTTTAATTTATGGACTTAGTGGTGCTCAGATCTTTTTGCGATACACTAAATATGTCAATGGTTGCTTTTCCATTGTTTATTTCCTTGCGATATTGGGAAGTACGTTATTGATACAAGACCTTGCGAAGAAGAGAAGATTATTATTGTATTTGTTCAGCATTGTCATGTTGACCATTCCACTATTTGTCGTTTCTCCTATTGGTAGTAGATGTTTCTTTCCAATGTATGTGATGTGGATTTTAGTAGCTCTTGAGTTCTTCTCATCCATTATCAAAAATAAAGAATTTCCACCATTGAAGTTTGTCTTATTGAGTGGAATTGTAACAGTTTTTGTCTATTTGTTTTTAATATATGGTTACGTTTTTAAAATCAATGTTCAAAGATATGATTACATCAAAGATCATAATGATGAAGAAAAGTTGGTATTACCAAAATTGCCATATTCAACTTTCCTTTTCCACAGCAATCCTTATCCAGGACCATGGTTGGACAGATTTAAATTGTTTTATGACATACCAGAAGACACCGAAGTAGAATTTGTCGATTGGAAAGACTTTAAAAAAATGCAGTGACTTTGGCCATTGTAATTTGAATTTATTTTATATTTGGAAATGAAAAGAGTGCATTGTTAATGGCTAAGACTTTATATGTTATTGTTCCTTGTTATAATGAAGAAGAAGTTTTAAAAGAGACTTCTAAATGTTTAAAACAAAAATGCGAGAAACTGATCAAAGATAAAAAAATTACTAAAAAGAGTAAGATCATGTTTGTTGATGATGGATCTAGTGATGAGACTTGGAATATGATAATGAACTTGTGTAGTGAAGATTCTCTTTTTGCTGGTGTTAAACTGTCCAAAAATCGCGGGCAACAAAATGCTCTTTTGGCAGGACTCATGACTGCTAAAGAAAAAGCGGATATAACTATTTCAATGGATGCTGATTTACAAGATGATATAAATGTTATCGATGAAATGCTTGAAAAGAATGAAATGGGATATGAAATAGTTTATGGGGTGCGCAGCAGTCGCCAAAAGGATACCTTTTTTAAGCGCTTTACAGCTAAAACATTTTATCGCTTGTTAGAATTCTTAGGAGTGGATATCGTTTATAATCATGCTGATTGTCGCTTGATGAGTAAAAAAGCTCTTGAAGCTTTAGCAAATTATCAAGAAGTAAATCTCTTTTTACGAGGACTAGTTCCCCTCATTGGTTATAAGAGTACCATCTGTTATTATGAACGTCATGAGCGCTTTGCTGGAAAGTCAAAATATCCTCTAAAGAAAATGTTTTCCTTTGCCGTTGATGGCATAACTTCTTTTAGCATTAAACCGCTGCAAATGATTATGGCTCTAGGCATTATCATTCTTTTAGTTAGCATCATTATCATGATCTATTCACTAATTGTCAAAGTTATGGGAATGGTAGTACCAGGTTGGACTTTTTTGACCATCTCCATTTGGTTTTTAGGTGGCTTACAGATGGTTTCCATTGGCATTATTGGTGAATATGTAGGTAAAATTTACTATGAGACGAAAAAAAGACCGAGATATATCATCGAGGAAGTCATTGATGAGTAGGATTAATATTGATTGAATAAAAGATGAACTTGTTTATCTTTTTTCTTTTTTATTATATAATTGATATTGGTGATTATATGTTAGATTGTGTGACTGTCTTTGGACAAAACAGTATTAAATTTACTATTGATAAAAAAATTTATATCGATCCCTTGCAAATCGATAAAGACTATCATGACGCTGATATCATCTTTATCACTCATGACCATTATGATCATTTCTCTTTAGATGACATTGAAAGAGTTCGTCAAAAAGATACTATTTTAATCGCGCCAAAATGCATGAAGGATTTACTCGGCTCTTTTTCCAATGTCATGTTGGTGGAAGTGGGCGAGAAATATCGAGTGTTGGACATCGATTTTGAAACAGTTCCAAGTTATAACATTGATAAACCTTTTCATCCAAAAGAAAAGGGCTATGTCGGTTATATTTTAAACTTGGATGGTAAACGTTATTACATAGCTGGTGATACAGATGACATAGCTGAAATTAGAAACATATCTTGTGATGTGTGCTTCATCCCTATCGGTGGAAAGTTCACGATGGATTGGCAAGAGGCGGTACTCTTAGTTGAAAAGATAAGACCAAGAGTAGCAGTGCCAGTACACTATGGTAGCATAGTTGGTTCGATGGAAGATGGTATCAATTTTCAAAAGGAATTGGAAAGTACCGATGTTCAGTGCGTTTTAATGATAAAATAATATTTTACATCGATTTACATAAGTATTTTACACATTGCTTTACTTGTGTTTTTTTTTATGATATCTTGTTGTAGTAAGGGTATATTTTTATGGATAAAGAATGGTTAAATTATTGGCAAGAAATTGAAGATTTAGAACGTGATAGCAATGAGGACAACGATTATATAAATATCGATCAAAAAGAATGTGATGATCACCTTGAAAAGGCAAAAGATCTGTATAGACCGGTCTTGAGCGATGATAATTAAATATTGAATTATTAGGCTATTTGTATTATAATTGTCTATAGTAGGAAGGATTGATTGATTTATGGCTGAAAAAGAAGAAAAAGGGTTGAAAAGAGAAGAAAAAAAGTCGCATAAAGAAGTTCATACGGATAAAAGATCGAGCAAATATCGCAAATTAATTGAACATTATAAGCGCAGAAATAAACTTATAGAAGCTATCATTGCTTGCGTTGTCATAGTTTTGGTTTTTCTCTTATTGTGCAATAGAACTTTTTTAAAAACTGAATATTCGATGAAAGTAAATAATAGTGAAATAACGATTCCTTTGCCAAGATTTACTTATTATGTCGGTTCAGATGGGTCAAAAGTAATTTTTAAGACGCTTAGAAAGTCAACTAATACTCGTCAATTTTTTGATGATTTCTTAAACACTGAAACTTTTGATATCTATTATTGTGGTGGTAAAAAAGATCCTTACTATTATAATGAAGAAAACAAATATTTCATCTCTTCAATTGAAGTTAAAAAGGGTTTTGCAATCAAAACGATAACTGTTAATTACTCAACTGTCGATAAAGATTTGTTCTGTAATACGATTGAAACAAATGATGTCGTCAATGAAGATGAACTTTAGAATGAGCCGCGAGGCTTTTTTTATTTTCCCAATTTGACAATGAGGACCTTTTCTGTTAGAATAGTTAACTGTCACGTTATTAAAGAAGAGGTGTATAAGAATGTTTTATGATGAAGAAAGAGCAATTGACGCCTGTTGTGATGAACCATCCCTGGTCTTTGAATTAATCAAAGAGGAACATTTCGAGACCGTTGATAAATTGCTTAGCAAACATAAAATAGACATTAATGTTTGTGACGAAAATGGAAATGATATTTTGACGAGATTACTCAAAAAGGGACAATATGATTTAGTTCTAAAATATATGAAAAGTGCTAAATGGGATGTCAATCATCAAAATAGTGATGGTAACACTTTTGCCCACATTCTCGTATTAATCGATTATAAAAATGTCATTGAAATTATTAAACAATTGAAAAAGAATAAGAAATTTTTACCCAATATAAAGAATAATAAAAATGAAACTATCTTAGATAGATCTATTAAGAGTAACTATTTGTACACATCTGTCAAGATATTGGAAGATAAGCGTTTTAATAGTATCGATATAGCATCTTTCAAGAAGTTTTATGATACTTATATCAATACTAAAAAGTATGGTAAGTATACGAAGTTGGCTAATTTAGAGATAATCATGGATTCATTAGAAGAAAAGGATTTAGTACCACGCATGGCTAAATTGGTCAATTATTTCAAAAGAGATTACAATGTGATTAGAGCAGAAGTGATTAACGATAATAAGACAAAAAATATTGATAGAATCATTAAATTGATTTTAAAGGAAAGTAAAAGTTAAATTTTACTTTTTCTTTTTTTATATATTTAGTATAATATAACAGGAAAGAAGTGAGAAGGATGGAATTGCCAGATTATGTCAAAGCAAGAAAGAGAACTAAAGAGCGAGTATTAGAAGAAGTTTATGAATTAGATGAAGAGTTAAAGACAATTGGTAGAGGTAAAAAATATTTTTTAAAGACCTATGGTTGTCAAATGAATGAACATGATAGTGAAAATATTAAAGCGATGTTAGAAGATTTATCTTTTGAAGAGACTGATGACTATAAAGAGGCTGATTTAGTTCTTTTGAATACTTGTTCAATTCGTGAGAATGCTCATAATAAAGCCTTTGGTATGTTGGGAAGATTGAAACACATCAAAGAGACTACTAATCCCCATTTGATCGTTGGCTTATGTGGTTGTATGGCTCAAGAAGAAGGGGTAGTACAACGCTTGATGGAAAAATATAAATGGGTCAATTTCGTCTTTGGAACACACAATATTCATCGTCTCCCTTATGTTTTAAATGCCGCTTTGCAAAATGATGAACAAGAAATTGAAGTCTTGAGTCAAGAGGGAAATATCATTGAAGGAATACCTGTTAAGAGAGAAAATCGTTATAAAGCTTATGTGAACATCATTTATGGTTGTGATAAGTTCTGTACTTACTGCATCGTTCCCTATACGCGTGGTAAACAGCGAAGTCGCAATCCCAAAGACATCATTAGAGAAGTTGAGCAATTAGTGGAAGATGGTTATCAAGAGGTCACACTATTGGGGCAAAACGTCAA
>CANQJR010000008.1 GCA_947624275.1 uncultured Bacilli bacterium
TGTTTACAAATTACATTTTAACAGATTTATCGCTTTATTTGTATATTCGAGGTCTCACATCAATTGTAACTCTACAATTTCATTTTTAGAGATTCAAAGAAAACATTTGACTATTTATACCTTTTATGATATTCTTATAAAGCAAGTGTTTATTACATTCAAAGGAGGAAAAGAAATGGCTGTTAATATATCAAATAGAAAACCAAACGTTAAAAATATTAGGTCTCACGCTCTTAACGCAACTAAGAAAAAACAGAAATTAAATTTAGTCGTTGTAAGAGATGTCAATGGTAAAAAATATCGTCTCAGTGCCAAAGAGTTGAGAAGTTTAAAGAAAGACCAAAAAGTATCTGCTTAGCAGATATTTTTTTATACAATAAAAAAGAACTATTCTTTTTCTTTTAAGTCCAGTTCTTCAATATCATCAACGACAGCTAATTGCTGTTCCACGATCAATTTCAATTTGCGTTTAAAAGTAACGATATTGCGCTCTAAAGTATCCGCTTTAATCTCAATTTTTTCAGCGCGCATCAATGCATCATTAACAATGTGTGAAGCATTTCGTTTCGCGTCCATGACGATGATACGACTCTCTTCAATTGCATTTTTCTTGATATCATTACTTGCTTTTTCAGCATTTAAAAGAGCACTTTTTAATGTCTCTTCAATTTTTTTATAATGTTCTATTTCTTTTTTTAATGACTCTATTTCTGTCTGTTGCTTTTTGACACGAGTGATTACGGCTTCAGTTTGCACGATAACATCATCAATGAATTTATTCACTTCTTCACGATTATATCCATCTTGTTCACGACTAAACTTTTCCACCTAATCACCTCGTTTCATTCCAAGACAAAAATTACCAATTAAAGTCCTCTTCTTCGTCTTTTTTGGATTTACTTGATTTACCAGTACTCTCGACACTAATTGATCCTTCGACATCAATTGATTTAGGTGTACACAAGAAAATTCCTCCACCTAATTGTTGTAAATCACCATCGATAGCATATAAAGTTCCACTCAAGAAATCAACTATTCTTTTAGCTTGATCTGGTGTAACTCGTTTAAAATTGACAACGACTGAATTATTTGCTTTCAAATATTCTGCAATTTGTTGTGATTCAGAATACGCACGTGGTTCCAAAAGAATCATTTTATTACTACCATAGTTTTCACTAGTCTCTACCTCTTCTAAACTTTGAGAATTGTCAACTTCATTTCCGTCGTCACTATCTACCCCTGTAAATTTATTTAACCAATCAAAAGCCATTTTCATATCCTCCATATCATATATATTTGATTATAACACACAGTTTTTACTTTTTAAAGATATTTTTAACCGAACCAAGCTGAAACGATGTCACTATTATTACTGAGAGGTTCAGGGTTAGGACGGTCAAATTTTATCTCTACTGGCACCTTAAAAGCTGAACCGAAAGCCAAAGCGTTTCCAGGCTGCAGCGTCTTCAACTGTTTGGTACCCTCTTCCGTAATGTTTGGTACCATCTCTCTGATGTATGCCAAATCTTTGGGATGAAGTGTACGCAAAATGATGAAGTTAGTACATTGTGATATACACGTCTCACTCAACTCACTAGGCCTTTGCGTAATGAGTCCCAAAATGACTCCATATTTACGTCCCTCTTTCGTGATGCGTTCAAAAATGTTGTATCCCAACAATTCAACGTCATTGTCCTTTTGGACGTAGCGATGAGCTTCCTCAATGACAATGTGCGTTGGATTACGACCACGATTCGGATCATAACAAGCCTTTTCAAAAATCATTTTAGAGATGATTTTAGTGATCGATTTAGCCATTCGATCATTGACATAATTGATGTTGATATCGATGATTTGGGCTCGTTTACCACTAGCCGTCTTTGACAAATTATCGATAAAAGTATCACGATCGATCATTTTAGGATAATCGAAATACATAGCTGCATCAGAATTTATGAGTGAATGAAGACGGACTGACAAGACATTGGCGTAATCATAAACGGCATCACTTTTTAAAACACCCTCTGAGATTAGCGCAAAGTCAAGAGATAGTTCTAAATCGTGTAAAGTGTAAAAGACATCTCCCTTAGGATCGGGAATTTCTATTCCTTCGACGATAAAACTATTAATTAGCTCGACGACCAATTCCATCTCAGCCATCTTACCACCATTGTCGACGTATAGGCACTGTTTCAAAGTACGATTGTAACCAGGTTGATTGATTGGCGTCTCAAGATTCAACTGTTCAGTGTGATAAGTCGTCAAAATAGCTGTCACTTGGTCTCTTATCTTACTGGATTCTTTACCGCTCTGTAAGATATCCATGATTGCTCTTGCTATGATATCATTTTTGAAGACTGTCGCATCACTATTCTCCTCTTTAAAAATGGGAACATATTTCAAAGCCGTTTCAAGGATTGACAACTGCTTACCATCAGTCGCTTCTAGAAGGATGGCAAGGTCATCCGTATCCAATAGCCATAATGGAATTTGCAAAATTTCGTGTTGTTGATCGTTGACATTAGTCGTATAGACCTTATCATTCAACATCGGAGAGATCTCATTCAATTTTGAAAAAGCTTGGATGTATTCTCCATAGGCATCAAAAATAAAAATTTTGGCATTGATGGGCACGTAATTGCTGCTCGTGAAAACGTTTTGAATGATGCGCGCAGTCGTACAACTCTTACCACTACCAGTATTTCCCAAGATGGAAAAATGGTTACTGAACAAATCATTGATATTGGCATTGATGCGATAATTGGCATAGACAGTCGACAATCCTAAATACACTTGGGTATTGTCAACGACTTTCTGATTTCCCAAAACGAGATACAACTCATCCATGACGATGATGCGCACTTTGGATTTAAAAGCTGGTTTTTTATTAATACCTGGCACAAAGCGATTATCAACTATTTCTCCGACGATACCAATTTTGGCAACGTTAGAATTGATGTTCAATATTTCACCAACGATCTTTTTATCACCATCCTCAAAAACGACATGAACGTTTATGAGGTTGGTTTGTGAAGATATATCGATGCTCAAATTGACCATTACATAATTCTCTTCAATGCTAAAAATTTTACCAATCATACTATCAACCCTATTCTAAATATGATTATAACACTAAATAATAAAAAAAAGAAAGAAAAATGACTAATTTATCCATCTTTCTCTCCATTTTTAAGAATTAATGTACAACTGTTGTTAAAATTAATAATTTTTTTTAACTTTAACAATTTATCCAAATTCATCTTTTTTATATAATCGATGCGATTATATTTTATTGAACCGTATTCGACGATGTCATTTATGAGTGAAGAAATAGTCGCTTCGACGTCATCGCTCATCATAACTTCAGAAGAAATCCAAACCTTTTTACAACGCTCGACCTCTTCTTCAGTTATTTGGTACGTTTCAAAATGTTTTTTCATCTCATCGACCAGCTGTTCAGCACAATCAGTCTCAGCCCAAAATTCGATGATCAAGAAATCGTCGACTAACATTCGTTCCAAATATAGCGAAGTCAACATTCCCTTTTCCATCATTTGATATTTAAAGAGTGACGTTGAACCATATAAAATATTCAAAATCATTCCAATATAGAGACTGAGCTCAAAATTGTCTTCTTCGCCAAAAGAATTGAGATCCAATTTTAAAGCATAACCGAGTTTATTAGTCGTGACGTTTTCCAAATGAATTTGTTCATGCTCTTTTAAAACTTTTAACGGTTCATCAAACTTTTTTATTTTAGGTATTTTACGTTTAGGAATATCCTTTAACGATTGATTATTTTTGATGATATCGATGACTTCACTGACATCGACATCTCCGCCAACCATCAGACACATGTTATTAGGATTATAAAAAGCATTATACGTATGATACAAATCTTCTTTAGTTATACTTCTAACTGTCTCACAAGTACCAGCAATGGGAATTCTAAAAGGATGACTATTATAGAGCATGCGCTGCATCTCTTCCTCGGCAAACCACTCTGGATTGTCTTGTAACATATTGATCTCTTCACAAATAATACCTTTTTCTTTTTCTACATTTTCATCTGTAAAATATGGACTGTTGACATAATCGATCAAGAAGTTTAAATTTTCTTTAAAATTATCCGTTCCAGAAAAATAGTAACGCGTCACTTTATAACTGGTAGAGGCATTGCAATTGGCTCCACTTTGGGCAAAAAAAGTAAAGGGATCAATCCCATCTTTTTGTTCAAACATCTTATGTTCCAAGAAATGGGCAATTCCTTGAGGAACTTCAATTTCCATCTTTTCTTCTTCAGAGAAAAACTTGAGAATTAAAGAACCAAATTTAGTAAAATAACTGACGAAATAATTACTTTTATTCTTGAAGGGCACGACGTATATTTCAAGACCATTATCAAGTTTTTCAAAATATAGTTCTTGATCAATACCGACTAGATCAATTTTCTTCATCATTCTCACCACCTAGTAAATAAATCGTATCAATATTTATCTTTTTCGCAACTGATATAATGTCATCGCGCGTCACCTTTAAAACTTGATTCTTGCGCTCTTGTGGTAGATCGGCATCCAATATTTCAGAAGCATAATAATAAGAAATTATTTGTAATGGATAGTCATACATCTCTTCGATAATAGCCAAATATCGCGTCTTGGCCATCTCGATTTCTTCATCACTTATCTTGCCATCGCGCATGTTCTTCAACTCGCGTTTTATGAGTGAAACCGTCTTTTTCAAATTGTTCTTGGCAATACCCGATGTTATGAATAAAAGATTATCAATCTTATTGGAGTTAGAACTGATGTAATAACACAAAGAATTTTTTTCACGGACACTTCGGAACAATTTAGATTCACTACTTCCCCCAAAAATCATATTGAATATGGTCAAGGCATAATTGCGTTCAAAATCGGTCAAATCCCTTATTTTGCAACCGATGGACAATTTGCCTTGAGAAGATGGATAATCTTCCACAATCTGTTTGGGAATCTTTCTAATGTTCGAATGTTCAATGATAAAATCTTTCTTTTTTTGGTGATATATATCAAATTTGAAATTATCTTTAAATATCTTTTCTATTTCTATGAAATCGATATCACCTAAGACAAAAATTTCTAAACCGCTACTACGAAGAAATTTTTCATAAAACGCATACAAATTCTTTGGCGTTATTTTCTCCAAATCTTCTAAGTAACCAAATCCGTGTAAAGAATATGTTTCATCAGGTCCCATCTTCTCTAACATTTTGATCAAACTGTATTTGCGCATGTCTTCTTTGACACTTTCAATTTGAGTAGCTGTATTATTTTTGACGATGTTAAAGGATACTTCATCAAAGTGACCATCGACGACATTGGGATTAAAAATGATATCTGCTAAATACTCAATCGTCTTTTTTAACATACCCTTTTCCGTATATTTTTCATTTAGACATAGAAGAGAAATATCGGTATTATAATAATTTCCGAGACGATAACAACTGAAATCGACTTCACAAGCATATAGATCTTGTTGCGCAATCGCCATTTCGCGACGCGTTTTATAATTCTTACTGGAAAAGGTCAACATATCCGCCAAAAAGTTGCACATCGTTATCTCTTCTTTGACGATTCTTTTGCGAAACATCAAATTGACTGAGACTGTTTTAAAACGATTCGTTTTGATCATGTGAAGATTGTGACTACCAAGAGTTACTTTTTTATATTCCATATCATCACCCTTTATATTATGCATTATTTTTTTCATTTTATTTAAGACCACAAAAATACATTGATGATCAATGTATTTTTCCTTTTTATTCTTCTATATTATCTTCAAAGCCATCATCGTACTGTTCTTTAGCAATTAAGACTTCACGAGGTTTAGAACCATTCGGTGGTCCAATTACACCGCGTTCCTCTAACAAATCCACAATTCTAGCAGCGCGGTTATAACCGACTTTAAACTTTCTCTGAATTAGCGAAGCGCTGGCCTTTCTAGTAGAGACGACGAAATCGACGACGTCATTATATATTTCATCCCCTTCATCACCACTCTCATCAGTCGGATGTCCACCGGCATTGCCCTGTTCATCAGCTGCTTGTAAATTCAAGAACTTTTCATCATATTGCGCTTTTTGTTGGTTGACAGTCCAATTGATAATAGCTTCCAACTCTTCATCAGAGACATAAGCACCTTGAATGCGTTCAGGAGCATTCTCGCCCATTGGCAAGAATAACATATCACCTTTACCCAACAATTTTTCCGCTCCAGTCATATCTAGGATAGTTCGTGAATCGATACTTGAAGATACGGCAAAAGAGATGCGTGATGGGATGTTGGCCTTGACCACTCCAGTGATGACATCAGTAGATGGTCTTTGCGTAGCGACGATCAAATGAATACCGGCTGCACGTGCCATTTGCGTGATGCGCATGATTGAATCTTCAACTTCTTTAGAAGCTACTAACATCAAATCGGCAAGTTCATCGACGATGACGACGATGTAAGGCATTTTACTAATGCGATCAGTGTCAACGCGATTCTTGTTCTGTTTTTCCACCCATTCGTTGTAAGTGGCAATATTTTTAACTTTTTTCTCTTCAAACTCATCATATCGAAGTTCCATTTCATGAACAATCTTTTGAAGAGCGACACTCGCCTTTTTCGGATCGGTGACAACGGGCATCAACAGATGGGGAACGCCATTATAATTGCTCAATTCAACTTTTTTCGGATCGACCATGACCAATTTTACTTCGTCAGGTTTAGTTCGCATCAAAATAGAAGCAATGATGCAATTGATACAAACAGATTTTCCGGATCCAGTAGCACCAGCAACTAATAAGTGTGGCGTCTTATCAATTTCCGCAAACTTAGTCTCACCCATTATATTTTTTCCAAGAGCTACCAACAATTTACTATTGGCTTTATTGGCAGGAGCACGTTCTAAAACTTCTCTAAAGCTGACTGGTTGAATCGCATCATTAGCCACTTCAATTCCAATCGTACGCTTACCAGGTATTGGTGCTTGAATGCGGACATCTTTCTTGGCCAAAGCCAATGATATCTCTTTATTAATGCTCAAAATACGACTCAATTTAGTTCCCGTTTTAATCGACAATTCATATTGCGTGACACTAGGTCCAACATGTCTATCGACGACTTTAGCGCCCTCGATGCCAAAATCGTTCAAGACGTTTACTAACAATTCCTCAGTCGCAGCTAAAGTATTCTCATTAATGGAATTATTGCGATTATTTTTACTCGGTTTTAATAGACTTAGAGATGGCAACTTGTAATCAGAAGTTGACATTGGCGTGACGTTGAAGACATCCGTTTCATCATCATCCTTTTTCGCACTTTCAACTTCTTTTAGAACTTTACCCTTTTCTTCTAATTCATCGTTATGAAGCGAAACCGTTTCCTTCAATTCATCAATACTGGTGATGACGTGTCTCGCATCCAAATCGACTGGCATCTTTTTCTTAACATCTTCTTTGACTTCACCCGTTTCGACGTCATAATCGACGTCTTCTTTGGAATCATCACTATCATTTCGCTCTTTCTTGATCATTTTTTTACCTTTGTCCAAACCTTTTCGCACGTAATCAAATATCGAAATTCCCGTAAATAGACAAATTCCTAAAACGATTATTAATATAGAAATTATATATGTACCTTGATAATCGAAAAGAATTTTAAAGAGAACCGCTAGGAAGCAACCAAAAAATCCGCCACCCATCGTCTTAAAAGAATGACCATTCATAATCGAATTGATGATGCTCATCAAATCATTCCAAGTCTCTTTAAAAATCACGGCGACTTCACCATCATTCAATTTTACATATTGTAAATGTGAATAAGTTAAAACACCAATCATCAAGATGTATAGACCTATTAATTTGCGATTGAAAAAACTGGGATACTCTTTTTTGATGACGATATAACATCCCAATACTAACAAAAATAAAATGAAGATGACATCCCAAGTCCCAAATAAAAAAGTTGCCAAACTGCGAACCAATTTACCGATTAGACCAAGAGGTTTACCAGGGCCAAATCCTAATACAGCTAAAACAATATAAATTATACCTTGTAATTCCAC
This sequence comes from uncultured Bacilli bacterium, assembly GCA_947624275.1. Classification (GTDB taxonomy): domain Bacteria; phylum Bacillota_I; class Bacilli_A; order RF39; family UBA660; genus RUG11788. The sequence goes on from CANQJR010000008.1 coordinate 8,093, forward strand.
AGGCAATTTCATACTTTTTTCTTCTGATTGTTTTCTTCTTTTCTTCTTAGCCATAATATTCCTCCAATACTATTATCAATTCAATTATAACATATTAAATCTAAATTTACTAAAATTTGTCAAAAAAAAAGTTCAAATTTGAACTTTAATATAGGCAACTTCCCGGTGTCCTTGGGAATGGTATGACATCACGAATATTTTCAACACCTGTCAAATAAATTAATAATCGTTCGAAGCCCATTCCAAAGCCACTATGGACACAACCACCGTATTGACGTAAAGACAAATACCACTCGATGGTTGAACGATCAACTTTCATCTCCTCAATGCGTCTGACTAATTTGTCGTAGTCTTCTTCCCTTTGAGAACCACCCATCAATTCACCAGCTCCTGGGACTTCCAAATCGACCGCAGCTACGGTCTTGCCATCAGCATTTTGTTTCATGTAATAAGCTTTGATATCCTTTGGCCAATCCGTGATGAAAACTGGTCCATTGAAATACTCAGTAATATATTTTTCGTGTTCTTTAGCGATGTCTTCCCCATAGTCTGGCTCAAACTCCCATTTGACATCGGCCTTTTTGAGAATGTCAATGACATCCCTATGAGCGATTCTAGTAAATTTAGAATTGACCAATTTAGTGAGTTTTTCTATTAAGCCATTCTCGACAAAACTATCTAAGAATTCCAATTCGTCTTTAGCTCTATCCAAGACATAGTTGACAACATACTTTAACATCTCTTCTTCGATGTCCATCAAACCGTTCAAATCACAAAAAGCAATTTCTGGTTCGATCATCCAAAACTCATTGGCATGAGTTTTAGTATTGGAATTCTCCGTTCTGAAAGTTGGTCCAAAAGTATAAATCTTTTTATAGGCCATCGCAAAAGCTTCACCATGCAATTGTCCACTACCCGTCACAAAAGCTTTTTTACCAAATAAATCTTTGGACATGTCAACTTTGCCATCAGGACCTTTTTCCAAATTGTCAAAATCGAGAGTGGTAATCTTAAACATCTGATCAGATCCTTCACAATCAGCACAAGTAATCAAAGGCGTATGAACATATACGTAACCATGACTTTGAAAATATTCATGAATGGCCATAGCTGCCAAACTCCTAATCCTAAAAACGGCTTGAAACAAATTGGTACGAGGACGGAGATAAGCCACTTCGCGCAAGAATTCGCGACTATGTCTCTTCGGTTGAATTGGATAGTTCTCCAAAGAATCACCTAACAACTTCACTTCTTGAGCTTGCAATTCATACAATTGTCCCTCTTTAGGGCTTTTGACCAAGATACCTACGACGGAAATAGCACTACCAACTCTGATTTTTTGAACATCTTCAAAATTGTCTAGTTTATCGTCATAGACGATCTGCATACTTTTAAATTGCGTACCATCAGCAAAATCGATAAAACCAAATTCTTTCTGTTTGCGATGATTTCTGACCCATCCTTCTACCTCGACTTGTTCACCCAAATATTTATCTACTTCTCTAGTTATTTCCACTAAATCTCTTTTCATAATCTCACTCTTTTCTAAGAATTATTTTATTATATCACCAAACAACAGTCAATTGAAAAAAGGATTTTCATCCTCAATCATTATACACGTAATAAACATTGACATTATTATATTTAAATTCATTATTATTAGCTAGAGTCTTTATACCATATTGGTCATAACGATATAAATTATCATCTTTCAAATAATAAATGCGATCGTTATAAACCATCATATTATTAAATTTGTCAGTTTCAAAAAGAAGCACTCTAACATCTTTATAATTTTTATAAACGCGATATACTCTATTACCATCAACCAAGTAATAACTGGCATTGGATTCATATATTTCATCATAGTCAAATGATAACTCTTCATCGACTACATTCTGATTAAATTTTATTTTATTCTTAGTAAATTCCGTGATGCTCTTAGTGACCCATTCCCCATTTTCATAGGCGACAAAACCATTAGATACACTACCGATTATTTCATAGCTAGCATTATTAGGATTGATTGCATACTCTATTTTTTTATCCAAATCAAAGACGTACAACTTGCCATCGATCACCCCAATATTGTATAAGTTCTTAGATAGGGGATCAGAAAAGGACATGTATTTAGGCTCTCCTCTCTTCATATCTAAGATGTAATACTCATTAGTCGTATTAGACACGACAGGAACTAAGAAATAGTTATTGATATATACCCCTAATTCATTCTTATAAATATCTTTAGTCGAAAAAGAAAAATCATTGGCTTGACCACGATTATAGATAGTCATATATTTATAACGATATAGTCCCAAATATTCATCATCGTATAAGTTGTTAGAATATATTGTTATGTTCCCCGTCTTAAGCGGATTGTTTTTAGCGTCCATAAAACGATCATCTAGATTGATAGATTTCACAAAAGAACGCAAATCGATCTTGTTTTTCGCAACCTGATATGACACTAATTCCTTTCCATCGTTACACAATATCTCCGTTTCATTATGCGCATCAATAGTAATTGGATATAGACATAGATAATTATCTTTTTCATAAGTCTTGATATCTTTTATAATCCTTTTCTGTTTATTAAAAGTATTATTTATTTGATACACAAAATGATGACCACTATCATCAGTAATTTGAATTACATAATTGTCAAACTTATCTTTTTTTATATAGTTTTCATCGATTTGAAATTCGTGATCACCTGAAGCTATCTCATAACTGACTTCATGACTATCTTCTAAATAGATGACTATGAATTGATAACCAAAAACAAAAATCATCAATATCAAAGCGAATTCCAACAATTTCTTAATATTCATACTTCCACCTACTATCAATCAATTATTTCATATTTTTTAAATAAATCTAATATCTCGTCTCTATTCAAATAAACATTACTATTATTAACAGTTTTACCCTCTTTTATAATTATTAAATTGGGATAACAATCACCATTGAATGAACTTTCAATCGTCTTCAACTCTTCTTTTTCTTGTGGTACCAATTCAGCAACATTGACATATTCAATCATCAAATCATACTCTTTTGCCACATCATCCAACACTTTTAATTCTTCATTGCTCTCATCGATTTCACCATTACCAAAATAGATGATTGACGTCACATCGACATTATATGAACTTCTGAATTCGGCTACACCGATATGATTGATATGGGGATAAGCATTATTATTCCCGGGACTGACCACAAACGATAAAAAAATAGTGGCGATTAATGATAAAACAATTAATATACCAAAAATGACTTCTCTTTTTTTATTAGTATGGTCTTTCTTTTTCTTCTTCATGACACCACCTACTATGATAAGTATAACATAAAAATTTTATCTTAACAATTTTAGTTATTTATTTGACATTTTTTAATAATATTAAATGGAGGTATATATGAAAGACATCAAACTTGGACTAGTCAATGGCCTATTGTATTACGATTACGAAGAATTGATAAAAGTTTTTTTAGATGAATTGAACATTTCATATATCAGTAGTGGCAAGACGACAAAAGAGACCATTGAAAGCGGTAAAAGACTGTTGGTCGATGAATCTTGCCTATCTTTAAAAATCTATTTTGGACACATGAAAGAATTGATGGATAAATGTGATTACGTCATAACAATTCGCTGTCCCAGTATCCGTCGCGACGAAATGATGTGTACTAATTTTTATGCGCTATACGATTTGGCCAACAATCTCTTTCCCAATAGAATAATTGAACTAAACATCGATTTAAAAAAGAGAATAACACTAAAAAGAGCCTTTATCAAATTGGGAAAAAAATTGAATATCAATCGTTGTAAAACGGCAAGAGCTTTTGATAAAGCTTTTAAAAGATATGTTGAAAAGAGAAATGAAGAGACGGAGAAACAATTGAACATTTTAAATTCAACTGCCAAAAAAATTCTTTTAGTTGGACACTCTTACAATTTATTGGATGACTATATCATGTCTGACATCAAAAATATTTTGAAAGATAATAACATTGAAGTGATATTGTCAAATCGTTTCTTTGATGAAGAAAACGAAGAATATCAATCTATCAGTAAAGATTTATACTGGTCAAAAAATATCGATTCACTAAACGCCATCATGAGATGTAAAGATAAAATCGATGGTCTCATCTTGATCAGTGCTTTTCCTTGTGGACCTGACTCTTTAGTAAATGAAATGATCAGGCACAAGTTAGATTTGCCCATTTTAAATCTCGTCATTGATGAGACCAATGACAATGGAGGTATTATCACCCGAATTGAAAGTTTTATCGATATTATCAATATGCAGGAGGATGTCTATGATCAAAATTAGTTTTCCCCAATTGGGCGATTACGGAATAGCCATCAGCTATTTATTGAACAAGTGCCTAGATGGTGAAGTCATCATGCCAAAACCCATAACCAAAAGGACGATTGAATTGGGAAGTAAATACGCTCCCGACTCCGTCTGTATACCATTTAAATACAATTTGGGCAATTTTATCGAATCGTTAGAAAGTGGCTGCAACTACCTGATTCAAGCTGGTGGTGGTTGTCGCTATGGTTATTATGGAGAAGTTCAAGAACAAATATTGAAAGATTTGGGATATGATTTACAATTCATCAACATAAGTGAACACAATCGCATCACACCCAAAAGTTTATATGTCAATCTTAAAAAAATAAATCCCAACCTCAAAAAAAGAAAATTCATCTATCATGGTCTTCTAACATTATTGATGATTGAATACATGGATAGAATCGATAATTACATACGGCTAAATGTCGGTTTTGAAACCCAAAAAGACAGTTTCTACAATTTGAAAAAAGCGATGTTAAAAGATTTTTTAAAAAGTAAAGGATTCATCTCTTTAACGAAAAAATATCGCAAATATTTTAAAAAGTTTAAAAGAATTGTGATTGACAAACCAAAAAACTGTTTAAAAATCGGCATTATTGGTGAACTCTATACTTCTATGGAAGGATATTCTAGTTATTACATCGAAAAAGAATTAGCATCCATGAACGTCCAAGTAAAGCGTTTCACCAATGCCAGTTATTTGCTATATAAGAAGAGACTATCATTGCATCGAAGAAAAAAGTATTCAAAAAAATATGTTAAATACAACTTAGGAGCGGATGGTTTGGACAATGTCTATCGCACAATAAAATTGATCGATGATGGTTATGATGGCATCATTCACATCAAGCCATTTGGATGTACACCAGAAATAAGTGCCATTCCCATCATTCAAAAAATTGCTAACGATAACAACTTCCCCATCATGTTTTTATCCTTTGATTACCAAACTAGTGAAGAGGGAATTAAAACTAGACTGGAAGCCTTTTATGAGATGATTAAAGAAAAGAGGAAAATTGATGATTAATTGTTATTTAGGTATAGATATTGGTTCGATTTCGACCAAAGGAGTCATCATCGACGATGACAACAACATCATTAGTAGTAGTTATATAGAGACCAATGCCAATCCCATTCAGGCAATTAAAATCCTATTGCACAATTTAAAAGAAGATTTTGATGAGAATAAATATGTGATCAAATACGTGGGAACGACTGGTAGTGGTCGCAAATTGATCGCCAAAATGATTGGGGCTGGCACCATCAAGAATGAAATAACTGCCCATGCCATTGGCACAATAACTTTTCACCAAGATGTCAAAACCATTTTAGAGATTGGTGGACAAGATTCCAAAATCATCATCATCGATAATGGCATTGTCACCGACTATGGCATGAATACACTGTGCGCCGCTGGAACTGGAGCATTTTTGACCAGTCAAGCCAGAAGACTGGGATTAGATGTCAAAGACTTTGGAGACATAGCTCTAAGATCCAAAAACCCTGCCAAAATAGCTGCCCGCTGCACTGTTTTTGCCGAATCGGATTTAGTTCACAAAGCCGCCAGTGGCTATAGTCAAGAAGACATTGTCGCCGGTTTGGTGAGAAGTGTGGCCGAAAACTATTTGAACAATGTCGGAAAGGGAAAAAAGATTGCTGCACCAGTCATCTTTCAAGGTGGCGTCAGCAAAAATAGTGGTGTCTGTCGAGCTTTCGAAGAGTTGCTTCAAGAAAAGATCATCGTCGATGAAAACGGTCATTTGATGGGCGCCATTGGCGTGGCAATCATCGCCAAAAGAGAAAAGAAACAATGCCATTTTTCATTCGATATCATCGATAACAATTTTGCTACTTTCACTAAAGAATGTGGAAAATGTCCCAATAACTGTGAAATAATCTGTATCACTAAAGATGATGATTTAATTGATAGCTGGGGAAATAAATGTGAACGTGGAACAATAAAAAAAGCCTAACAATAGGCTTTTTAATCTTCAAAAAAATCATCAAAGAATTGGTTTTCATCAATGTCATCTAAAGATATCGTCGGTTTGTCAGGAACAGATGACTTGACTGAAGAAGTCGTCTTCTCTTCTTCTTTTTTGTCTTCAACTGGAGCTGGACGAGGCAAAATCGTCTCACGCGGTTTCTCTTCAACTTGATTACCAGATCTAATCATATCGTTGACGCGGTCTTCAATACTCGAAATGGAAATGATCGGTTTGTCGTCTTTTTTACTCTCAGGTGCAGGATTAGGTTTTTCCTCAACCCTTTCAGGTTTAGATACTTCTGTATCTCGAGGAGTTGGAGATGTCTTTTGTTCAGCCTTTTCCTCTTTTTCTATTTCCGCTATTTTAGCATCGATCTTACGAACCAAATCGTTGATGTCAACTGCTTGATTATTCATATCATTCTTTGGCATAGCATTATTGTTCATAGGTGCTCTATTGGCAAAAGGATTAGATGCCATAATGCCACCATTATATCCTCCACCAACAGGAGCGGAAGTTGAAGCAGAAGGAGGAAGTCCCCCACTCTCCATCATCTCACGAATTTTCTGTTGACGTTTTTCTTTGACAAATTCACGGACATCGAACACTTGAACTGGACGTTTTTCACGTTCTGGATAAGCCATCTTTGGATATTGTTGACTTCCCCAATCGATTTTAAAATTAGGCGTAAAAGATGTTTTAAATGGCTGCATGCGCAAACGCAAAACGATTTGATCAAACTGTTTCATGCGTTGCAAATCAGAAACGGTGACAAGTGGTGTAGAAGCAGTTTTATCATCTTTCTTAGACTTGACCTCTCCACACAATTTACTGATCTCTTCAAGAGCTGTCAACTCAGTCGAAATTAGATAGACGATATTACCACAGTTACCTTTAATCGTTTCTGCATTCTCTTTTCCATAAACTTGGTTCAATTGCGCAAAGTTTTGAATGATCATCGTAAAACGAACTTGTCTTGAACGAGCTGCGGTAATCATCGTCGTAACGTCTTTCAAAGGTGGCATATTGGCAAACTCATCCAACAAGAAATTAGTTCGACAAGGAAGCTTTCCACCATGTTCTTGAGCGACATCGATTAATGTCTCATAACATTGCTTGATGAAAATAGTCGCCAAGGAATGATAGGTTTTCTTCTCATCTTGAATGATTATAAAGACAGCTGTCGGTCTCTCACCAATCGTGCGCAAATCGAAATCACTATAACTCAACATTTCTGACAAATTCTCACGAGAAGAGAAAAGTTTTACTTTTTGTTTAAAAACAGAAATTATTGATCCCTTAGTCTCACTAGGAGCCATAATCGTACCACTGGCATTGATATAAGCAGGTGAATTAGGATCTTTCATGTTGAAATATTCTTTGACATAAGTAGAACCGCCACATTTTTCTTCACCGACAGTCGTAGTCAAACTGATACTATTAATATTTATTTTTTCTTCGGGAGCGTCTTCAAATAACCCCAATGCCAACCCTGAGAAATAGTCAGCTGAAGTTTTTTCCCAGAACGGATCGGCATTGCTATTATTCTCTTCATATAGAATGTTTAAAGCTAGGTCGTCCAACAACTCAATAGCTTTATCTTTATTATCACTCTTATACAATCTATATGGCAAAGTCATCGGATTCCAAGCATTACCCTTTTGGGGATTACGGAAGTTTAAAACTATTAAGTCATAACCTTTAGCTTTGAGTAATCCTCCAGTCATTTCAAAAAGTTCACCTTTGGGATCAGTCAAAACCATTGATTCACCTTTCTTAGCTAGAACTTGAATTGAAGGTAAAATAGTGCTGACCGTTTTACCAGAACCAGTTGCTCCTATTACCAATGTGTGGTACTCACCATCATCGACCCAAAGTTTACCATTTTTACTAATTAGAGGGATTCCAGCATATTTACTAGTCGGTTGTTTGGGATCAACCTCTTTCAAAACAGCTTTCATCTCTTTTTCTTTGGCCCATCTACTATAACCTTTGTCCTTTTTTCCAAAAGAGAAACCTACGCCCTCTTCACGTTCAAAGAAATAAGAACTAACACTGACAAATAGAGCTACTAAAGCCACTATGTAAAATACGATTGTCGTCGTAATGTATTCAGTTGTAAAGGCAATCAAGAAATTGAAGGTCATTCCTTCGCCATTTGCTAAATATGATAAGTTTACAACACCTAAAGCCACAATAAATAAAAGGAATATTGCAAATAATACAAAAATTAACACATCTTGTGCATCAGCTCTAAATTTGAACTTCATATATGCTCCTTCTTTCACACATAAAAATACAATAATATTATAACAAAAAAATCGGAAATTTCAACACAAATTATATGTTCATATCAACCTCATAATCCATGACTGCGTGCACTCTAAAAGTGAATACTTGATCTTTCTTATTGCTCACTCTGTACACAAAATTATGAGTACTATTCTCTTGATAATATGAATAGTTCTGCAAATTATAATAATCGTTATCAGAATTGTTGGCTAATACCTTGCTATAATCGAGAAAATCACTTTTAGAAATGACATCGGGATTAGAAATTAAACTATAGGCTTCATCTGGATAATTGACAATCATATCCAAATAATCGTTTAGATATAAAATGGCCATCGTCTCTTTATCTATATCTTTTAAAGAATATTTGTTGACTTCAGAGACAGCATTAGTTCGATCAAATTCAGCTATCATTTCTTTTTTTCTTTTCAATTTATCATCACTATGAAACAAATAATGGGAAATGAGCGAAAAAATCACTAAAAATATGAGTACAAAACTAATAATAACCTCTTTTCGATTATCCATCTACATCACCTATCACCCTTTCATATTCTTCCATCGCTAGTGGTGCTATCGCAAAAGTCAAATCATTTTCATTAATGGTCACTTCATAATAATCATCTCTGACATATTGTGTTTTAGAAGAGAGAACTCCACCCGTTTCTAATTTGGCTTTGACATAATAGATATAAATATTGTCATACTTATTAACTTGGTATGCACGTCTGACATTGACATTTGTAATACCATCATATTTTGCCAATACATTTAAAACATTAGCTTTGTTCACTTCGTTTTCTTTAACATACTTTTTATCCAATATGGTAAGTAGAGCGTCACTATTAGAATCTTTAACATGAGTGACATATATATTTACTGCAGAAGAAATGGTCAAAAATCTATTTTCATCTTGAACAGAATAAACAGATAATGCAGGTTTTTCTTCATCATCTGTTTTTTTATTAATGATTACGAAAATAGTTATAAATATAAAAAATGCAAATAAAACTGCGAACATTATTTTTTCAAAAGATTTTAGTCTATTCATAAAATCCCTTCCTATATTCCAAACATTTCTTTACGAAATTCTAATTTTTGTTTAATTTGCCAAGCGGTGTAATCATTTTGTTCACAAGTGGTTGTCTTTGTAATGTCAGGGCAATTATGATCACTATTGCTATTATAAGATGTACACGATGGATGGGTATTACAATAATTTTCATCATTATAAACTATTTTGAGAGCATGACATCCACCAAGTCCAGAACTACCAGGATTAAAGCGATAATTACCTAGCCAAGAATAAACAGACTGCATTCCCGCCAACGTCCCTGGAAGGCCATGACCGGCAGAATCACAACCGGCTGCTTCACGGGCATTATAACGCCCTAAAATCATGTCGGCTAGAGAACCTCCTTCTGAATAAGTTGATATATATTCAGCATACTTCTTGATACCGGCTTCCATACTGTTCAATGCTTCACCAGCAGAGCATCCCTCACCATTGGATATGCCCAAGCCCCAATAATTATAGTAACCTGCACATTTTTGAAAACTCATCTCTGATCTTGCCGTAACTACAACTAATTCAGGATTGACATTATTTTGCAACGAAACATCATAAATCAATTCAGCGTTTGGAGAAAAATCAGTACAAAAGGCTTTATTGCCACTAGAAGTACAATAATTGTGCATCAAAGTAACAAACTCTTGTTTAGATAGTGAGGTATCATTCAAAGAAAATTCATCACAACTTGGTCGCGGTTCATCTTCTTTCACTTTTTCACGTGGATTGATGCGTTGACTGCTGGTAACGAACACTTCAAAATGTAAATGTGGTCCGGAACTACAACCAGTTAACCCAACTTTACCTATTACTTGCCCCTGTTCCACTTCGTCACCAATTTCGAGAGAGACAGAATTTTCTTTCATATGGGCATATAGAGTATAAGTTCCATCAGAATGTTCAATTTTGACAAACCAACCATAAGTATCATTATCGCCAGTGTCACACACATAATCGCTATAATCGCCTGTTGCTTTTACTATACCAGCTTTAGAAGCAATGACATTTGTATCAAGATAGGCAGCTATATCCATTCCCTTATGACCACCTTCACCAAACTCTTGAGTGATATCATACCAATCTGGTTCACCAGTTGCAAATACTTTACCATTTCTAGTAGTTGTTTCTTTACTTCCAATCGGCCAAAAGAAAGCTGTTCCATTGCACGCTTTACGAGTAGATACCGTCGTATCATAATCTTTTAAAGATTTGGCATATAGATAAATATACTCAATCGTTTTAGAAACACTGGTCAAATAACTCTCTTCAGGTATGCCATCAAAATATTTGGAATAATATTCTGATAAAAAACTTTCATCCACTAAATTCCAATAAAATACACTACCGCTATTATCATCTTTTATATTACCTTCATCGACAGAGATTGAATAACTAGATCCGCTACCACTACAATCATAATTCTTTTCTTTGGCAGCTGCTGACGTCCAAAAGTTGAGCAAAGTCGTCGCATCATCATTACTAGCTATTTTGCGCATTGAACTGCTATCATAACTACAACTAGCATTAGTTTTGATTTGATACTTGGCAAGTATTTCGATGTAATTGCGCATCTCTGTTATATTTTTAGATGATTCTTCGTCATCTTCAACACTTATATAATCATATGCTGTACTATCAGTATTATCCATATATTCATCATTATTCTTATAAGCTGTCAAAGCAGAAATGATCAAATATTTATCAACAGTAACACCATACTTAGTTTGATAACTCGAAACGACGCTCTCCACTTCCATATAAATTTTTCGATATTCTTCACTATCCAAATAACTGGTTGAAACATAATTTAATCCATCAGAATTTTTTAACAAAAAGACGATGATGATCAATAAGAGAAATAAGAAAAGAGCAACTGAAGCTATAATGACCCAAAACCATGGCTTAGTAATGACTTCTCTTTCTGTGTATACTAATCCCGTAGCAACGGCTGGTCGATTGTCATCATTTTCAAATGTACCATTTCCATCAATATCGATAGAAGAAACACTTAATTCCTGAGATGTATCCGATTGTAAATCATCGACGTTAGGCTCCAAAGTTTTTTCCAACCCAGCATTAGAAACTTGAGGATTATAACTACGAGGCACTGCATTCTGAGAACGATGCTCATCAACGACTTCATGTGGAGTCTTAACATTTTGGTCATTATTATCATTCATCAAAATCACCTCTACACTTCCCATTAATTATATCAAAATGTCAAAATAAAGTAAACTTGAAGCATGAATATTATAAAATTAAAAAAGTGATTTTACAATCACTTTTAGCAATACTATAGTCCTCCGCCACTACCGAACGAAGCCAATTCTTCAGGTGTAACAATTATATTGATGCGCATGCGGCGATTTCCACAGACAAATAATGCTTCACCTTGATTATAATGTTTAATGCTCTCTTTCTCATTATCATTTAAGTCAACTAACATAGCTAAATCTTCAGCAGCTTGTTTCTTCAATCCCATTATTAGATAGTAAGAAGCATTGTCGAATATAGCTTTACCTTGCATGATGACGTTAGGTGCTGCAAAGTCACTAGGTTGTTGAGTAATAATAACCGTACCAGTATTATACTTACGAGCACGACGTTGAACTTGAGCTAAGAAATCAGCTCCTAAAGTATTATTATCACCTAATAAAACGTGGGCCTCATCAATCATCATAATCGTGTCAACATCTCTATTTAAGCACAACCCCCAAGCATATTTCAAAATGTTAAAGAATAGTGCATTTTTAATATTCTGTTCGGCATTCATCAATTCTTTAATGTTAAAAGTGATGAAATCACTATTGTGAGTTATCGTCGTTTTACCATCAAAATAATAACGCAAATCATTAGTTAATGGTCTAATTTTCAACTCCAATTTTTCCATCATTTCTCTCTCGTGCGTATGCTCTGGCATTGCGACGATACGACTTTTAATCGTGGCATAAACATCGGAGAAAGTTGGATAATCGTTAGCTGTAAAATTGTAGAAGTCTTTATCGAAATCAATACCAAAACGCTTATAAGTATCTTGAACAACTTCACTAAAAATAGTTAAAGTATCTTCTTCCATTGATGGATCATAATACTTCATGAACGCTTTTAAGAATTGAAGAGTACGTGTTAACACAGTATAACCAAGGCCTTGTTTTATTTCATCTTCATCGGCATCGATGACGATTTGTAAAGGGTTGATCATACCAAATTCTCCACCCTTACCCAAATCGATCGTATCGCCACCAAACGTTTTAGTCATCTCTTCAAGTTCGTTTTCTGGGTCGATTGCAACGATTTGACAACCATTACGGATGTGATTGCGAAGCAATAATTTAGCGGCGGTTGATTTACCAGAACCAGAAGTACCAAGCAAAATCAAATTGGCATTATTACGATTATTCTCTTTCTTTATTTTATATAGAAATTGGTTGAATAAAATGACACCACCGGAAAAATCGACACCTAACAAACTGGATAAACCTGGATCTTTTATACTATCAAAGATGAATGGATACATAGCGGCAATCGTCACTGATGGAATTGGTGTACCAATACGTGTTTCGATATCTTGTTTTGGGAATATTGGCAACATTGACTTCAACACTTTTTCTTGTTCAAAACGAAGTGATACAGCGCGAAGTTCCATAGCTTCCAAGTAATTTTTGACATTGACCTTTTTGAGTTCCAAATCTTCTTTAGTATCAGCAGTTATCATGATGTGCATCTGAAAATCAAAGATTCTCGCTTGACTTCCAGCAAGCATGGAAACGAAATATTCCAATGACTCATAGTCAAGTCGTATTCTCTCTTGAATTGTACGATCTCTTTCCTCTTGATAACGCACTTTTAAATCAGCAATTTGCTTATTTAACATACGCGAAATCGTCGAAAAAGGAACTGGTATATGCTTAATTACAACTTTAATTCCTGACATCGTCGTCAACGTAGACAAATATCCAGGAGCAATAAATTTAGGATAAGAGACAACGGTCAAAATAGTTGCATACTTATCACTTATGAAGAAATCGCTAGCATTGAATTGCAACCCCTTAGGAGCAATTTGTGATTTAAATTTCATCGTTGAACTCATAATGTCACCACCGTTCCAAATTCTGTCGTCTGTCCACCATTCAAGAAATTATCAAGGATGATGCGCAAATCTTCATTCGTAGTTTGACCAGCAGTCAAACCACAAGCAGATAGAGAATTTATCAACTGTCTAATACGCTTTTGAATCCTATCGATATCGTTTTCTTTAAACAATATGTAGTATTCCGTATCAACGACATTATTATTCATAAAATTATTACCCTTTTGGATGTCTTCAGTTATCAATTTTCTAATAGCTGGTGATTGTGTTTGATTGTATAACAATTGCAATTGTGACATATAAACGGATATATCAACCGGTCTATCAGCAACGACTAACCAAAATTCATAGTCAATCTGATTATAAAAGTTTTTCAAATTATTAATTATTCCCATTTGAGAATCAGCATCTAAGATGAAAATATTTCTAGGCGTTATTTTAACACCCGTAACTTTTAGATTGTTATCTAAAACTATCATACCATTGCTTATTCCTTGTACAGGGATCCAATCTTCAGTATATTTACTGCTTGTTACTGTCTTCTTCGCCATAATCATTACACCAACCTCTCCAATAAAATTCTTTTCTATTAACAAAGTAAAACTTATAAAAGTTTTGCAAAAAAACTAATACATTATGTTGATATGGAACGGGTATTACCAAAAAGCCCGTAACTAATACTGGTAACAGCGTCGCAATGGCAACAGCTATATTTGTCATATAATTTTGAAATAGAAGTAACAAGAATAAAGTTGTACCAGCACCACTGCCAAATATGATCAAATCGATTTTTCTAAAGTATCCCAAAATAAGTTTTCCACGATTTGAATTCGCAGGAATCAAATAATTGTTTTCCATTTTTATTCACCCTTTTCTATTCTCTTTTATTTGGATCGAATCCACCATTTTGAGCATTTCTAATAGTTCTCTCCAAACGTCTATCTTCAATACTAGATCCACCAGCATTGGTACTTATGTTATCAGCAATCGTTTCAGCCTTTTCTTTGACGGCACCAGTTGCTCGTTTAGTAGCGCGATGCACTGCACTATTGGCATAGCGATCATATGGTTTAACTTCTTGTCCATATGTCTTCTCGTATGCTTCTTTACCACGATTGTAATTCTTCTCAGCTTCAGTATTGCGTGAAACTTTAACTTGCCAATCGTTATAAGCAGCTGTTCTTCTCTGATCATAAGCTTCTTGTGATTCACCTGTGCGAGGACCTTGAGTGACGATCTCACGATAATTCCATTCTGCCTCAGTAGCCTCATCTTGAGCTTGAAGCCAATTCTTTTTAGCCATTTTAATCGTTTCATCAGTCAAATTCAAGCCAGCAGCAGTAGATTTCATCTGAGCATTAGCAGCCTTCTTTTGCAAGCTAGCAAGTATTCCACTCTTGGCATTACGATCACCGAGACGAGCTTGAATAGCGGCGTCGCCACCAGCTTTCCAAGCATTGGAAGGTTTACCAGATACAGCTCCTTGGTAACCCGCAGCCATACCGGTTACAGCACCGGTTACAGCACCACGCAATCCACGTCCTGAGATGGCCCCACTGATAGCACCAGTTCCGAAGCCAGCCAATCCGCCAACCACGTTGCCCAAGAAACTTCCACCATTCTTATTATCTTTGATACCAAGAATAGACTTGATAAATTTAGAAGCTTGTCTTACGAAAACCAATAAACCAATGATTAAAAAGACTTTTAAATACATCAATCTAACTGGGGATATGCCACTTCCTTCAGCACTTCCATAAGTGACAAACAAATCATTGTTATGTAATTCAGATATGAAAAACAACACTAAATATATGAGTCCCAATTTGATGAATATATCTAAAAAAGTATGTGATAGTTCTTTCAACCAACTTTGAAATGGACCATCTTTTTGAGATTTTGGATCAATATAACTCATGATGGGAATCGGCGCTAACATTTCCAAAATTAACATTTTGAACAGACGAACAGCAACATCTATAGTTATACCTACTAACAAAACCAAAACGACAATTCCTACGACCGTCGACAATAAAAAGCGGTATTCATAACTATATCCTGCCACCATGCCCAAAAGCGGAATGGTCATTCCATTACCATCATTGACATGAGTAACAAAGTCACCTAAACTCTCTATCTCTTTAGCTCCATCAATCGAAGCATATTCCTGCCCCTCTTCTTCCGAATAGTACGGATGGAAGAAAGCTTGTAGCAAAGTGACGGCCATCGAATTAGAATTTTCTGACACAGTCGCTGTAATGTCTTCATTACTTTCACCGAGCAAGAATCTAGGCAAGATTGGTAAAAAGGCAGATTGAGCTCTATATAAAAGAGTAAAAATTGATGGCAACAACAACAATAAAGCTAACATTGTTACGGTATGACTGATCAACTTGTTAGCGCCTTTTTCTTTATCGTTCATCTGATCAGGATTGATCAAGTAATTGATGAGCGATGCCGAAATCTTGAAAAGCATAAATATTCCTAAAATTATATAAATCTTAGAGCGAACAGTCTCAACAATCGTCACATTAGTGCGCAAATTGGCAATGTCAAAAATACCCTGCGTCACCCATTCAATCGAAGAATAGATGAAGTAATCGATTGAGGCGAACAGTTCACGTATAAAATTGTTAAAAAAATTTCTCGTCACACAAAGTCACTTCCCTTTATTCATCGCTATTTGTATTCGTAACACCACAAGTCGGATCATCGACCAAATTCAAACTATTTTTAATTGGATCTAAACTCAATAAGACTTCAACGATGAGAGGAACAAAAAAGATAGCTGCAGCAGCAATGAATCTTTTGACAATGCGGCCAGTAGCTTTCTTGATGGCATTATCATCTTGTGAAATTACTACAGAGACAAAATCTGTAGAGCATAAAATAATCAATAAAATTGGTACCATTATTCTGACAAGATTAACAATATCTTTAATTAGATCAGCTGCATCTTGAGTTAACAAAGCGTTACAATTAGCGGCATTAACAATTGAGCAATTCAAAAATATTGTAACTATCAACACCAATAATACTTTTTTTATCATGCCTTTTTTCATAGTTCCCTCCAAAAGCCAATATATCAATATAATTATAACAAAAAAAAAATAATAGTAAAAGAGTTTTACCATTATTTTTGATAATTGTTGTTATTTGACAACGTATGGATCATTCTCAGTTCCAGTGCCACTGACAAAACGCAATCTATTAGTCAAATAATAAACGCCGCGATAAAGTGATGAAAAATTGTCGCGCGAAGACTTGAGCGATGCATTAATTCGATATGAAGTATAAGAATTAGCACTACTAGGAGTCATCGTCCAATAATTGACATCTTTAACGAGAAAATTATAATTAGAACACTCTACGCTAATGGTATTGGCACATTTATCTGACAAACTGGCATTCATGATCATATAAACAGGCAACAAACTATAATATTGATTTGTCATGACGCGAGCGCATTCCAAACTTCCATCAGTAGCTGTATCATCATCACTTCTAGAACCGATACAAATATTTTTAGCAACGGCTTTCTTCTTCAACAAACTATCATTTTTCAATTCGTCATAGCTAGTTTTAAGTGCTTCATAAGCTCTACTAACAGTGTAATCATTTATTCCATAATTTTGATCAGCTTCAGAATTATAACGATCGTCATAAGGCCCGCGAACTTTAGCTTTATTATCGATTACAACAAAATCATTATTTCCATCTATTTGTACGATTTGATATAACTTATCATCCAATTTGACATAGTTATTTAAGATTTCACCGCGATAAATGTATCCAGATAACAACTCATTAGTAGCCAAATCATATCCACTTTCATCAACGCCCAAACTTTTACCAGGTTTGACAACTTCATCCATTTTGTATAAACCACTACCAGAATTTACAACTGTTTCAATTAGTTTATCAGATAAGAATTCAGTTTTGTACTCATCACCACAATTTAGAGAAGCGACATAATCATAATCACTCTCAGTCTTGCCAACCAAAACTTTTCCTGTGCAGCTGACAGAATCAGAAGTATATTTTGACAAATCTTTCAAATAACCTCCGGAAACCAAATCTGAGACACTGACCTCAACACTTTTCTTTTCAGCATTTGGTAATAAATTATCATGTTCAGCATAATAATCTTTAGCAGCAGCAACCATCTTATCTTCAATTTTAGAATAGGACAAATGCCCTTTTCCAGTCAAAGATACAACTATGATAGCAATCATTAATAACAATATTATTCCAACGACAACGCCAAGCATCATCAAAACTTTTTTATCAACTTTTTTTATGTTCTCTAGCATAAACACACCTCAAATAACATTATAATATAAGTATGGAATTTTAACAATAATATAAAAAAAAATTAACATAAATGTTAATTTTAAATTACTAGACATCATCCCAACATTGAAGAATATTATCTGGAGCGCCCTCACTACCAGAATCACTAACCAATTGCATAACAAGTCTAACTAATAGCACTAAGAAGAATATAGCAACGGCAGCGATAGCTCTCTTAACCAATTTACCAGTAGCTTGCTTAATCTCCTTATCGTCACTTGATAATACAGCCTTACCTAAATCAATAGAGCCCATAATTATTAGAATAATAGGAATAGCCCATTGAATTAAAAGAAAGATTCCCTTAATAAATCTAATTAATGGAGCAATATCATCACAACTCACTAAAAAATTCATCAAATCCATAATTAGTCCTCCTCACTTCATATAGATAAATATATAACACATTAACACATTTTGTCAATATTTTATGTAAAATTAATGTCTAAAAGCACCCCCAAAACCACTATTGTTATTATCAGGAGTTCCCATTTCAACATGAATAATACCGAGTTTATTCAAAAGACCCGTCAAGATTTGAGCATTGCTTCGATCGTTAAATGGACGAAGAGCCGTAAAAATTTTTAAACCGGATTCTGTAGCAAACTCAGTTATTTCCTCATTGGATATCATACTCTTATTTATGATAACTTTTTTATCTTTTAAGCGATCAAATACATTTTTATCTCTCTTGGCCATTTGATTGATTTTGATGATTGATGGCTCAATCAAATAATAAATTTCTTGTAGAGAACTGTCATCCATATCATTCATATCTACCAATACTAAATCGACATTAGTTGATTTTGATAACTCAGACAAAAAATCTATCTTATTTATTGAAACCAATGTTTTATCATTGAAATAAACAAAGTCTCTCTTTCCAACTTCAATTGCTTTAACATTCATTCCATGGAACGTTTCTAACTCTTTTTTCATTCTGACGATCAAAGTCGTAGCGCCAGCATCTTCAGTGACATCTTTGAAACCGATGATTCTGACCTGTGGAGCAGTTGGCGTTGCATTGTCTTCCCTGACAGAAGTAGTACTATTGTCATTATTGGATACAGGAATAGTTACCTGCGGTTCCAGTTGATGTAAATGAGCCACATCTTTATAAGTATTAGGATTGTTGATTAAATATTCGACTCCCTCAAGATTAGTAGTAAAATTATAAAATCCCATTGATATCAACTTAGATAAATATGCATTATTGGAATAATTGCTATCAGATGGCAATAATAATATAATTTTTTCAACAGGTAAACCAATTGATATTTTTTGAATATTGGCAATGTTTTGATAATCTTTAACAGCAGTCAAATCCAAAATCATTCTTCCAAAAAAGAAATTGGAAAAGGTTCCAATTATTTCTTCAGCAGTATATTGACCACGTAAAGTTTTTATAATCTCTACGCTCAAACCAGATAAAAGAGTTTCTTGTTCATTAGTAACTAATACATTCATATGCTCTACCTCATTCTATCCATTTGCAATGGCGTCGTACCCAAGAAAACATTATCACTAGTCGTATTACAAGCTGCGACACCTTTAGTAATTTTAGTCACACCACCATTAGGAATCTTTATAGCACTAGTCGTACCCGTGACAGGCACGTTCAATCTATTTTGTAAAAAAGGTAAACTAAAGGAAATGAACAATCTGACAGAAAAATAAATTGTACCATTATTTCCCAATGTATAACATGCATCAATTTCACCATTGTAATTGCTGATCTTAGACAAATATTCCAATTTGTCATCTTCAGACTTAAAGCCTTCACCATTTTCAATAGATGAAATCAATGTATTTTTACTTTTGAACACACGCCCGTAATTTATTACGACGGCCATGAAAACAATATAGATGATAAGAAATATCATAACTATATACATCAACATAGTACCACCAATCGCCTCACGCATGCGCTACCACCTCTTTTTTTATAATGTCATTTATCTTGCACCAGCAGAACTTGCACCATCTATGCTATTGTTTTCAACAGCACCCCATTTACTACTAATTGTATTTAAAATTCTAGGTACAAATAGAGTGGCAAAAGCCAAAATTGCAGCTATTG